>DFBI01000143.1:1737-8693 GCA_002367335.1 Syntrophaceae bacterium UBA3084 | reverse complement strand
GCGGGAATCCAGAGGGAAATGAACAAAATACTGGATTCCCGACTTCGGCGTGAGCTCAGTCGAACGCTCAGGTCGGGAATGACAAGTTACTTGGAAGTCAAAAGGTGCCCTTTTCCGTCATTCCGGCGAAAGCCGGAATCCAGTCTATTCAATTAGTTACAAGGGCTCTGGACTCCGGTTTTCACCGGAGCGACGACTTTTTACGAAGCCATCGATTTATTATAATGATATAAGTGATAACACAATGAAAAATTTCAATCGAGAAAGATTTCTGCATTCTTCATATATCATTTCTTTTCTTTTTCTTTCATTGCCTCTTTTAACTTTTCACCGAGAATTCCGAAACCGGATTCTCTTTCATCTTTTGTTGTTTTACCTTTATAAGCCAGCCTGCCCTCTTCTTCTTTCCCACCTGTTGAACCATTAAAGTAACCGCCAAGAAGGTCCCGGCTGTGCTCATCCTCATGACAGTAGATACAAAGATTTTCCCAGTTACTGCCATCAGGCGGATTATTGTGATGATTGCCATCTTTGTGATGTACCGTTAAAAGATGCCGGTTGGAATGATCAAACTCCCTGCCGCATTTGGCGCAGATTAAACCATGAATGGCCAGTGAGCGTTCCCTGTAATCTTCCCCCGGTGGCTTTTCCATATCTTTTTTTATTTTACGGACTACATCTTCTGCAGACCTTGGGCTTTTGGCTCTGCCTTTTCTTATATCAGTTTTTATACGCCCGCCCTTGCTGCTAAAAGTAACTCCGGCCACAGTTTACTACTCTCCTTATTCAAATTTTGAAAAACATTGAAGAACCGGTGTCTTAATCATTAATGAACTTGTTCTGTAATGTGAAAATTTGATTTTGTAAACAAATATCTCACCACAATAACCGCGCATCTACCGCTTTACACCCAGTTTCAGATACCAGCAAGGGATTGATATCCAGTTCCACCAGATCCGGAATCTCGACAGCTAAAAAAGAAAGTCGTTCCAGGACATCCAGGAGAGCTTCCATATCCACAGTCTTTTCTCCTCTCACGCCTTTCAATAAAGGGTAGATCCCAAGCGACTTGATCATTCTTTCCGCAACAGATCTGTCAACAGGAACTATTTCCCGACTTATATCACGGAATACTTCCGTATAAATACCTCCCATCCCGCAGACAATTACCGGACCGAACTGGGAATCTTGTTTTAAACCAAGCAACAGTTCCTTGCCAAATGCCTGTTCCTGTAACTGAAAAGATTCAATCTCCAGTTTTGGATCTATGCGAAAAACGTTTTCCGACATTTCACGAAAAGCCTCACGGAGTTCTCCCATATTGTCGATTCCCGTTTTTACACCACCCCACTCACTTTTATGAAGAAACGCCGAACCGGAAAGTTTAAGAACGAAAGGATTGTCAAGTTCCGATGCCGCGGTTTCAAGTTCTTCCCAGTTCCCGGCTATAGCGCCTCTTACGATAGGAATTCCAAATGCATTGAGTAAACAAAGGGCATCTTCTCCCGTCAGGACTTTCTGCTTTCTTCCTCTTTCTAGAACAGGATCGACCTTATCATGATCAATTATAAAACGCTTTCCTGACGGAATCGCTCTATTTCGTAACTTGTGGTATTTATAACAAGAAGACAGTCCCTTAACGGCCTGCTCAGGAGAATGAAAAGACGCCACGCCATCAATCGCCTCGTAACGATCGGTAAAAACGGAATGATCATCCGAATACGGCCATATAGCAATGGGTTTGTTGTTCCCTGCCCTCGTTCGTGCTTCTGAAACCACTTCCGTAAGATCGGCAATATCTATATGGAGAGGAGAATTTACGGCAGGCGTCATCATAATTACACCATCCACACCGGACGATTTTAACAGCTCCGTTACAGTTGTGCCAACCGCTCCGGGGTAATTGCCTCCAATCATACCTACCGGCCATATATCTATAGGATTGCCGATGTGTACCCATTCCGGCATCCCTTTCTTTAACTTCTCTGACAAACCTTGAGGTAACCCGGCAAGCTCCAATCCTTCTTCTTCGCAAGCATCTATGGCCATAATACCTGCTGCGCCAGTGGCAGTCGCAATTCCAATCTTTGGCCCTTTCATTGCTTTAAAACAAACGAGCGCGCGAAGGGTATCTTGTAATTCCGCAATGGTTTTTACGCGAATTATACCAGCCCGTTCAAAAACTGCGTCAAAAACCGCATCTTCGCCCACAAGTGAAGCGGTATGTGAAAGCGCTGCCTCAGCCCCCGCACTGCTCCGACCGGTCTTAAACACAACAATCGGTTTATGAAAGGTGATCCTGGAGGCCACTTCCAAAAACTCACGACCTCGCTGCATACCTTCCATATGCATAGCTATCACTTCTGTTTCAGGATCATCGGCAAAATATTCCAACGCATCTACAAAATCAACGTCTCCCATGTTTCCGATATCGATTGCCTTACCCCAGGATTTATAGGCAAAATCTTTAGGAGCTACCTGGAGTACTCCGGTCTGAGCAATCACAGATACATGAGGATATTTCTCAGGTCTGGGAATATCTACAAAACCGGTTGATAAGTTCTGAAAATTATTAAGCAGACCCATAGTATTAGGTCCGAGAACCCGCACATTGTTTTTTTTCGCCAGTTCGACAATATGTTTCTGCAACTCTGCACCACGCCGGTCTGCATCGGCAAATCCCTGACTGATAACGACAACCCGCCTGATACCTGCCTGTACACATTCTTCAAACAGGGATAACGCCCGATCTCTTCCCACGGAAATAACAACCAGATCCACCGGCTCCGGTATTTCAAGAACAGACGGATAAACTTTTAACCCGCAAATTTCTTTGACTTTTGGGTTAATAGGATATATGCGGCCCTCGTAACCATATCGTAACATGTTCTCAACATTGTTTAGAGCTCCCAGGCCCGTCTTACTTGGAGCTCCAATGACGGCAACCGATTTCGGATTAAAAAATTTATGCATGATTTCAAATCTCCTATAGTGAATTTGTGTAAGTACTCAGGTGGATAGACTGAAGGTTCAAGGTTCAAGGTTCAAGGTTAAAGGCTGAGCAGTTACTTGATTCTTGTCTGACAGTTTCAACTAATTTCTTGACACGATACACCTGTTAACTTATTGTAGAAGCCATTTGGGAGTTAATGGTAAACTATGTATTCTAAAAAAATAATTATCCATTATTCGGCAGACGTTGCAGATCAGCCCATCGTGCATCGCCTCGTAAAGGATTATGACCTTGCTTTTAACATACTGAAAGCAAGAATACTTCCCAAGAGAGAAGGTTTGCTGGTTCTTGATTTAGCCGGCACAAAAGAGAATTTCGACAAAGGCATCCTCTATCTTAAGGAATCCGGGGTTAAAGTCGAACCGCTTTCTAACAGAGTAATACAGAATGTGGATAAATGCGTTCATTGTGGTGCATGTATAGCCTTTTGCCCAACGGGGGCATTATATCTTGACGAAAAGACTATGAAAGTTCTCTTTGATCCTGAAAAGTGCAACGGTTGTGAGCTATGTATGACAGCCTGTCCCGTGAGAGCTATGGAAATTAATCTTTTCTAAGGAAATTATTCCCCTTCAATTTCCTTTTTCTTTTCCTCCATTACTTTTTCAACACCCACGGCAAGGTCTTTCCCCTTTTTTAGCATTTCCATACCAACTCCGACTATATCTTTACTTTTTTCAGTCATTTCCCCGGTTTGCTCTCTGGCTTTATTAATTGTACTTCTTACATTCTTGGGGAAATCATCAGGGGCTTTGTAATAAAAATACCCTGACACTGCTATCAGAATAAGTCCCAGTACGAGCGCCAGCTTTAACAATTTCTTGATAACGAAATACACCATAAAAAGTATTATTACCGCAACGATGATAGCAGCGAGGGGATGAGTTGATAAATAATGGAAGAAATTATCCACAGAAAAGCCTCCGGACTGAGTAAATTATCTGCTTTACCTTTTTTTCTTTTTCGACCTTTGAATCTTAATTTCCGGTCTTTTGCCTTTGCGGCTTTGCCGCATTAAGTGTATATGAATTGGGGAATTAATAACATTTCCATTTTGAAATAGCAATTCATTTACCTTATAAAACTCATTCAGTCCCTTAATTGTAAAGTTCGTGCCTCCTGCCTGTGCGTTGCCTGTCTGCGTGCGGACACGCACAGGCAGACACGCAGACAGGCAAAAATGGCTTCGGTGTGAGTTCACACCAGGCCTGTCGAAAAAAGCAGAAAATGCGGAGTTAAATTTTCTTTTTCGTGTTTTCGCGATAAAAATATATCTTGTTTGGTTCCAGCACCCGGAAAAATATTAATATGGAAAGACCTTTAATCCCGTTACTTATTGCTCTTATCGCCGGAATAACCGCAGGAAATATAGTCCACTTACCGGATATTGTCGCTGTCTTGCTTTTCCTGATATTTTTCATCGTTTTTTCCCTGTCGATTATTAAAAAGTGGAAAAGATATATTGTCTGTTCGTTAATTTTATCCTTATTTTTCCTTGGTGTCCTCAATATAAACTTATATCTTTATCAGAAACCTCGCAACACGGATATTTCTCTCCATACAGGGAAAGACAAGCTTACAATCGAAGGGTTAATCTGTAAAAACCCCCGTGTTTTTCCTCATAAGACTTTTCTTGTCGTATCAACAACAAAAATCATTAAAAACGGGGGCTCCATCCCCGTGAATGGGAAAATTCTCCTTTCAGTTAGACACAACAAACAGCATTTCAAATATGGTGATTTTATCAGGGCCAAAACGAGACTGAAAAAACCACATAATTTTAATAATCCCGGTGGGTTCGATTATGAAAGATATCTCCTGTACAGGGGGATAAAGGTACGGGGATACATAGATAATTCAGCAAAAATAGTAATTATAAGAAGAAATATTGGAAATATTTTCAAAATACATCTCGAAAATTTTAGGACGTCTATCAGAAAACTCTTTTCCACAACCTCACCCAACTACGAAGGGGAAATTCTGCAGGCCCTGATACTTGGGGAAAAAGGAGGAATTCCTGAAGACATTCTGGAAAATTTCAAACGTACCGGCATTTCTCATGTCCTGGCTATATCAGGTCTTCATATCGGGATCATAGCCTTTTTATCTTTAATCCTTGTCAAAACCTGCATGAAATCTTCCGAATATCTCCTTTTGAGATTCAATATATTTAAAATTTCGCTTCTCTTCGCAACCATACCCATTATAATCTATGCTTTTATTGCGGGGCTTGGAATCTCAACGATCAGGGCTACAATCATGATCCTCACGTTTCTATTGTCTGTTCTTCTTGACAGAGAACGAGACATCCTGAACACCGTAGCCCTGGTGGCCTTTATTATTCTTATTATTGCCCCCGCCTCTCTCTTTGATGTATCTTTTCAGCTTTCTTTCGCGGCTGTAACCGCTATTGTGATTATAACACCAAGATTTTCGATTTTTATACCCAAATGGAACGCTGAAGAGAATGAGCCACCCTCACTAAAAAGAAAAATCACATTAAATATAATGCTTTTCATTATCGTGTCTCTTGCCGCAACCCTCGGCACGCTGCCATTAATTGCCTTTTATTTCAACAGGCTATCTACTGTTACACTTCTTTCAAACATTATGATCATACCGATCATCGGTTTCGTTGTTCTGCCCCTTGGGCTATTAACCATCGTAATCGCACCGGTTATCAGTCCACTTGCCATAATTTTCATTAAGATTGCATCATTTTTTGCGGGTATTTCCGTTTCTATCATTAATTTTCTGGCGTCCTTTTCCTTTTCATCTATTTTCGTAACCACACCTACACTGATCGAAATAATGGCATATTATCTCACCCTGATGACATCGGTAAAACTGATAGATATCTGGACCGAAACCAATCGCCCCACCCCCACTTCTTCAACAAGGCAAATCCCCCTTAACCTCCCTTTAGAAAATGAAGGAATAAAGAGATTTCCAGATGAAAACCTGATTAACAAACGAGTGATCAAATACAGGATTCTCAAAATATCATTCGCCCTTCTCATCTTGTTTTTCATGGCAGACGGGGGTTACCTTTACATGAAAGGTAAAAGCACGGGGCATCTCAAGGCAACCTTTATTGATGTCGGACAGGGCAGCTCTACTCTCATTGAATTTCCAGGAGGCAAAAAAATGCTTGTAGACGGTGGCGGGTTCTATGACACTGATAGCTTCGATATAGGAAAATGCGTCGTAGCTCCATTCCTGTGGCACGAAAGAATAAAAAAGATCGATATCGTAGTCCTCACTCACCCGGATCAGGATCATATAGGTGGACTCATCTATATACTCAAAAACTTTAAGATAAAGGAGGTTTGGTCAAATGGTCAGAAATCAAATCGTAAATCATATCTGGACTTTCTTAAGATCATAAAAGAAAAGAACATTCCCCATCGAATCATAAGCGGTAACACGCCTGAAATTAAAATAGGAAACACATCCGTAAAGATCTTAAATCCTGTAAAATCAATCCCGGAAGGAGGGTCTCTCATCCCAGAATTTGATTTTAATAATAATGGAATAGTTATGAAGATCATCTTCGGAGATGTAAGCATTTTACTTCCCGCAGATATATCCGGGATTGTGGAAAATAATCTTATTTTGTCCGGGGATAATCTAAGAAGCAATATCCTCATGGCGCCTCATCACGGTGCATACACATCAAGCACAATCCCCTTCCTTAGAATGGTACGGCCTGAAATCTCCGTTTTCAGCTGCGGTCCAGACAATGTGTTCGGTTTCCCTGATCCGGATGTGCTTGACAGATATGGAAAAATAGATACAAAAATATTCAGAACTGATAAAAACGGTGCAATTACGATAAAAACAAATGGGAAAAACGTCAAAACAAGGTGTCAGATTTCAGATGTCAGGGATATGAGTTAAGTTGTTCGCACGGAACCAAGATGAACATCGAACATCGAACATC
>DFBI01000143.1:0-1710 GCA_002367335.1 Syntrophaceae bacterium UBA3084 | reverse complement strand
GGAAAAGGCGGCCAACCGTGAACGCTTACTAAATTCTTTTGCCATTTTTGCACGAATTTCACAACTAAGGGACTAACCCGGACTAGCCGGAATCACAGGCGGTACTGGTTGTTACTTTTTTTTACTCTTTGTGCCTATGTGCCTTTGCCTCTCTGTGCCTGCCTGAGTAGTTACCTTAAGACTTACCTTCACGAATAAAACAAATAAAACCTGCCCCGATAATCCCAAGGATAGCCACAAATAGCCAGGCCATCTTATAAGAGTCAGTCGTATCAACAATATAACCAAATATTGGAGTAGCTACAACCATACCAATCGCGGATACTGCTGCTCCAAAACCCACACCTGTGGCGGCCATCTTTTCGCCGGAAAGCTCAGCAAGAAAGGTGACATGCACGCCATGAATACCCGTTGAAAAGCCGAAAACAGCGAATATGGTGTATATCAACCAAAGTGAAGTATTAGAGGAGATTAACATCGCAATCACAGAGAGTAAAGCCATAGAAACGCCCATGATTATCATGACGTTTTTACGTTTTCCCGCGAAAAGGCGATCGCTGATGACACCCCAAAGAATACGACCGGCAACAGTGCCCAATTGGGCTACCATCAGGCAGGTTCCGGCCACAACAACCGAAATGGACAGAGTCTCTTTTAAATAAAGCACCAGATAGGTGGCAATCACAACACTCGGAATGCAATACATGGCGCCTGCCAGGCTTTGCAAGACAAGATTGCGTTTTGTGATAGTTTGCAGGAGCCCCTCCGTGGTAATGAGCTGACTTTTGGCAGCTTCTAGACCAGTAGAAGGTTCGCGATAGTAAATCCGGCACAGGAAGACTATCGCCAGTATTATACCGCCTATGACAATCATCGTGCCCCGCCAGCCCCAGGCAAGAGCGATTACGGGTATGAGGACTGCTCCGACTGCCCCCCCAAAAGATATCCCTGATTGTTTGATACCTATTGCAGTACCCCTCATCCTGGGGGGAAACCACTGAGACAAAGTCTTAACGGTGGTGGGGTTAATAAATTGATAACCAACTCCTGCTATGAAAACAATAGACAAAGCAGGAATAAAAGAATGAGTCAGGGGCAAACACAAAAAGACTAATCCCATTGCACCAGGTCCTGCCAGCAGAAAAAGTCGTATGCCAAACTTGTCTGTAAGCCAGCCGGCGTGGGTACCAAAAAAGACCATCCCAAGATAAATTATTGATGTGAACATTCCTACCTGTGCGCGGGTAATTTCCAAATCATCCCGCAGGAAAGGCGCCAGTGGACCAAACGAAAATACAGCCATCGAGGCACTGGCCTGCAGGAAAAAAGTCAAAGCCAAAACAACCCAGCCATAGCCGGAAGTTTTTTCGGAAACAGAGGATTTTAATGAGTTCATTAAGATAACCAACCTCCTTAATGCCTTATGCTAAAATTCATAGATTAAAGAAAAACTCCACCACATATACAAAAAAGAACTCGTAGTTAACCATATCAAATCACCATAAGTCAAACGAAAAGAGCGCTTTGTGAGATAGTATCGGAATAACGATACGTCAATATCGCAACTTAATAAATGGTTATTCTATCAAGCTTCCCTGCTGAAATCACTTCTTTTATTACAATTCCGGTATGGCACAAAATGTGCGAAACATTATCCACGAAAGTAACTAAAAGAAATAAGTGGCATCTACAAAATGAAAGTGCTATATG
>DFBI01000183.1:10005-20315 GCA_002367335.1 Syntrophaceae bacterium UBA3084 | reverse complement strand
AATAACTTCCCTTTTTGAGGACACACTCGGTTGGCCCGGTCTTTCCAGATCAAGGATGTTATTGGGAATGCTCTTTTTGAGAATTGCCAGGACCTTCAAGGGGTTGCTTTCCTTTTCGATCTTTTTCTTGATGCCCTTTGTAGTATTTTTGGGAATCACACCGTATTCGTATCCTCTTAGAACGAGTCTGATATACTCATCGTCGTCATCGGTGAAACCTTGATATTTTCTAAATTCCTTCGCCTTCAAACGCGTGATGGCATAGCGTTCATTGGATAGCCCACCACGTCCGCCTGATCCTTTCGGTTCAAAGTTTTCGCCTGAAGTGACAAAGCGAAACTGTTCTTTGTTGTCCTCCAGCATCGGATAGAACTGTTTTGGTATCTTCTCCCGTTTTGTATCTTTGTCGCATTCCAGGATATCCGCGGCTTCAAAGAAAGTACATTCCCGGGAACCGGCGTCGCCCGACATAAAAAACTTTTTCAATTTGCCTTTGCGAAAGAAGGTAATCAGCTGATCACTCTCCATGTCGCATTGTCTGGATGATCGTGCTTTCTTTGGAAGGTTTTTAATTTCTTCAAAAAGCGCGGGCTGATTATCGCGAATATCACGAATAAACTTCAGGTATTTCAACTCGGATTGTCCTTCTTCATCATCACCCGCATACGTCTTTTTATCCGCAAGGCGTTGGTACAGTGTATCTCCGAATAATTCATGGGAAGACACGACTTCTTCGTCGGTAAGATATTTTGCATCCTCTCCAAGCGTGTCGTGGAAAGCCTGGATCTTGGATTTGATGTTATCTTCCAGGCCAATATGTCTGTCTGACTGGTCTGTGGGGAAAAAGTTGAATACATAGATATTCTTATGTTCTGTTCCTACACGATTTACACGTCCCACTCTTTGAAGCACCTTTGTCGGATTCCAGGGCAGATCGTAATTTACTACGATATTTGAACGGTGCAGGTTGATGCCTTCCGAGAGGATGTCGGTGCTGATGAGAATCCGCAAATCGCCATTCTGGGTCTTGTGGGTGGGATCGTAATTTTCCTTGATGATACGCCGGGCGTCTATGACTGATTTTTTGCCCTCCGCGGTTTGCCCGCCTTCACTGGAGTAAAACAATACCTTGTTCGGGAATCGAGCGCTGAGTTTATCGTAGAGATAATCGCCCGTTTCCTTCGATTCCGTAAAGATGATTATCTTCTTGTCTTTCAGCTCATTGTTCGTTTTCAGATCATCGATGAATGTTTCTATCTTCGGATCCGAATCGACAACCGACCACAGATCGCGGATTGCTTTCAGTAATTTCAAGTCGGCCTTGAGGTCTTCTATAAATTCCGGCCTGAACTGTTCCGCGTCATACCGGCTTATCCTTTCCTGCTCTATGAATTGATGTATCTTATCTTCGTTGTCTTCATCCAATAGATCGTAAACGTCGACAGTCTTGCTGATATAAATTGTCCCTTTGTCGAACATACCAATGAAATTAACGTAGGATTCAACAAAGCGGGCGATTGTTTTACGAAAAGCATGGAAACTGCTTCCAAGCCGTTTAACCAGGATGACCTTCATGAAACCGCCGACATTGCGCTGGCTCTGCTTTTCAAGCTCTGAAACTTCTTCCTTCAGGTATAGAAGGGGTGTGTAGCGGGCGTATTTGAATCTTTTCAGTAATTCAATGGTGTTATTGAAGGTTGAGTTTATCTCGTCGTCGAATTCATAGATGATTCTCCGAGGATCTTCCACATCGGGAAAGAATAATCCCTGCTCGTCGATATCCTTATTGAAATACTTTATAATTTCAGACCGCGTCCTCCGCACCATCGTATATTTGAGGATATTTTCCCTGATTTTTCCGGAACCTTCCTTGATGGCGCTGATGTATTCCGGATCTGATTTTTTGATATTCTTGAGGCTGTGCATGAGACTCTTAAAGAATTTTTCAAGATTCGGCACCCCCGGAATTGTTGATTTCCTGGGAATCTGAAAGAGTTTCAATTGGCTTAAAATATCATCAAAGGTATTGTTCAGGGGTGTCGCGGAAACCAGAATGACTTTTTTGCCGTGGCAGACCTGATGAATCATTTCAAAGCCCTGGGTATATTCATTTCTGAAACGGTGCGCCTCATCAATGAAGATATAATCGAATTTTTCCGTTCCATCCTTTATGATCTGGTCAAGTTTGCCGAGAGATTCCACCTTTGTTTTCTTGATTCCAAAGTCAAAGAATGTCTCTTCCCAATAGTCCTTGAGTACAGGAGGGCATATAACCAGCTTGCCGCCGGGCAACTGTTGAGCCAGCATGGCCGATATAAATGTTTTCCCCAGACCGACGACATCGGCCAGAAATACCCCGTTGTAAGCGTCCAGGATTTTTTTGGCGGAGACGACTGCATGTTTTTGATATTCAAGCTCCATAAAGCCTTCAGGCAGGTCCAGCTCAATCTCTTCATCCAGATTGATGTCTTCTTTCAAGTATTCGTAGAGCATTTTCAGATATAGATGATAGGGGATGATCGCGTCATTGAGCCAGGTTTTATTCTGAATGGTTTCGACATATTCCTGCGAGATGTTTACACTATCTTTCCACAGGTTTTCAAATTGCTTCAGGGCGAATTCAACATCGACCCTGTCTTTTAATTCGACATTGAATTCTCTGTTGGCGATAAGGCCGCTCTCGGAAAAATTGCTGGAACCGGTGATTACCCTGCCAAAGTCCAGCTCATCTTTTTTGAAACGGCTGATATAGACCTTGGCGTGGATGTTTTCACTGGGATAAGCGCGAAGTTCCATCTTTTTCCCGTTGCCGCCGTTTGCCATGTCCTGTTCTTTATTGGAACAATCGGCAGTCAGAAATTCCAGAAACTTTCTGATTCCGATTTCGGTTTCATAGGAGTCTTCCGATTCATCCATTTCGGATGCTGTTTGTTCGCTGAACATGCGTTTCGTTTTGCTGTGTGATTCAAAATCGAATTCGCCCCCGGATCGTGTTTCTTCAATAATCTCATAGGTCTTTTGATCAACATTGAGACCAACCAGGATTCTAATTTTGTCAATAGTCTCGAAGGATTCGTACAACTGATAAAACCCGCTTGTGCGGAAATACCCGACCAGCACATCAAAGTATTGAACGTGCTTTAATGTCTTCTTGAACCGGTCAAGCAGTGAGTAGCCCGGTTCATTTGTAAAAAAGGTGGTGTCGGTAATCATCTAATTCTTCCTATCATGAAAAAATGAAAAACCCCGCCTCTATTTAAGAGATACGGGGTTTTTGTGATTATCTGCCATTTTCAGGGCCTTCTTGCGTTTAAGAAGAAAAGATCATTTGTTGTTTAATACATAGCACCTTTTGTTTTTTGTTCAGATTTTTTCATATTCAACAAAAAGCCGTGGAATGTCAAGGGAAACGTGGAAGTGTTTCTCTCACCATCTGCAGGCGGTTATAGTATTCACAGGAAATACATAACCATTCTCCATACTGATTCACTTTTCCCCTTGACAATTTACTCATTATATTGAGTAAAGGGGGTTTTCGGGTAGAGAAGGAATGGAAACACGTATAAGAAAAGTGATTAACAGTGATATATTGCGGGGAAAGAGCATCCTTATCTCTGTTATGATGACGTCTTTCTTTACGACGTTTATCGGCAGCTCAACGAATCTGGCATTGCCTTTAATCGGAAAAGAATTCGCGGGGAGCTCTCTTGCCTTGAGCTGGATTGTAACCGGCTATATCCTGGCATCAGCCGTATTTCTGCTGCCCATGGGAAGAATTGCAGATATAGCGGGGAGGAAAAAAATCTTTCTTCTGGGAACGTCAGGCTTTACTCTTTTCACGTTTCTATGCGCAGTTTCGTGGTCGAATGCTTCGCTCATCCTTTTCAGGGTATTGCAGGGAATATCGGCTTCAATGATATACGCGACGGGAATGGCAATAATCTCTTCCGTCTATCCGGCCGAGCAGAGGGGAAAGGCGATGGGGCTGGCCGTAACGGCCACATATACCGGTCTTTCACTCGGGCCTGTTCTCGGAGGCTTCTTATGCCAGCATCTGGGATGGAGAAGCATCTTTTACTTTACTGCTCTCCTTGGTTTGGCTTCTGTTGTATTCATTATGATCCGTGTGCGGGATGAGTGGGCCAATGCGCTGGGAGACAAATTCGATCTCGTCGGCAGCATGCTCTATATGTTTGGGCTTGCCGCGCTTCTGTACGGCATGTCATCAATGTACAGCACACCATGGGCAAAGTACATTCTTATAGCCGGGGGGATTCTCATGACGGGGTTTATCCTTCTCGAATCAAGAATATCTTTTCCTCTCATAAACCTGCGGCTGTTTTCTCATAATATTGTCTTTGCCTTTTCCAACCTGGCTGCCATGATTAATTACAGCGCAACGTTTGCTATAGGCTTTCTTATTTCCATTTATCTTCAGGTAATCCGGGGATACAGCCCTCAGACAGCGGGCCTTGTCCTTCTCGCGCAACCTGTCATCATGGCTCTGTTTTCATCATTCGCCGGTTCGCTTTCAGACAGAATAGAGCCTCGTTTTATCGCTTCATGTGGAATGGGAATTAATGCGCTGAGCCTTTTTCTTTTTACACTTCTTGGTACCGCGACACCTGTCTGGATGGTAGCACTGAATCTGGCACTTATCGGTCTCGGCTTTGCCCTGTTTTCCTCACCCAATACCAATGCGATTATGGGGTCTGTAAGTGAACAATTCTACGGGGTTGCCGCGTCAACGGTTTCAACCATGCGTATGATCGGAATGGCTACGAGCATGACTATTGTAACCTTGCTGATTGCGCTGTTTGTTGGTGACGCGGAGCTCTGTCAAACGGATCCTGTCCTTTTCTTAACCAGCTTCAAAGTTGCTTTTGCAGTATTTGGCATCCTCTGCACAGGCGGTATCTTTGCTTCTCTCGCCAGGGGAAATGTGCGGTCTTTATGAAAACCGGAAGATACCATGAGACGGAAGAGACACCTGTTCACTCCAGGGTTTTTGTCCAGTAGCTATTTTTTCCCTTTCCGTGGGGTTCAATGATTCCTTCTTTTTTCATGTCTCGCAGTACTCTCCTGAGGGTCGCTTCGGGGATGTCTGGGAATGATTCTCGCAGCATTGCAATGGTGAATTCTTGAGGAAATTCGTTTTCTATACTTTCTCTTATCTCATAATAACTGCCGCCGGTTGTTTCAGGTGTTTTTCCGTAGCGTGTCATGACTTCGGAGACTTTGTGGTGAGGTATGTCTTCTTGATGGGCCATGGTTGATGTGAAGAACTGGAGGGTCCATTCCTGGGCAAGTTTGCGGTTTCCGGCAAAGACAATTGATAAATTTGGGTGAAAGGCATGTAGCTCAGCGATTGCTTTTGCCGTAAAAGCCGGGGGATAGTATTTCATCTTGTGCGGGTTCAGAAAATCGGAGTAGTTGGCCTCGATTACAAGGGCTGTGTGCCGGTATGCTTCAAGTTCGCTTAATTGCTGGTGGAATACAGGCATCCTGCCGAATTCGGCAAGGAAATTGTCCATGGTCTTCCGCTCGACAACTGCCACGAGCCGGTTGCCTTCTTTCAACGCGTAGTCGCCGACGGGAAGTTGCTCACGGGTTACCTCACTGCTTGGGAATCGCCAGGGATATCGTTCGGCGGAGTCGATCACGATGGAAAGTTCGCTTTTTGTGTATGTGGAGAGTTTTACCCTGGGTTTTCGTTCTTTCAGACCCCGTTCCGTTCTCCAGAATATCTGTTCATATTCACCCTCTCTCGTCTTGTATTGCTTTGTCAGGAAGAGAAAGTCGCAACGTTTGTTTCTGGGTCTGTCGAGGATGACGGCAAGACGCTTGCCGTAGCGATTCATGGAAATGACGGGGACCCGCTCCACTTCTTCAGTCGTCCAGCGTAATCCATCATCTTCTTCACGTACGCAAAAGACGTGTCCCTTCTGTCCCGGCCATTTTTCCTGGACACGCAACCTGAGAAGTGCCCTTCCGTCCTGCCATATCGTAAGAAGGTAGGGGAACTTATTGTCGTCGATTGATTCGAGTATCCAGATGGTATCTGCCGTGGTTTGTTGTCTTTTATATTTATTGCTAATCTTCTCCGTTTATTACCCCCTCCTTTTTCAGATTATCAATCTCTTCATCAGAATATCTCAGGATTTCTCTCAAAATCTCTTCCGAATGCTGTCCCAGAAGAGGGGCTGCGGCATAGACTTCTCCCGGTGTTTCAGACAGATGGATCGGCGATCCGGCGATTTTCATCTTACCCGCTTCCGGCTGATCCATGTCCACCAACATTTTCCGGTATGTGATGTTCGGATCTTCGCAGATTTCCTTTATATTGTTTATCGGGGAATACGGCAGGCCTGCATCCTCGAAAATATCGGCCCATTCCCTGGTGGTTTTCTTCCTTAATTCATCGGCGAGTATGGGAATAAGTTCTTCTTTGTTGTTGGTTCTAAGGAGATTGGTTTCAAATTTCAGGTTATGTGTCAGATCTTCTCTATTGATCACCTTGCAGAATGCAGCCCACAAGTTATCGTTTCCGATGGGTGTTATGATCCAGGAATCTTTGGTTTTAAACCCCTGAAAGGGTGTTATAGAAGGATGTGCACTTCCTAATGATTCCGGGATTGTTCCCTCGATCGTGTACCGGACGGCGGCATTTTCCAGTACGGCAAACAGACCATCTATCATCGAACCGTCATAGTACTGCCCTCTCCCTGTTTTCTCCCGATGGATCAATGCGGCAAGAATTCCAATGACGGCCTGATGACCGGCAACGATATCTCCAACAGACGAACCCACTCTGCAGGGAGGTCCTCCTTCCGGCCCTGTGATACTCATAATCCCGCTGTAACCCTGTGCAACCATATCATAAGCGGGACGTGTTTCATATCCGGGAAGGGTGTCATGACCAAAACCAGATATAGAGGCATAGATCATCCCGGGATTTATTTTTTGAATTTCCTCCCATCCAAAGCCCAGTTTTCGCATTGTCATGGGCCTGAAATTTTCCACAATAACATCAGAGAGCCGGATCAGTTCGCCAAGTATCTTTTTCCCTTTTTCGTGTTTCAAATTTAAAACCATGCTTTTTTTGTTACGGTTAAGACTTATAAAATAACCGCTTTTGTTTTTACCCGGTTTGCCTGCAAAGGGACCAAATTCTCTCGAATCGTCTCCGTGGGGCGGCTCAATATGGATAACCTCGGCTCCGAGGTCAGCCAGAAACATGGTACACGTCGGCGCTGCCAGAACATGACTCAAATCAACAACCCTTATGCCTTCCAAGGCCCTATTAGCCATAACTGTTTTCTCCTGTTTGTATTCTATTTTTGATTCATTGAGTGTTTGATGTAGAAAATATTTGTTTTTCTTGATCATCTTTTCTATACTAGCTGATGATATTTTAATAATACAATAATTTCATTAATGATAGCGTAAAAAAGAGGGGAACATATTATGAAGGTTTGCAGCGTGAATGAAATAAGATCTATGGATAGGAACGCCATCGAGAAATTCGGCATCAAAGATGAACTTTTGATGGAAAATGCGGCCCTTGCAACTTATTTTGTTATTCAGGATGAATTCGGGATCAAAGGTAAGAAATTTGTTGTTTTTTGCGGTGCCGGGAATAATGGAGGGGACGGATGTGTGGTTGCAAGGAAACTCCATTCAAATGGTGGCGACGTTACCGTTTTTACCATGGGTGATATGAACAAATTGACGGGGGCCGCAAAGATGAATTTTAATATTCTATCGAAGATTCCTCTGAAAATTCAGAAGGTGGGCTCTGCCGAATCTATAAGGACGGAAGTCTTCCACTGTGATGCCGTTGTGGATGCGATTTTTGGTACAGGTCTTGCCCGGGAGGTAGGTGGTATTTACCGGGAAATCATTCAATTGATTAATGAAAGTAAAAAGAAGGTGTTCAGTGTTGATATTCCTTCCGGTGTGAACGGTGATACTGGTGAAATTCTGGGAGTCGCCGTAAAGGCCGACTATACGGTGACTTTCGGTCTCCCCAAGAGGGGGAATATACTTTATCCCGGTTATGAACAATGTGGAAAATTGTATGTTACTCATATTTCTTTCCCGCCTGCGCTGTATGAAGACAAGTCCGTCAAAGTTGAAATAAATGATCCTGTTTCTCTGCCCCTGAAAGATAAAAATGCTCACAAGGGTGATTTTGGTGAGGTGCTTTTTATTGCAGGTGCGGCAAGCTATTTTGGAGCACCTTATTTTGCCGCTATGTCCTTTCTCAAAGGAGGTGGGGGGTATGCCCGCCTCGCCGCACCCATCTCAATTACTCCTTTTATTGCCGGGAAAGGTAGTGAAATTGTTTTCATCCCTCAGAGTGAAACGGGCGAAGGAAGCATTTCCCCGGAAAATAAAGATCAACTCCTTAAACTTGCGGAGAAGATGGATATGGTGGTTATCGGTCCCGGGCTGTCCCTTAACGAGGAGACACAACAACTGGTCAGGAAACTGGTCAGAGAGATAAAAAAACCAATACTTATTGATGGGGATGGTATTACGGCAATCTCTCAGGATCTGGAAATATTGAGTGAAAGATCAGATGCGACTATACTAACACCTCATCTGGGGGAAATGTCGAGAATTACAAAGTTGCCCGTAGAAGAAATAGACCGGAATAAGATCGACATTCTTCAAAGAACATCTAAAGAACTGAATTCGATTATTGTCTTAAAAGGCGCTCATTCCCTTACAGGGTACCCGGATGAAGGAGTTTTCATCAACATGAGTGGTAATCCGGGGATGGCCACTGCCGGATCCGGTGATATTCTCACGGGAACCATTGCCGCAATGTTCGGCATGGGGCAATCAGTCGAAGATGCCGTCAGAACGGGTGTTTTTATTCACGGATTGTCCGGGGATCTGGCGGCCAGGGATATTGGAGAAGATGGCATGACTGCCGGGGATATTCTGGATTACCTGCCTTGTGCCGTAAAGATCATACGCGATGGGGATGATGAAGAGTTAGAAGATATGAACTATTGTTTGGAGATTATATAAACAAGGAAATCAGCGGTTGAATTGTTACAGTTTTCGTTCCACGATATAGTCTGAAATTGCCAGAAGGGCATCTTTAGGTGCAGAATCTTCAAAAGATTCAAGAAATAATTTTGCCTCTTTGATATATTCTCCCGCTTTATTAAGGGCATAGTCAACACCTTCGTATTTATTAATCAAGGAGGTGATTTCTTTTATATTATTGTTGCTGATATTTTTACTTTCCAGGGTCTTTTCCACAATTCCTTTTTCATCGGGAGAGCATTTTTTCAGTGTCCATATCAACGGAAGTGTAACCTTCCCTTCCTTGAAATCCATGCCGATGGCCTTGCCGAATTCTTCTTTTGTGGCCACATAGTCAAGGGTATCATCAGTTACTTGAAAAGCGATGCCGAGTTTTATCCCGAAGTTGGTTAATAGATCGACGGTCGTTTGCGGGGCTTTTGCCAAAACAGCGCCCGTTGCACAGGCTGCAGAAACAAGCACAGCGGTTTTTCTCTCTATAAAGGAGTTGTATTCTTCTTCTGTGATATTTATGTCGTTACACTTTGTTAATTGAGCCGTTTCCCCTTCTACCATTGTAATCGCGGCGCTTGTCAGTACTTTTTGCAGAGACGGATCTCCGTCTTCAATCATGAGTTTAAAGGCCTGTGAATAAAGAAAATCTCCAACGAGGACGCTGACCGAATTTCCCCAGACATTATTTGCCGCGGTTTGCCCCCTTCTTGTATCGGCGTGGTCTATGATATCATCATGCAGAAGAGATGCCGTATGCAGAAATTCTGTAACCGCGGCCATGGAATAGCGTCTTTCTCCTGCGTAACCACAGAGATCTGATGAAATCATGAGCAGAAGGGGTCTGAATCTTTTTCCACCGCTATTTATAATATAATCGGTAACTTCGGGAATAATTTGAATATATGAACTGTAGTTTTTCTCCAGATATTCTTCTACGATCTTAAGATCATCCCCGTATCGCTGTAAGATATTTTGTATTTGCATAATTACAGACCTAAAATCACATAAGTTGGTTGTCACGATTTTATATTGGAAACACTATTAAATGTCAAAGTTTTTCATTTTCCGGTGGAAACGAACTTGAAAATTGACATTTGTGAATTGACAATCTATAAATGGATAGATGATGCTTTGTGCTTCATGTAAAGCCATTATCTTATATGGGAGTTTAAGTTTTTAGAAGGTCTGAAATAGGATATCATTGTATGAAATGGATGAATAAACGCATCGGCCTGGCCCTTGGAGGTGGCGGC
>DFBI01000183.1:0-9983 GCA_002367335.1 Syntrophaceae bacterium UBA3084 | reverse complement strand
CATTGATATAATCGTGGGAACAAGTGCAGGGGCCTTGATAGGGGGAGCTTATGCCGGTGGTCTATCCCTTGACGAATTGATAGAGAAAGCAAATGATTACCTGAACAGTCCCGAATTTCAATCCTCGGCCATACGGGCGGTTGAAGCCAGTCACTCGAAGGAGAATCATAGACTTGCACAAAAAATTGAAATCTTTTTGAAAAACAGTTTTTACCTCGCCCAAACCATGTTCAGACCGGGCATTCTCTCCAGTGAAGATTTCCAGACCATGATCGATTATTTCATTCCCGATATTCAAATTGAGGAGACACGCATTCCGTTTCGAACGGTGGCCACGGATCTGGTAAAAGGCAAACAGATTATCTTTTCTGAAGGGCCTCTCAGGCAGGCCGTAATGGCAAGCTGTGCCGTGCCCGGTGCTGTTGAACCCCTGAAAGAAGGAGGGATGATTCTGTCGGATGGTGGTATTTTTGGTCTGGTCCCAAGCAGCGTGGCCAGAAAAGAAGGAGCCGATGTGGTGATTGCCGTTGCAGTAGATCAGGATATTTGCACAGAGGAGGAATTCCGTACTTCAAAAGATGTAAACGACAGAGCGGCCGAGATCATGGCACGCCAATTAGAGGATTATGAATTGAAGGATGCAGACATTGTCATTCGTCCCAAAGTAGGGGATTTACAGTGGACTGATTTTTCTCATGCCATTGATCTGATCGATGAAGGCGAAAAGGCAGCAGAAGAAAATCTGGACAATATTCGGAATGCGATGCCTGTTATTAAAAAATGGCTCACATTCAAACAACTCCTGAAATCGCGCAAAAAAACATTAAACAATTAAATGCCCTCTCGCAAGGACAATCCATTCCAACAGGGAGTCATTAGGCCAAATCTTGATGCGTTCGTAAAAAGTCGAAAATACCCCCTCTCCCTTGATGGGAGAGCGTTGGGTGAGGGTGATAAAGCTGGTATTCCAACAAGTTACGTCCCCCTCCTCTTTATCCCCTCCCACCAGGGGAGGGGAAGTACGACTTTTTGCGAGACCATCAATCTTGAATACTAAATTGATAAAAACTTACTTTTGTTATATGACTTGCTCACAGTATCCTAATGCGGCAAAGCCGCAGAGTTATCAGGGATCAGGTGTTGGGACTTCGGTGAGCCTTCGGCGTGAGACTTCGGCGTGAGCTCAGTCGAACGCTCAGTCGAACGCTCAGTCGAACCGGATCAGCAAAAGACAACGGTCGCCCATTGGGCTTTTGGCACGATGAGACATGTTGTAAAAACACCGCAGATCCCTGGTCCCTGACCCCTGATGCCAACATCTGCGCTAAAAACGCAGTTGTTGAGGATAAAGACTCTATAGGCCATGAGGTGTGGTGTAGTATCGCTATGTGGATTATGAGTTTTAATAATTTTTAGAATGGGGGAGGTATGAGTAAGAATTTGATTATTGTTGGAGGTGGAGCAGGAGGGCCCGCATCTGCCGCAGAGGCGAAAAGAGGGGATTCCTCTATGAATGTAACCATTATTGAGCAGGGTGAACATGTTTCCTATGCGGCCTGACCGACGCCTTATTACATCGGTGATGTAATTACAGATGAAAGACGAGTAATCGCGCGAACAGCGGAACAACATCAAAAGAGGGGGGTTAATGTTAAATTAAAGACCCGTGTTGATGAAATTGATACCGCGAAGGGAATCGTTCGATTATCCGGTGGCGAAAGCATGCCCTATGATTATCTCGTTATGGGTACCGGCGGCCACGCATTTTTGCCGGGAATCCCGGGACAGGACCTGGAAGGCGTATTCACACTGAAAAACCTGACAGATGCTATTAAAATAAAGAGATATATCAATGAAAAACAATGCAGGAAAGCCATCATTCTCGGGGCAGGCTTTATCGCCATGGAGATGAGCGAGGCCATGAGAAGGCATGATATTGAGACCACGATTGTATATCGGGGTGAACTTCCTGCCAGAAAATGGGATCCTGAGTTTTCAAAGGTAATATTAGAAGAGCTGAATAACAATCAGGTAACCTTTGTTCCTCATACAAAACCGGTTGCTATTGAAAAAGGAACGAATTCATTGTTGCGCTTGGTCACCGATAACGGAGAGATGGATGCTGATATTATATTTATGGCTTTGGGAGTGAGGCCAAACGCACGACTTGCTAAAGAAATCGGGCTTCAGATTGGGGAAACGAGGGCAATTCATGTGGATTCGTCTCAGCGTACCTCCCGTGAGGAAATCTGGTCAGTTGGTGATTGTTGTGAAGTATATCACCGTGTTAGTGGGAAGTGGGTCTATATGCCCCTGGGAGATGTGTCTAATAGACAGGGACGTATTGCCGGGCAAAACATAAGCGGCCATACAGTGATTTTCCCGGGTGTTGTGGGAGCCCAATCTTTTAAAATGTTTAATCTTGAGGTTGCGACCACAGGGCTTGATGAAAAAGCAGCAACCCGAAATGGATTTGAACCTGTTGCTAATATTATCTGGGGAAATCCGATAGCCGCGTCTCTGGCAAAATCCCTGCCGGACCCTAGAAAATTGGGGATAAAACTTATTGGGGACAGATCCACAGGGAAACTGCTCGGCGCGCAGGCGGTGGGTACAGAGAACGTGGTAAGTAGAATCAATGTCCTTTCTGTTGCGCTCTGGTCGGAGCTGACACTTGACGATATTGGATATATTGATCTGGCGTACTCACCATATTTTAGCGGAGCATGGGATCCCGTTCAAACAGCAGCCCAGATCTTGAGGAGAAAATTATAAATATGATAGTCTGCCGTTTTTGCAAGAATAATCCGGAAGAATATTTCAGGAAATGAATCCCAATTCCCGATATCCCCTTATTGATGGGCATGCCCATCTCAATGAACTGAAAGACCTGCAAAGAGATCTCAAAGATGCCAAAGATGCGGGGGTGAGAGCGATTGTTGGTATAGGGATGGATCTTGAATCCAATCGAGGGATTCTGGATATAGCTGCCGACAATCCGGGGTTTGTCTTCCCTGCAATTGGATATCATCCGTGGGAAATAAGAAACCCAGAGATTGAAACAACCCTTGCTTTTATCGAAAAGAATATAGACAGTTGTGTTGCCATAGGAGAAGTGGGACTGGATTATAAGGCCCGTGTGAAAAAAGCACTTCAAAAAGAAGTCTTTCAGGAGATTATACAACTATCCGCCCTGTACCGGAAAATATTGATTCTTCATTGCCGGTACTCCCACCAGAGAGTTTTTTCGATGATTACCATTGGTGGTGTAGAAAAAGCGGTGTTTCACTGGTACACAGGCACACTTGATCTGTTGCAGGAGATTATTGCAGCAGGTTATTATATCTCTGCCACTCCTGCCCTTCTCTATAGTCCTCCACATCAGCAGGCAATCAAAGAAGCGCCTCTGGAGCGAATACTCCTCGAAACAGATTGTCCCGTCAGTTACCAGGGCCGGGAATCACGGCCATCCGATGTTCGGATTACATTGAGAGAAGTTGCAAGGATCAAGGGTTTATCTCTGGAGGAAGTTGCGCTGATTACAACGCAGAATGCGATAGAACTTTACGAGCTTCCAGATTTGCAATTATCCTAGGAGGCTGTCCGAGAATAGCAATTTTTTTCAAAATCAAGGCATACGAAAAGAAATTACCGCAGGTATATAATTGATATTCCGAGGATAATTTTTTGAGTATAACGCAGAGTTTGGGGAAAAGGGCATTCTCGGACAGCCTCCTAAAAGAAAGGCAAAAAAATGAAGGCAGTAATTCTTGATGGTTTCGGGGGGCTTGATGTCCTCAAAATAAGAGAAATTGACAAACCCACACTGAAAGAAAATGAAGTCCTTGTGAAAGTTGTCGCAACTTCTATCAACGCTCCCGATTTAGTGCAGCGTAAAGGTAAGTATCCGCCTCCCCCAGGTGATTCTGAAATCCTCGGTCTGGAAGTAGCGGGGACTATTAAAGCTGTGGGTAAAGGTGTAACCGGTTGGAATACTGGTGATCGTGTCATGTCACTTGTCGGCGGTGGCGGATATGCGGAGTATGCAGCCGCTTACGCCAGTCACCTTATGCGAATTCCCGATAGTATGAGTTTTGAGGAAGCTGCCTGTGTCTGTGAATCATATATAACCGCTTTTCTCAATGTTTTTATAATTGGTGAGTTTCGGGATGGTCAGACCGCCATTTTCCATGGAGGCGGAGGCGGCGTTAATACAGCGGCTATTCAGCTTTGCAAAACATTGACTACTGACTCAAAATATATAGTAACTGTTTCTCCTGGAAAAATGGAAAAAGTTAAAGAACTTGGCGCTGATCTTGTTATTAACTATAAGGAAACTCCCGATTTTTCAGAAGTAGTCAGAGAATATACCAATAAAAAAGGTGTTGACCTTATTCTCGACCATGTGGGCGCCAAATATCTTGAACCCAACATGAAGTCTCTTGCTTATAAGGGTAAACTGGTGATTATAGGTGTAATAAGCGGCATTAAGGCCGAAGTGAATCTTGGTCTAATGATGGTCAAACGACAGCAGATCATTGGTTCGGTGCTGCGTTCCCGACCTGTATCGGAAAAAGCTGATATCGTTGCCGAATTTACCAGGCGTGCCTTGCCGAAGTTCGCTGACAGGACGATAATTCCCATTATTTACAAGGTTTTTTCTATGAAAGAAGTTGCTGATGCCCACAGATCTATGGAGGAAGGCGGGCATTTTGGCAAAATCGTTTTAAAAATAAGTGACGAATGATCAGTTTACAAGATTGCGATCTTTCGTAAGAAATATCGCTTTGTCTCCTGCATTACAATCTTTTTGAAAACTGTCATTTTAGCACGGAAAGACAAAGAGCGGGTTATTATGTATGATAGACAGGGCAAAAACCATTCTTGGGGATGTGTTCGGATACGATGAATTCAGATCTCTTCAAAAAGAAATTATAAGGAATGTCCTCAAGAAAAGAGACACGCTTGTTATTATGCCTACGGGAGGGGGCAAATCGCTCTGTTATCAAATCCCCGCCCTCATTTTTAAGGGTTTGACCGTTGTTGTTTCGCCCCTGATTTCGCTGATGAAGGATCAGGTAGAACAATTAACGGAACTTGGTGTCCCGGCGGTATTCCTGAACAGCTCCCTGTCTAATGAAGAATATTCCCGCAATGTAGAGCGTGTGAAGAAGAACGGGGTGAAATTGCTTTATCTTGCCCCGGAGGCATTGCTGACACCAGGGATGCTGTCAATGCTTTCCTCGCTTCAGGTTGATTGTCTGGCAATAGATGAAGCCCATTGCATCTCGGAGTGGGGACACGATTTTCGACCGGAATACAGGCAGCTTGTCGGAGTCAGGTCTCGTTTTCCTTCTGCCACGTGTATTGCTCTCACGGCAACGGCGACGCCGAGGGTTCAGGAAGATATAAAAAGCAACCTCAAATTTGATGCTTCAAATGAGTTTATCGCCAGTTTTAACAGGGAAAACCTGTTCATTCAGATCGCTTCCAAAAACAGTCCAACCTCACAAACCATAGAATTTCTCAAAAATTATCCGGATCAATCGGGCATTATCTATTGTTTTTCCCGCAGACAGGTGGACGATCTGTATGAAACATTAAAAAGCAAGGGGTATTCCGTCAGACCTTATCATGCGGGATTGTCCGACACAGAGCGCGCACGAAACCAGGAATTGTTCATCAGAGATGATGTGCAGATTATTGTTGCCACAATCGCCTTCGGCATGGGGATCAACAAACCCAATGTCCGCTTCGTTATTCATTTTGATCTCCCTAAAAATATTGAGACCTACTATCAGGAAATCGGTCGGGCGGGACGTGATGGATTGAGGGCGCATTGCCTGTTATTGTTCAGCTATGCGGATATTCAGAAAATCAAGTATTTCATAAACCAAAAAGACGATCATGAACAACGCGTCGCCAATATCCATCTCAACTCCCTGTTGCAATTTGTCGAAACAGATGGATGCCGCCGTATTCCTCTCCTGACATATTTCGGAGAAGATTATTCCACTGAAAAATGTGATATGTGCGACAACTGCCTGGC
Source organism: Syntrophaceae bacterium UBA3084 (assembly GCA_002367335.1). Taxonomy (GTDB): domain Bacteria; phylum Desulfobacterota; class Syntrophia; order Syntrophales; family UBA6807; genus UBA3084. The sequence goes on along the minus strand of DFBI01000183.1, from coordinate 3,934 downwards.
GGGAGAAAAAACGTTTGTAGATATTACCGTTCCGGCCCAGAAGTTTCTTTCATGCGTAAAGCGGACCGATGAGATATTTGGCGCGAATCATATTATTGATGTTTTGCGCGGCTCACAATCAAAAAAGGTGTTGAAGTTCGGTCACGCAAATCTGTCGACTTACGGTATCGGGAAAGAATATTCAAGAAAACAGTGGTTTCATCTTGCCCGGCAATTTATTCAGAAAGGTTTAATGATCCAGGATACGAAATACGGGAGCCTGAAGCTTACCGGGAAGGCATATGATGTCCTTAAAGGAAAAGAAGCTGTTCTTGGGATTCTTGAAGAAGAACATCTCCATGACAGAAAGGGGAAAGGGAAGAAGTACGAGTACGAGCATGACCATGTTCTCTTTGAAAAACTGAGAAAGAAGCGGAAGGAACTTGCCGACAAAGCCGGTCTTCCGCCCTATGTTATTTTCCCGGATAAGACGTTGATCGAAATGGCGGCCTTTTTCCCACGATCAGAAGAAAGTCTGCTTCGTATTCATGGTGTCGGAGCGGTAAAATATAGCAAATACGGCACGATCTTTCTAAATATCATCAATGAATACTGCCGTGACCATCACATTGAATAATGTCTTGAGGGTAGCATAAGCATACTTATTTAGTAAAGTTCAAAGGTTGTTTATTTATTGATAGACATCTCCGTTCTCACATTCGTCCTCATTATTCCGGAAAATTCTGTTTGTGTTGCTCGTCCAGATCGGATTCAAAAAATCCTTTTTTGCGTTTGTCGCTCTCGTTGGGTGTATATTCTGTCGGCGCTGTTCCTTCGAGAAAGCACTCGAAAGTGGATTTTTTGGAATCGGGACTTGCCAGCAATCCCGTTTTCGGATCTATTTTCGCAAATACTACACCTTCTGGTGGTGAGAAAAATTTGACAGGTTTACCCTCCAGCGCTTTCTTCATAAAATATAGGAAGATAGGGCTGGCTGCCCTCGAACCGGTTTCATATTTTCCAAGGGGCTTCAAATTGTCAAAACCGACCCATGTGCCGGTTACGAGTGATGGCGTGAATCCTATAAACCATGCATCGTTAAGGTCATTTGTTGTGCCCGTCTTACCCGCTACCGGTCTGTTTAGATTCCTGACCCGCCAGCCCGTGCCGCTCTGAACCACTTCCTGGAGAAGGTGGGTAGTAATGAATGCTATTCGGGGATCTATAACTTGTTCGGCTTCAGGTTTATGTTCTTCAAAAATGTGGTTAGTTCTGTCAACGATCTTTTTGATAAGGTAAGGCGTTACTTTTTTCCCTTTGTTTGCAAAAACCCCATAAGCCTTCACTATTTCCTCAAGTGTTACTCCGGATGAACCCAGAGCCATGGAGAGATCTCTTGCCATGGGGGATGCGATCCCCATATTTGAGGCGTAGTCGGCGGCGTAATTTATGCCGATATCGTTTAAAACCTTTATAGTTACGAGATTTCTTGATTTGATGAGTCCAGTTCTCATGGTTGTGGGACCGTAAAATTTTTCCTCATAGTTACGCGGTTTCCAGGTACTGTCCCTTAGCGTGTCCTTAAAAATTATTGGCGTATCCATGATAATCGTCGCCGGCGTCATTCCTTTATCAAAAGCCGCCGCATAGATGAATGGTTTGAAAGCGGATCCGGGTTGTCTCCTCGATTGTGTCGCCCGATTAAACTCGCTTTTTTTGTAATCTCTTCCCCCGACCATGGCTGTTATCCGGCCTGTTTTTACATCCATACAGAGTAAGGCGCCCTGAACAACAGGTTCCTGTTCTAAAGCCAGTTGAAATTGTGGTTCAGTTTCAGTATTGTCCACATTCAATATCCTCACTTCTACAACGTCACCAATATTAAGGACATCTGCGGGATCTTCAATCTTAACAGTATGATAGGCAACATCGGGATCAGGTCCCCTTGCCCACGACATATTTTTCAGAGACATGGTGCCCCTGTATTTGCCTGTTCTTAATCGTACGATCTTTTCCTTGCTGTCAATCTCAACTACAAGAGCCTTTACTATCTGGTCTTTCTCGGGGCACACATCACCCATATCCTTGTTCATGTTTTCCAGGAAGAAATCGAATTCTTCTTCGGGGATTCTTCGCAATGCCCCTCTGTATCCCTGCCGTTTGTCCAATTCTCGAAGGCCTCTTGTTACAGCCTCCCTTGCAGCCTTTTGCATTGCTACATTCAAGGTGGTATAAACTTCCAGGCCCTCCTGATAAAGAACTTCACTGCCGTAACTGGATTGAATATACCGGCGAATATTTTCGGTGAAATAAGGGGCTATTTTCTCTTTGCCTGGCGATGATTTTAACTCAATAGAGGCTTCTATGGCCGTGTCTTTTTCTTCATCTGTTATATATCCATCTTCTGCCATTCTGTTCAGTACATAAGCCTGTCTCCTGCGGGCGCGTTTCGGGTGCAAATCGGGAGAATATCTGTTAGGAGCTTTGGGGAGACCCGCCAGCAGGGCTGCTTCAGACAGAGTTAACTCTTTCGCACCCTTACTGAAATATCGCTCCGATGCCGCCTCTATTCCATATGCCCCGTGGCCGAGGTATATGTGATTCAGGTAAAGATTGAGAATCTCATATTTTTTAAGGTACTTGTCTATCTTGTAAGCCAGAACTGCTTCTTTCAGTTTTCTAATGTAGCTTTTTTCCGGGGTTAGAAAGAGGGATTTTGCCACTTGCTGGGTTATCGTGCTTCCTCCCTGAACGATTGTCCCGGCCTTCAGATTTTTCAGGAAGGCCCTGGCGATGCCATGAAGATCCACACCGCTATGATGGAAAAATCGTGCGTCTTCAGCGGCCACGAATGCCTGTGTAACAAATTTGGGTAAATCGGTAACACGGATAATTTTTCTGTCTTCCAGATAGAACTCATCTATCAGTTCATTATTATCGGAATAGACTCTGGTGATGATACTGGGACGGTAGTCTTTCAGAGATGCAATGCTGGGCAATTCTCTAATGAGATAATAAAGAAAACTTCCCGCGAATAGAGCTGAAATGATAAAGAAGATAAGTATTCCTAAAAGGATTTTTTTAGTGGGAGTTCCTTTTTTGATTCTTCTCTTTTTTGTGTTTGTTAAAGATTCTTTGCCATTGTCTATCATTCTTCGTTTCCCGGCGCTTCTTCTTCCCCGGGCGCCTTTTTTTCTCCTAATTTTACCACCCAGACACTTATTTCGTAAAGAAGCATAAGAGGCAGAGCCATCAGGACCTGGGTTGCTACATCAGGGGGGGTAAATAAGGCGGCAGTAATAAATACCACTAATATGGCATACTTTCTTTTTGTGGTCAAAGTCCTTGAATTTATCAAACCTATCCTGGACAGAAAAAACATAAAAACGGGAAGCTCAAAAATAATACCGAATGCCAGGAGAAGTTTAAACGAGAAAGAAAGGTATTCTCTTATTGAAAGCATGGGCTTGATAAAATCCGTGCCGAAGGCAAGAAAAAACTTAAAACCGAATGGGAAGACAACGTAGTATGCGAATGCGGAACCACCCAAAAAGAATATGACGGAAAAAAACATAAACGGGAAGACATATTTTCTTTCAGATTTGAAAAGACCCGGTGATACAAACTTCCATATTTGATAAAAGATATAAGGGCTGGCAAGAAAAATAGCTCCGAAGAAAGCTACTTTGAGATAGGTAACAAAAGCCTCGGGAAGATTGGTAAATATCATCGTACCGCTTTCCGGCATAGCAACGGCAAGAGGTATTGTGAGAATTTCAAAGAGGTTTTTCTTGAAAAAGTAGCAGATGACGAAAAGAATGCCTACCGCTATAATGACGCGTAGTAACCTGCTTCTCATTTCTTCCAAATGGGAGGTAAAGGGCATCTTCTCTTTTGTAGTTGGATTATTATTCATATATAAGGCTAAAGGTAACAGTCTCGTAAAAAGCTCCGC
>DFBI01000193.1 GCA_002367335.1 Syntrophaceae bacterium UBA3084 | reverse complement strand
CTTCTTCATTTATAGCTCTATAACAGTGCGATAAAAATATAGGATTAGAAACTATCCCCTCGCAGAAGTTAACATGCCACAAGTGGTATTAAGGATGATTCAATCCATTCCTTTGTAAAAGTTTCATTCTTTAACCTATTCACCCACCTGTAGAAGGCATTACGATTTACATCGTGGTCTATTTCTTTCCAGAAATCCCACAATTCTTCAAATGTGAAATACTTTCTCATCCGGAAATACTCTACGGCTTTTTCTATGCTAGTTTTCATGATAGAAACCTTGTAGTCAATCGTATGTATTATAGTGCTTTCTATGCTAATATCCACACATAGTTGTGCAAAGTCTGAGTTTTACAGGCTTTTTATCAAATGGAGGAGTTCATAGAGATAATTACCAACGAGATTGATGAAATTACCTGAGCAACATCAGAAACAGATCTTTTGGTTAAAACCCAATTGCATTACCTCCATCCACCGGCAATTGTACCCCGGTAATAAATCCAGATGCATCAGAGGCAAGAAAAACAACTGCATGACCTATGTCTTCAGTTGTCCCAAAACGGTTTAATGGTGTACGATCAAGTATCTTTTTTTCTTTTTCAGGATATCGTCTCAACGCTTCTTCATGCATTGGGGTGACAATGAACCCGGGTGCGATGGCGTTTATCCTTACTCCTGATGGAGAAAGATCTGTTGCAAGAGATCGTGTTAAACCCAGAAGTCCGGATTTTGATGCAGAATAGGGTGCCACATCCTTTAGACCATAAATGGCAGCCATGGAAGTGATCATAATGATTGATCCTCTTTTTCGCTTGACCATAAATTTAGCCACCTCACGGGTTAACGAAAAAACACCAGCTAAGTTTGTGTTCATGATGGCCTGAAAATCACTATCTGTTACCTCAAAAGGAGGTTTAACATCGTTTATGCCAGCGTTGTTGACCAGGACATCGATCGATCCGTATCTGGATTCGATTGACCGGACAAAATCGCAGGCAGCATCTAATTCATTTATGTCTTGAATTTCGTAACTGGAGTGTTCACCCAGCTCCTTGATCGCGTTTTTGAGAATTTTCTCCCTTCTGCCTGTAATGACAACTTTAGCCCCGGCATTGACCAGACATTTGGAAATACCAAATCCGATACCAATTCCTCCCCCGGTAACCAGAGCAAGCTTTCCTGTTAGATTGAATGCATTTTCTGACATGATATTTACGAAATCAAGATGAAATCCTTTAGCCAATCATATCTCTCAAATTTCAGACCTCCTGATTCGGCCCTTGGGGACCAGTTAATTACGCCATTTATATCGCAGACAGAAAATGTCGTAAATTAGCCGGAAAAATCAGATATGCAGCAGATACTCCCAATTTTCCCTACAGATACAAAGATGGTAAATTATCAGGTAGGTTTCCATGAGATTGATGGTTTTATCCATTACCTGGTAAACGGCATGCCGGTTTATTGTCATGAAAAAACCGATAAAAATGGTTATCGTTTTGTATTAGCGACTCTGGTCAATAATGGCTTTTGCAGTATTCGTGAGCTGAGCGAAGCGTTGGGGGTGAACAAGAAAAATGTAGAGCGTTATGCCAAGGATTTAAGGGAAAAAGGCATGGCGCACTTTTTCAATCGGAAGGAAACCCGGGGGCAATGCCACAAGTTCACTCCGGAAAAAATGAAAGAGGCCCAGCAGTTATTAGACCAGGGATACTCCCAATACGGTACGGCAAAAGCGATAAATGTAAGTGAAAGTGCCATCCGCTACCACATAAATGCAGGTAACTTAAAAAAAAAGTAGCTGCTTCCAGGCCCGTTCCGGCTACCACTCCCCGGGAACGAGATATTGCTGATTTTCTGGCTTCAGACATGATCGGTGTGGCAGCTACCCGGATTGAGGACCGGGTGTTTGCTGCCGCAGGCCTTCAAAACGCGGTTATTTCTTTCGATTCCTGTGAAAGCGTTGAATTTGGAGGAGTATTGTTATTGCTCCCTTTTCTGTTAGCCAACGGTTTGTTGAGCTATAAGAAATATTATTCAGAGAGGCTTTCAGGGTACTATGATTTTGACAGCGTAATACTATCCCTGGCGTTCATGTACCTGTGCCGGATTAAAAGTGTAGAACAACTCAAGCACCACAGTCCAGGTGAGATGGGAAAACTGCTGGGTCTGGACAGGATCCCCGAGGCCCGCTGCCTTAGAGGCATTGTCAAAGAGTTAAGCGTTCAGGAAAGGGCCTCCGAGTGGAATGCCTACCTTTCTGAGGAATGGATAAACCAAGAAGATACGAGCATATATTATATAGACGGGCATGTTCAGGTTTACCATGGTCACCTGGCCAACCTGGGTAAAAAACATATTAGCCGCCAAAAGCTTTGTTTGCCCGGGATGGTGGAATTCTGGGTTAATAACGCTGATGGATTGCCCTATTTCTTTATCACCGGCGAAGTTAATGAGAAACTGCAGGAGATGATCACAACACAACTGGCTCCCCGGTTACTTGAGCTGACCGAAGGCAGAGTCAGCCAGGATGAACTTGATGCGGATGGGTCGCTTCCCCGGTTCACCCTTGTATTTGACAGAGAAGCTTACAGTCCCCCATTCTTCAAACAACTATGGGATTGCTTCCGCATAGCGGTAATCACCTACAGAAAGAATGTAAAAGACAAATGGGATGAGAAAGATTTTTCTGAATACAAAGTGGAGACCGATGTGGAGACCGAAATGGAATTATGCGAAAAACAGGTAGAACTCAATGGGGTTGAGTTGCGAGAAGTACGCAGGCTTACCGATACGGGTCACCAAACCAGTGTGATTACCACCAACAATAAAATGCCAACGGCTCTGATAGCTTTCTACATGTTCTCAAGGTGGTCCCAGGAAAATTTTTTTCGATATATGAGGCAGGAATACGATATAGACAGAATCATGCAATATGGTGTAGATGAATTAGATAAAACTATAATGGTAGTTAACCGGGAATACAGCAATACGACCTACCAACTCAAGAAGTTAAGAGAAAAGAAAGCCCGGTGCCAGGCAAAACTTTATGTCTTAGTGGAAGAAAACGTTGAAGGCGAATTGGAACAAACGGAAAAGAATATAGAGGATCAATTAGAGTGCAGGCAAAAGATTGAATCACTTGAAGCAGAAGAACAGGAGCTCATAGATCAGAGAAAGCAACAGCCATACAGGATAAGTATAGGAGAAATGCCTGAGGATACGAGATATAATAAACTGAAAATGGAAAGTAAGCACTTACAAAACATCATCAAGATAATCTGCTACAGAGCTGAAACGGCTATTGCCAATTTGCTGGCCGGATATTATCGAAAAAGTACCAATGAAATAAGAGGGTTGGTAAAGAGTATTATATTTGCAAAGGCGGATATATATCCGGATTATCAGACAAACACCCTTACGGTCAGATTAAACAGCCTGGCAACACCAAGAGACAATATGGCTATCAGGGAGATTTACCAAACGCTGAACGATTATGAGGCGGTCTTTCCAGGGACAAGACTTAAGCTCGTTTATAAATAATGCGACATTGGAAACTGCGCCAGATCAGGAGGTCTGA
>DFBI01000168.1:2730-2961 GCA_002367335.1 Syntrophaceae bacterium UBA3084 | reverse complement strand
GCGCTTCGAAAACACATTTTCCAGCAGTTCTTTATAGAGGCTTTAGCACTCACGTTTCTTGGGGGGATTATTGGATTTCTGATCGGTTGGGGTTTGAATTCAGGCCTTTCAGCTCTCGTCGAAATCTTACGTAGTCAAAACACCCAGCTCATGATGCTTTTTTCGCCGGAAAATTCACTGCTCACATCGATGATTACAGTTCTTTTTATGATACTGGCTGGGTTTTTGGCC
>DFBI01000168.1:600-2660 GCA_002367335.1 Syntrophaceae bacterium UBA3084 | reverse complement strand
ATATAATGCTTAGATTAAAAGGAATTTTTTCAATCATCCTAATCCTCATTCTGGTGCCCTTTTACCTAACAGCCGGAATAGAGGCCAAAACATATGACTTAATTATCCGGAATGGAAAAATTATCGATGGTACTAACAATCCCTGGTTTTACGCAGATATAGGCATAACAGGAGATAGAATCGATGCTATTGGGAATCTGTCAAAGGCAAAAACAAAAAAAAGTATCGATGCCAGAGGTCGTATTGTATGTCCCGGATTTATTGATATGCATACTCACTGTGATTATGACATTGGCAGCCCTCTATGCAAGGCCAATTTAAACTACTTAATTCAAGGGGTAACAACAGTAGTAACAGGAAATTGTGGAGAATCCGTCTCACTTGATGTGACAAAGACAAAAGAAAAATGGGAAAAACAGGGAATTGGAACCAATGCAGTTTTATTGGTGGGACACGGGAATATAAGACAAAAAGTCATGAAAAATGCCCTAAGAAAAGCTTCCTCTGAAGAAATTGATAAAATGAAAGTAGTTGTCCGCAAAGCCATGGAAGAAGGGGCATGGGGTATGAGTACAGGTCTGGAGTATAATCCGGGCCGGTTTGCTGATACTGAAGAAGTAATTACCTTAACTCATATCGTCGCCGAATATAATGGTGTCTATGCAACTCACATGAGAGATGAGGCTGCCCGAATCATCGACGCCATCAATGAAACAATCCGAATTGCCGAGGAAACTGGGATTCGAGCAGACATCTCACATCTGAAGGTTACAGGAAAAAACAACTGGGGATTAATGGAAGATGCTATTCAAGCTATTGAAGGAGCCAGGCAAAAAGGGATTTATATCGTGGCAGATCAATATCCATATATTCAATCAGCACCTATTGGTTTGCTCTCTACTTTTGTCGAAATCCCCGAAACAATGGAGCCGCTGGCAAAACTTCGGAAAAAAATCAATCAGAACCATTGGTGGGAACCAGATTGGGAATCCGTACAGTCTACCTACCACAAAGAATTAATCAAAACCCTTAAAAATGATTCGAGTCGAAACGAGATCAAGCAGTTAACTCTTCATGGCCAGCCAAAAAATCCCAGTGCCGTAGCTATGTGGGGATGGCATGATTTTACCGTATTAGTAGCTTTGAAAAACCTTAAGTTGGTAGGAACAAATTTTTCAGACATTTCTGATAAAGGGGATGCCGCTATTTTTGATAAAATAGTGGAGCTCATTATCGATGAACCCAATATTCTCTATGGAGGCGGATCTCAATCCCAAACAGACCATTCCACTGCAATGAAACAAAATTGGGTGATGGTTTCAAGCGATGGTTTAGCTCACCCAATAAGTCAAGATATCACCAAACAGGTACGGGACCACCCCAGGGATTTTGGAAGTCAAACAAGAGCATTACGGAAATTCGTCCGGGAAGAAAAGTTATTGACTCTTGAGGATGCTGTCCGTAAAATGACGTCTCTTCCTGCTTCATTCTTGCAGTTAAAAAACAGAGGATTACTCATCGAAGGATTCAAGGCTGACCTTGTAATTTTTGACCCTCAAACTGTTAGAGATAATGCCACATACGCCGATTCCCGCCGCTACGCTTCGGGAGTAGACTATGTCCTTATCGATGGAAAAATCAGTATTGAAAAGGGAGAATACAAAGGTGCTTTGAACGGAAAGCTGCTGCTGTTGACAGAAAATCACCTGTAAAAAAGGCACCCTATTTCTTGAGCTTGACGGCTGTGCCGTAAGCAAAAAGTTCAGCCGCACTGCCAACAACACTGGTAGTCATATAGCGAACATTGATTATTGCATCCGCCTCCATCTCTACAGCCTGTGCAATCATCCTGTTATTAGCCACTGTACGAGCTCTTCCCATCATCTCTGTATATTCAGTCAGTTCACCTCCGAGGATCAATCTAACCAGGGCGGATAGATCTTTTCCAAGCCAAATGGCAAATACTGTATGACCCTGGGCCATACCGAGAATCTCTGTTATCTCTCGGCCAGGTACTTCTGTGGAATTCATCAGCAAAATCCGGGAGTCAGGATCAGTAA
>DFBI01000168.1:167-581 GCA_002367335.1 Syntrophaceae bacterium UBA3084 | reverse complement strand
TTCTTTTCTGATGTCTTGCTTACACTTTGTTCGAGAGCCACTGTCAGCAAAACCACAAGGATACCTCCCAGGAAGCAGAAAACCGCTATCCTGAGCCACCAGGGCATGACTGGATCCTCGGAAATAATCACGTACCAAGGCACGCCGATAAATATTGAAGTGAAGAGCCCGAGCACGAAAGCCAGCGAGCCAATCTGTCGAATTATTTTCATAATTTCTCCTTAGATTGCCAAGATATTAGATGTTTCTTGCTTTAATTATATGCCTTCATAATATTAATGATAAAGTAACCTCCTAATATGATTTATTTCACAGCAAGAAAATTCCTGTTTTATCTTTATTTTCATCTGCTGATGCGTTAAATATATATATCAAGAAAAAAGTGTCGCGCCGGACAAATAATATTTATTCTCT
>DFBI01000168.1:0-141 GCA_002367335.1 Syntrophaceae bacterium UBA3084 | reverse complement strand
AAAATCTTTTTGATTTAATATAAATCAAACAGCTCAAAGCAAATATAACCTTGGCTGCATAATATATCCAGTACAGCGTCGCTGAGGTATATATATGGGGAAGCAAAAAAAGAACTACTATAATTACGGCCAGAATAATCT
>DFBI01000150.1 GCA_002367335.1 Syntrophaceae bacterium UBA3084 | reverse complement strand
ATTTTCCCCAGGAACATCAGCTGCTGTTAAAACTGCAACTACTCCAGAAATTCCTTTAGCTTTTACTAAATTTACTTTTTTTATTTTGGCGTGCGCATATCTAGACCAGACAATTTTACCAAATAGCATATCTTCTTCTAATAAATCATCAACAAATTTCAGTCTTCCAGTAACCTTTTCCAAGGCTCCCTTTACTGGAAGGGGGGCACCAATATAATTGTTCGAAAAATATTTTTTTTCTTTCTTTTCTGAGCCAGAGCTGATTGATGTAGCTGCTTTTTGTATCGCTCGAATGACTTTTGGATATGTACCACACCTACATAAACTCCCCTTTAACGCTCGCTTAATATCTATAGAAGACGGCAATGGGTTTTGTTCTAAAAGCGCTTTAGCGGCCATAATCATTCCCGATGTACAAAAGCCACATTGTATAGCTCCTTCGGAAATAAAGGCCTTCTGCAAAGGATGCAAGGTATCCCCGTTACTCAGTCCTTCAATGGTAATTATCTCAGCATTGTCCAACTGATTCAGCTTCAATTGACACGATTTTACTGCTTTACCATTTACAATTACCGTACAAGCACCGCAGATTCCTTTCTGATCACATCCATTTTTAGCTCCTGTCAATCCTAAATCCTTGCGGAGATAATCTAATAGACTCCGTGTCGGATCTGCTCCCACTTGATGAGGTGCACAGTTTACATTTAATTTTATTAGAGAAAATTCCTTAGGATTCTTCATTTTCTTTTTCCTTAATCTTAAACAAGTTTAGACTTTAGTCTTTCAATCATTCGCAGAAATTCCTTCCGTACATGTAATTCATCCACCTTGGTAAACTTCCCCTCCTCAAATACAATTTCGCCATTTACTATCACTAATTTTATATTGCCTGCATCCCCATAATATAGAAGATCCTTAATAGGATCAACAATCGGTTGGGTATTTAATCGAGACAGGTCAAACACAACTATGTCTGCTTTTTTCCCCTCCTCTAATGAACCGATTTTTTCGTCCATTCCTAATGCTTTTGCACCATCGATAGTAGCCATGGCCAGGGCTTCATATGCGGGAAGATAATCGGGTTTACCGGTTTTTATCCTATTTATAAGCGTAGCAAAGCGGGCCGTCTCTAGCATATTCATTTGAAATGCATCTGTACCTAAGCCGACCTTAACTCCTTTTTCTCGCATCTCACTGACTGGGGCCACCAAAGCTGCATCCTTAGCATTCACGACTGGGTTATGCGAGATGGATACCTTATACTGATAAATGCGTTCAATTTCTTTCTCTTTCAGGAAAATTGCGTGGGCTCCCAAGACTGGTCCTTGTAATAGGCCAACATCCTCAAGAAACTCCACACATTCCATCCCTTCACGGACTTTAATCTCCTCTTTCTCACTTGCCATTTGCGCTAAATGTAGATGAACTCCTAACCCATTTTCTCGGACTTGGTCAGCTACTTCGGTAAACATCTCTCTATTAAGGGTATTTATAGCATGAGGCGCAATTGAGGTTGTAATAAGCCCGTTAGAAACCCCTCGCCATTTGAGTGCAAATGTGACAGCCGATTCCAACTGTTTAGAAAAATCCAAAAAATTGAAGTTGTAGTTGACTCCATGCCCTGTTTGGTAGGGAGGAGATTTAAGTGAGAAACCAAGTACTTTCTGTCCAATATATGCACGAAGACCGGCCTCAGAGACCGCCTTAGCGGTGGATGAAGCATAATGGTACATATCCGCAACAGTTGTCACTCCACATCGTAGCGCATCCAAGGCCCCTACCAAACTTCCCCAATAGACCATTTCGGGATCAAGTTGAGATTCCCAACGGAATAAAGTGCTATAAAAGAGCCCCTCAAAATCAACTTCATCCATCAACCCTTTAAAAAGATTTTCTGCCAGATGAGTATGACAATTTACGAAACCAGGAAGTATGAGACATTCTTTACAATTAACAATTCGATCTGCTGTAAAATCTTTGGGTTTTTCTGCAGAGATAAATAAAATCTGTTCATCATCGATTCCTAGACAACCTTTAGAAATACTCCGCTGAGAATCGTCAAAGGAGTAGATTGTTCCTCCTGATAGAAATATTTTCACTCGCTTTCACCACCTTTCTCATGGTAACTAATGGCTTCTACGGGGCATACAGAAATACAAAGACCACATCCTTTACATATAGAAGGGCGAATTAAAAAACGCTCTTTGCCTTTCTCCACGGCTCCATAAAAGCAAATCTGGTGGCAAATTTGACACTTCGTGCAGACCCTTTGGTCAATAAAAGCAACCTTATTAATTGACTTTACTGGTCGTTTCTCGTATTCTTGACGTTCTTCTATCGATTTAGGAAAATCAATCTGAGCTAATACTCGCCCTCGCAACTCTTCAAGAGAGGAAATTCCGTGATCTTGCATAAATTGGATCATCTGCTCGTTAATTCGTGAAACGACCGCCGGACCTTTAACGATTGTTACAGTACAAATACCTACCGCTGCTGCCCCGCAGGAAATCATTTCAAGAGCGTCAATACCTGACATTATTCCACCCGTACCAATTATAGGAAGTTTTACATAATGTGCTAATTGGACCACATCATATAAAGCTAAAGGCTTAATCGCTTCACCTGATATCCGACCAAATCCTTGTTCTAACAACCCAGGATGACCCGTCCTCAGATCAAGATGTAAACCAGCCTTTACTGCATCAATTGCTGAAATAGCATCAGCTCCCGCTTTACGGAGAGCTTTCGCAAATTTTACTATATCATAGATATCATGGCTGAGTTTAACAGAAACTAGAACATTTACGGCCTTTTTTACCCTGCGGACTGCCTCTATCATTGGCGTTGGATCATCATATGGGGTGAATACGGAAAGCTCGAGCAT
>DFBI01000007.1 GCA_002367335.1 Syntrophaceae bacterium UBA3084 | reverse complement strand
GCCTTAATTTATCTCATAATAACAGACCGGATATACTTTTCTATTTTTTTCTTGAATTGATCAAATTCCTCATCTGAATAAGTCTTTTTGTCCATAAATTCTGGATCCATTGTCTTGGTGGGAGTAAACTTCTGCAATACATAAAGACGGGCATTTTTTACAAGCCCGGCGATTGATAGTAAATCATTTTCTTTTAGTTGGGATTTTACGACGGTTGTGCGAAACTCATACGGTATCCTGGAGTTCTTTATCAGTTTAATACTCTGTTTGATGAGGTCGGGATTTGTTTTGGACCTGGTGATCTTCTGATATTTTTCCAGAGGCGCTTTTACGTCCATCGCCACATAATCAATGAGTTTATCTTCGATTAACGTTTTCAGGACTTCTGGGTGTGACCCGTTTGTATCTATCTTGACGAAATAACCCATGGCTTTTATCTTTTGGATAAAATCTATGAGATCGGGCTGTAATGTTGGCTCTCCTCCCGTAATGCTCACGGCATCAAGCTTTTCCTTTCGTTTTTCCAGGAAGGCAAATATCTCTTCTTCGGGTATGCATTCCTCATAAAGATCCGGGTCTGCCAGTTCCGGGTTATGACAGTAAGGGCATCTGAAATTACACCCCTGCGTGAATATGATGGCACATATCTTCTCCGGATAGTCTATTAAAGAAAATTTTTGCAGGCCCCCGATTTTCATGACTTATACCTCAAACACCTTTCGCATTTTGAATTCTTCTTTTTTCCCCTTGTTCCACTGATTCACCGGTCGCAGATAACCTACAACGCGGGAATAAATTTCGCAGGGTTCATCGCATTTGGGGCACCTTTCATGCTCTCCTCTTATGTATCCATGGGTAGGGCAGACACTGAACGTGGGAGTGAAAGTAAAGTATGGAAGTTGGTACTTTTCGCATATTTTGCGTACCAGTACCTTGATAGTCAAAGGATTATCAACTTGCTCACCCGCATACATGTGGAAGACTGTGCCTCCCGTATATCGCGTCTGGATATCGTCCTGAAGATCAAGGGCCTCAAAAATATCATCTGTATAATTAACAGGAAGCTGTGTGGAATTTGTATAAAATACCCGGACATCATCTTTGTTAAACCCGTTATTAGTGGCGCTGATGATATCGGGATATCTTTTCTTGTCAGCTTTTGCCAGGCTGTAGGATGTTCCTTCAGCAGGTGTTGCTTCGAGATTGTAATTGTTTCCTGTCTCCTTCTGGTATTTAATTAATTCATCTCTCATGAAGTCAAGAACCCTTTTGGTAAATTCATGGCCTTCCTGATCTCCTAAGGTTTTGCCCATAAAATTCAAGCATGCCTCATTCATACCCAAAAGGCCAATCGTCGAGAAGTGATTCTTCCAGTACTCACCGAAACGATCCTTTATCCCTCGCAGATAGTATTTTGTATATGGATAAAGATCTCCGTCGGTATATCTTTCCAGAACCTTTCTCTTTATCTCAAGGCTTTGTTTTGCGAGGTCCATGAGTTTCCTCAACCGTTCTATGAATTCATCTTCCGTTTTGGAAAGGTAACCGATTCTGGGCATGTTGAGGGTTACTACTCCGATAGATCCGGTGAGTGGATTTGACCCGAAAAGCCCCCCCCCTCTCATTTCCAGTTCTCTATTATCAATCCGAAGTCTGCAGCACATGCTCCGTGCATCTTCGGGATTCATGTCTGAGTTAATGAAGTTCGAAAAGTAGGGTACGCCGTATTTGGATGTCATTTCCCAGAGGTTGTTGAGATTGGTATTGTCCCAGTCAAAATCTTTTGTAATATTGTATGTGGGAATGGGAAATGTAAAAACCCTTCCCTTAGCGTCACCAGCGGCCATTACCTCTAAAAAGGCTTTGTTGAATGTATCCATTTCTTTCTGAAATTCTCGATACGTTTCCTTCATGGGCTTGCCACCGATAACAACATTTTGGTCAGCGTAATATGAGGGTACCGTTATATCGAAAGTCACATTGGTAAACGGCGTCTGAAACCCCACCCGTGTCGGGACATTGATATTAAAGATGAATTCCTGCAGGGCCTGCCTCACGTCTTTGAAATTCAGTTTGTCATACCTGATAAATGGGGCCATGAGGGTATCGAAATTTGAGAAGGCCTGAGCGCCCGCTGCCTCTCCCTGAAGGGTGTAAAAAAAGTTGACCATTTGTCCCAATGCGCTCCGCAGGTGCTTTGCCGGCTTACTCTCAACTTTACCGGATACTCCCTTGAATCCCTCGATAAGCAAGTCGTACAGGTCCCATCCCACACAATAAACGGAGAGGAGACTTAGATCATGTATGTGAAAATCGCCATCCGTCTGGGCTTTTTTGATTTCCGGCGGGTATATTTCGTTGAGCCAGTAAACTTTGCTGATTTCAGAAGAAATATAATTGTTCAATCCCTGGAGAGAATAATCCATATTGCTGTTTTCGTTGATTTTCCAATCCGACTTTTTTAGATATTGATCCACGAGATCAACTTCCATGTTGTTTGCGATTTCCCTTAACCGGGCGTGTTGCTCTCGATAAATGATGTATCCTCTGGCTGTCCTGCGATAGGGGGAGGATAAAAGGGTTTCTTCAACAATGTCCTGAAGTTGTTCTACAGTCATGATTGTGTCATCAAAAAGCTTTTCTGCAAGGTTCAGCACTTTTATTGTTAATTTATGGGCGCCTTCGCTGTTAAACTCGCCGGTTGCTTCCCCCGCTTTTGCTATGGCGTTTGTAATCTTGGAAGCATCAAACTTTACATAACGACCATCCCTTTTTCGTATTTTCTTATGCATAACCTTTTCCCTCCACTTAAGTTCCATAGTGTGATAATATAACACAATATATTGTGTGTATATGCCAAATAGATACTATATATAGGCATAAGATTTCATTAAATACAAGAAAAATTTTACCAGAAGCCATTTTTTTAATCCACAGATNNACAGATTTCGCATCACTCTTCAAGTGATTAGAATAATCTCTGTAATATGTGAAATCTGTGGATTAAAACTTCTTGACTCACTTTTTTTCTCGTAATAGCATTGGTTCAATTTTTAAATTTGAATTAAAAAACGTTCTTGTTAAGAACAAAGGAGAACAGAATTGATCACAAGATATTCGAGAGAAGAAATGGCTTCCATATGGAGCCCGGAAAACAGGTTTCAGAAGTGGCTTGATATTGAAGTTCTTGTGTGTGAAGCCCTTGCCAATATGGGGAAAATACCTGTCGAGTCCTTCAACAACATAGCTGCAAACGCCGGTTTTGATACAGGCAGAATTGATGAGATAGAAAAAACCGTTAAACATGATGTAATTGCATTTTTGACATCCGTTTCAGAAAAGGTGGGGGAAGATGCAAGGTATATCCACATGGGTCTGACGTCATCGGATATTCTTGATACATCCCTTGCCGTACTTTTAAAAGAAGCCTCTGATCTCATTATCCGGGACATTGAGCAATTGTTGACCGTCCTGAGAAAAAAGGCTTTTCAGTACAAAGATACTCTGATGATAGGGAGATCCCATGGAATACACGCTGAGCCCATTACGTTTGGTCTGAAAATGGCTCTCTGGTATCAGGAAATGGCAAGAAACATGGAGAGGATGATCAGGGCAAAAGATGCGATCAGCTATGGAAAGATATCCGGGGCCGTTGGCACCTTTTCTTTTATAGATCCCTTCGTGGAGGAATATGTTTGCGGGAAACTCGGACTGAAGCCTGCTCCTGTTTCAACACAGATTGTTCAGAGGGACAGACATGCAGAATATTTTTCAACCCTGGCGATTGTTGCATCTTCCATAGATAAGTTTGCCACAGAGATCAGACTTCTACAGAGGACTGAGGTGAGAGAAGTAGAGGAATTCTTCTCGCCCGGCCAGAAGGGGTCATCGGCCATGCCGCACAAACGTAATCCTGTCCTTTCGGAAAATCTTTCCGGCCTCGCGCGCCTTATAAGATCTCATGCCATGGCATCACTGGAGGATGTTGCCCTGTGGCATGAGAGGGATATCAGTCATTCGTCTGTCGAAAGAGTTATCGCTCCCGATGCCACGATACTTCTTGATTTTATGTTAAATCGATTTACAGGAATGATGGGGCAACTTTTAGTCTATCCTGACAGGATGCTTTCGAATCTAAACATGACCAGGGGCCTGATTTTTTCCCAGATGGTTTTGCTGAAATTGATAGAGAAGGGAATATCCAGAGAAAATGCCTATGCTGTTGTGCAGGCAAATGCCATGAAATCATGGGAGGAAGGAGCCGAATTTAAGAAGCTGCTTCTTGAGGATAGTGAGGTTATGTCGTATTTAAATCCTGAAGATATTGATCATACGTTTAAGGTAGAAAATTTCCTGGGACATGTAGGCTATATATTTACAAGGGTATTTGGAGGGGAAAATGAAAACGCGAGTATGGATAGTTTTGTTGATTTTCTTGATGGTCTGCCCAGCCTGTAGCCAGATTAAAGAATATGCAGACATTGCGAAAGGAAAAAATATCTCGAAAAAATATCAGGTTGCCTTAAAGAGGTGGACAAGAGATAAAACCGTTCACTCTCAATTTGAAACCATGGTTCATATTGTTGCAACCTGCAAAAGCAGAGAATTCAACAAAGCCTATCTTTCAGAATATTCAAAAATATATCTTTTGACGGATTCAGAAAAGAAAGCAAAGGCTCGGCTACATGAAGATCTTACCTCTGATTATACGGAATTCCTGTTTTATGCCTATATTCCAGAAAAGAATTCAAATGATTTTTCTCAGGCTAATTCTATCTGGAAAATATTTTTATCAGACGGGAAAGGGCACAGAATATATCCCATAGAAGTGAGAAAAATTAAAAAGATTACCCCTGTAACTCTGGAATTCTTTCCCTACATCAACCCGCATTACGGAATGTTTTACAGTCTCAAGTTTTATCCCTTTCTCTCGTCACTCGAGACGCAACGATTAAAGCTTGTCTTTGCCAGTGTTCTGGGAAAGGTTGAGCTTAAATGGGATGAAGCAG
>DFBI01000080.1 GCA_002367335.1 Syntrophaceae bacterium UBA3084 | reverse complement strand
CGAATAGCGTTTTATCCTTCGTCCCGCCGAAATAAAAAGGAAGATCTTCGACCTTCCGAAACCGGTGGGATGACCGCTTACCATTGAATTCGGAAGCGGGATGATGGATAAGATGTGGTTGAACAGAGCCGCTACATTGAAAGTCATACTATGGGGTTTATATCATGGCAGGGGAACAATTTCAAGGAGAAGCCCGCCGGGTTTTTAAATCTGAACCGGGGATAAAGACGATTTGCAGCCGGATTTGTGGTGTTTGAATGTGAGTTGCAGGATATTTTCCCTGAAATCTTTTGTAAAACAAGCCTAAGAGGCTGCATAAGGGCATACCTATAGCGCGGCGTTCGAATGCGCATTTGCAAGGGATGAATATATTTATAAAAAACTCTTTGATGTTGTTAAGATGAACCCATCACGGCTCCTTTGAAATCAATGTTTAAGACCACGGTTCTTGGGATTTTGATTACAGGGATCATGCGGCCCTTCCCGCAATGCGGACAGAGGGCGATATCCACACCGGTAAGTCGTAGCATCATCTGCTGAACGGTTTCTTCAACCTTTTCAGTGAAGGCCGCGACCGCATCCATGAGCTTTCGAATTAGTTCGATGTTCTTTTGCTTATCCCTGTGGAACATAAACCCGAAATAGCGAATTTTCACAAACCTATGTGGCAGAACGTGCAAAAGAAACCGCCTTATAAACTCATCGGCATTAAGCGTCATGCGCTTTGTTTTATTGTCGTCATTGCGGTCCTTGTATGTGAATGTGACCGTTGAATCGTCAATGGATATGATACGATGATTGGATATGGCCACCCGGTGAGTATAGCGACCTAAATATTCAAGTACCTGCTCGGGCCCTGCAAAGGGACGTTTGGCGTATACAATCCACTTTTTGGTTTTTAACTGCTTGGTGAGATTGTTAAAGCCTTCTAAAGTTCCTGTTTTTGCGGTGTTTGCCGGGAAAATGATTTTGTTTTTATTGAAAGTTGCTTTAAGTAGACGGATATACCTGTTTTTGAATTCCTTTGCCAGGGAACCGGTTCTAAAAAGGAAATTCTTGCG
Source organism: Syntrophaceae bacterium UBA3084 (assembly GCA_002367335.1). Taxonomy (GTDB): domain Bacteria; phylum Desulfobacterota; class Syntrophia; order Syntrophales; family UBA6807; genus UBA3084. The sequence continues at coordinate 1,992 of DFBI01000080.1, read as the reverse complement.
TGAGGGTATCCACCGATCCTTTTCAAAAGACAGTACTCCGGCAGGGAACAGACAATGCAGATGAAAGTGATCCATTAGTGTCTGACTCCAGGTGTGCAGCACGCAGATAAAGCCTGGTTGACCTTCTAAGCGCCATTGGGGATCTTTGGCGAAGGCCTGGAGGGTCTCATTTGCTGCCTGAAACAGGATATGGAGAAGGGGTTTTTTATTGCACAAAATGATTGGGTTTAGGTCATGTGGTAATGTGAAGACCAGATGGAAATAGCCACATGGAAGCAGTTCTGCCTTGCGGTTATTGAGCCACTTTTCTTTGGCCATGGTCTGACATTTAGGGCAATGGCGATTACGGCAGGAATTATAAACATTCTGCTCATAACCGCATTCAGTGCATCGTTCAATATGCCCGCCCAAGGCGGCGGTGCGGCATATTGAGATTTGACGCATCACCTTTAACTGTTCAAAGGAAAGGTTATGGTTTTTTCGATAATCTTGGCCGTAAAGCCGGAAGATATCCGCTACTTCCGGTTTACGGCCGTTGGAACTGATTGATGACTGTTTACTATCATTTTTTAATAACATATCTCAGTCCTCCTATTTCTTTTTATGGATATCGAGGGTATCCAGAGGGCTTTTGACGGCTGTAATTTTTTCTTTAGTCGTATGTAGATACTTTGATGTGGTTACCAGGGAGGTATGTCCCAACATTTGTTTGATGGTGTAGATATCAACGCCCTGATCCAATAGATGGGTGGCGAAGCAGTGCCTGAGTGTATGAATACCGTTGCCTTTTTTGATGCCTGCTTTGTTTTTGGCGTTGTTATAGATTCCTTGGGCAGTGGCTATGGGCATGGGCTTGTCCTTGTCCCTGCCGAAAAACAGCCATGAATGAGGACGACATGCCTTCCAGTATGCTTTTAATTGAGCAAGAAGGCTTTGCGGCAGTATGGTGTAACGATCCTTTCGGCCTTTGCCCTGCTCGACCCGGATCATCATCCGATCACTTTCGATATGGTGGGGTTTGAGACGGACCACTTCACTGACCCGAAGGCCCCCACCATAAACAGTCATGAGAAGCGCCCGGTGTTTAATGTTGGAGGCCGCTTTCAGTAGATCATTGACTTGTTCTACGCTCAACAGTTTAGGCAAATTTTTTTGTCGAGGACGGGACGGGATATGAAATCGGGTTTCATCCCATTTGAGAACCTGGGTATAAAAACAACGAAGCCCTGAAAAGGCCACGTTTACTGAACTCCAGGCCAGCTTGCGGTCTTTGATAAGATGAAGCAGGTAAGCCTGAATCTGATCGTTATTAAGGTTGTCTGGAGAAAGATGGTAGTATTTTGCCAGAGCGGCAACAGCGCCTATGTAGGCATCTTTGGTTTTTGGGGAAAATCCCCGTAGAATCATGTGGTCATTAAACTGTTTTCTAAGTAAAGTGCTCATAATACCTCCTCCTGTATGATTTGTGGTGGATCATTTACGGCCGGACATTCCCTATGAATGTCTGGCCAGGAGGTATTATAAATAAATTTGGTGGATTGGTTTATTAAAAACTTAAAGAGAAAGAAAAGGCGGGCGGGGAAAACACTTCCGCGAAGCGGTTCAGTTCAACNNTGGAGCTCCACATAAATAATGATTGGACATAATGCAATATCCAAATACATCCACAAAAAACAGGTTGCTGAATTGCTTAATAATCTTAACCAATTCGTCTTTTTCTACATCACCAAACGGAAAACCGTCTAATGCAGTTCGAGACATGAGATGGTAAGCAGTCTTTTCTTCTCTGTTTATTAATCTTGCAATTCTTGGCATTATTTTTCTCCTCTTTTGAATTCCCCCAATTCCGAAATCCTTAATATTCTTTAAAGCTCTTCAAGTCAAGTATAAAGAGACTGTCCCCTTTCCTTTTTTCTTACATCCACTCGAAGTGGACAATATTTTACAGAGTAAAGTTTGTCAAGTATAACTGGATATTCGATAAAGCGAAAG
>DFBI01000191.1 GCA_002367335.1 Syntrophaceae bacterium UBA3084 | reverse complement strand
ACCCCTCTTCCTCACATCCATCTGTATTTGAAATGTTTGTTTAAAAAATACTTCCTGCCATGAACATATAGGAAAGTAATCAATGTGTGTCAAGAATAATTGCTTAGGGACTGGAAATAAATAAGTCATTGGAATTCGTGCCCTGATTTAGGTTAGGTTTAGTCGATCAGATTGAACAAAACCGTTCGACTGAGCTCACGCCGAAGCCGCAGGCATAGCAGGGCTACGTCGAGGATTTTGTGATTGAAAATCGGCTAAAGATTGCCTGAAACAGGGATGCGAAAATGATGAGTTATTTGTTTCCAGTCCCTAAGATATCTCACTTTGTGCAACGATTCAATCAACTTTCAAAATCATCTTAACATTACGGATGGGAAAAGCATTGATAATGTGTTATTAGAGGTGAATCGATAATTTCCAAGAAAACCACAAGAGGAAACAAAAGTGTTAGTTATAGAAGATTTAAAAGTTAAACTCGGGGACAAGGAAATCCTGAGGCACATAAATCTTGAAATTAAGCCGGGGGAAACTCACATTTTGTTCGGTCCAAATGGTTCAGGCAAGACCTCACTCTTGATGACCATCATGGGATATCCTCAGTATGAAGTAGTGGCAGGAAAGATATCCTTCAAGGGACAGGATATCACCCACATGACCATTAATGAGAGGGCTAGATTGGGTATCGGAATGTCATATCAGCGTCCCCCCAGTATCAAAGGTTTGAAAACAAGACAAATGATTCAGATCTGTTCCAATAATGGAGTAGATGTTGATGATCTGGCTGAAAAGATAAATTTCTCAGACTTTCTGGAACGCGATATCAATGTCGGCTTTTCCGGAGGCGAGATTAAACGATCTGAGCTGCTGCAATTAATGGCCCAGGACCCTGATTTTCTCCTTTTTGACGAACCGGAATCAGGAGTTGATATGGAAAATATCTCACTTATTGGAAACACGATCAACCATCTCCTCCAACAGGATTTGCATTCAACCCCTGACAAATCGAAGAAACAAATCGTGCAGGAACGTACAAAGATGGGTCTTATTATAACTCATACAGGATTTATTCTCGATTATGTGACTGCGGACAAAGGCCAGGTTCTTTACGAAGGAGTACTGGCATGCAGAAGTAATCCCTCTGAAATCTTCAAACAGATAAAAGAAGTGGGATACGAGGAGTGTATACAATGCGCGACTTAGACCGGGAGGCAGCTTCAGCAAAGGATAAGAAAGCAAAAATTGGTTCGGATGTTAATCTCGATTCTTTCGCAGTGGAATCTCCGAAACATGAACGAATAAACGATTTAAACAAGCTTTCTGGTGCGGATAAAGAACAAATGATTTTCTCCGGCGTGGACACAAGTGAAAAGGAAAGATCCGGTTCATATATTCAGAAAGATTCATCTGCGATTTTTTCCTTTTCACACGATGACGGCCTGGAAATCATTCCGATTAAGGAAGCTCTTGAAAAACTGGATTGGATAAAAGATTATTACTGGAAACTGGCTTCCGTGGATACGGACAAATATACATCCCGTGCTCGTCTCGATCTGCACGACGGTTATGTTATCAGAGCCCTCCCCGGCAGCAAGATCTTCTTTCCCGCACAGACCTGTCTGTATTTAGAGAAGGAAAACTCCTCACAACATGTGCATAATATTATCATAGCAGAGGAAGGTTCGGAGCTTCATGTTATATCCGGCTGCGCTGCAGCCGCCCACGTAAACAGAGGACTTCATATAGGTATCACGGAGTTTTACGTGAAAAAAAACGCGAAGCTGAGTTTTACCATGATTCATCACTGGGCGGAAGAGATGATGGTTCGTCCCAGATCCGTTGCGATGGTTGAGGAAGGAGGTCTCTTCCTCAACAATTATGTCAGCATGAAACCTGCCAAATCCATCCAGACATACCCAACGACCTATCTAACCGGAAAAGGAGCCGTAGCCCGTTTTTACAGTCTCCTTGTCGGAAGTCCCGGTTCAGAACTGGATGTAGGCGGGCGCGTTTATTTAAAAGGGGAAGCTACAAGAGCGGAAATTATTTCCCGTGCCATTACCAATGGTGGGAATATTACCTCGCGGGGAGATCTGATCGGTGAAGTACCCGGGGTAAAAGGTCATCTGGAATGCCACGGTCTTATTCTAAACGGCGGGTTTATGCACGCCATACCTGAGTTGACCGGTAAGGTTGACGGTGTGGAAATGTCACACGAAGCGGCAGTAGGCAAGATTGCTCAGGAAGAAATCCTGTATCTCATGTCACGCGGACTGACAGAAGATGAAGCAACGGCAACCATAGTAAGGGGATTTCTCAATGTGGATATACCCGACCTGCCCCCACAGCTCAAGGCAGAAATCGATCGTGCCGTGGAAATGAGTCAAAAAGAGATGATGTAAGTAGTAACTGTGTTCAATCAAACACTATGGTTTTTGAGCCGTAAACCAGTATCTTGTTTTTCAGATGAAGCCTCACTGCCTCTGCGAGGACGGTCCTTTCCAGGTCTTTTCCCTTGAGCATCATGTCATCCACCGAATCTCTGTGTGTGATTTCAATTACATCCTGAGCAATTATGGGTCCGTCATCGAGTTTTCCGGTAACATAATGGCTTGTGGCGCCAATGATCTTGACTCCTCTGTTATAGGCTTGATTATAAGGGTTGCCACCGGCAAATGCGGGTAAAAAGGAATGGTGTATGTTTATTATCCGGTTAGGGTACTCATTAACAAATCTGCTGCTCAGTACCTGCATATACCGCGCAAGGATAATCAGATCGATTTTGTGTTTTTTTAACTCCGCAATCTCTTTTTCTTCCTGCTCGGCTTTGTTTTCCGGGGTTATGGGATAATGCCTGTAATTTAAACCAAACTGCCCTGCCACCGGGTTCAGGTCAGTATGGTTACTGATAATAAGGGGAATTTCCGCTTTGAATTCTCCCACCTGGTGCCTCATTATGAGATCATTGAAACAGTAACCATGTCTGGAGACAAATATGGCTATCTTTGGAACATAATCGGAAAAGTAAATATCCCACTCCATTTTGAATCTTTCAGCCAGTGGGTGAAAAGCATCTTTTATTTCTTCACGGGGAATCTCAAAGCCATCGAGATCCCACTCAATTCGCATAAACAGCACGCTCCCCGGTTGGGCTGTATGCTGTGCAGCATGTAAAATATTCCCCTTGTGGTTAAAGATAAAATTCGATATTGATGCTACAATTCCCTTGGCATCAGGACAGGACAACAATAAAACAACAGTTGTTTGGTCCATTTTACACGCTCCCTTATTATAAAGATTTGTCCATTAGAGTGTGCGACAGTATATGAAAAATGACTCGTAACGTCAAGAATAAACGGGTTATTCACTTCTTCTCGTGATAAATTTCACAGCCGGAATACATATAGCCGTTTTGACCTGTCAAAACATTAGTCCCTTAATTGTAAAGTTCGTGCAAAATTGGCTTCGGCGTGAGACTTCGGCGTGAGCTCAGCCTTCGGCGAGCTCAGTCGAACCGTCGAACGCTCAGTCGAA
>DFBI01000198.1 GCA_002367335.1 Syntrophaceae bacterium UBA3084 | reverse complement strand
CCAGCCGGGAGTATATGCCCCATAAACCTCATTGACCAGTTTAACTTCTTCCATTATCCTCTCCTGCGCTTCAGGAGATGGAACAATGAACTTCATGTCCACGGTAATCTTCTTAACCGGGAAAATTCCTTTTGTGACAGGAAGCTTGAATGAATAGCTTTTTTGACTTCCATCCGGGAAATCAATGTAGATATTCAGATCACGAATACCAGGCTTCATGTCAAGCCCTAAACCTATGAGGAGAAAAAGTGTAGAATGCTTCCTGTCGGGAACAAATGAATATTCTTTTCCCTCAAAGTAAACCTTCGCCGATGAACACTTTGGAGATTGTAAGGAAATCTTTATAACTTCCCCCGGCGAGATATCCCTGTACTGCGAATAAATTGCAATTTTACCCTTATCAGTTGTATCACTCAGTTGGAAGGCATTAAGATTAAATGGCAATACAAAGAATACAACTATGGCAATCAAAAACTTTTTCATATTGATTCCAGCCTTTGGTACAATTCATCTATTGCATTTGCGATTTATCAGAACCAGCATTGATACTCAAGAAAAAACATGGACAATTTAAAAAACATAAATTATATTAATGTTGTATCATCTCCAAAAGAGTTGGTAGGATTATAAGAATTCAAGGGGTCAGCAATGAAAAAGATAAGTCATTTCGAAGAACTCTCACCAGAAAATTTGAGAATCAGAATCGATCCTGATTCTCTTGGATTTGAAAATACTAAAGAGTGTGAATACTCAAAGGGAATCATTGGGCAGGAAAGGGCTGTAAAAGCAGTGCAAATGGGATTGGAAATAAAAAGTCCCGGTTATAACATTTATGCTGCAGGTCTTACAGGAACAGGGAAAACCTCTACGATAAAACGCCTTTTAGATCAACTTGATACCGAGACAAAGATCCCCAATGATATTTGCTATGTCAACAATTTCAGAAATCCGGACATGCCCGATGTGATCATGCTCCCGCCCGGCGAGGGGACAAACTTTCAAAAAGATATGGATGAAATTATCTTACATCTTGAAAAGAAGATACCCCACATATTTGATAGTGAAGAATTCAAGAAGGCTTCCGAGCAGATTGTCAGCAGCCACATTGCAAAACAGAAGGAAATGGTGAAAGAATTTAGTGAAAAGATACAGAAGGAAAATTTCCAACTTGTTCAATATCAGGTAGGCCCCTATTCGAGGCAGGATATTGTCCCTGTTTATGAAGGAAAACCCGCTCCCGTCGATCATCTCGAAGCTCTGGCAGAACAGGACAAATTCAGTCAAGAAAACCTTGAAAAAATCAAAACAAAACTGAGCGAACTCAGGATTGAGTTCGATGGCCTTATGAGAGAAACAAGGCAAATAGAAAAGGAAATTCGCAGTGAAATGAATTCTCTTGAATATCAAACGGGTCTTCCCGTAATAAGCGGGCTGATCTCAGATATAAAGTTAAAATACGGGAGATACGGCGAAAAGGTAAATTATTATTTGGATAGTGTACAGGAAAACATCCTGTCAAACTTAAAAAAATTTAAAGAGCGAGACCAAGAGCAGCAAGAACATATACCTGCTCCTCATTATCCATCAATGCATTCAACAAAATTCATTGAATATAAAGTTAATGTTGTTGTTGATAATTCTCAGACCGAAAAAGTTCCGGTAATTATCGAAACGGCGCCAACATACAAAAATCTGTTCGGCGCCATCGAGAGGGAAATTGACAGATCAGGTTTCTGGAAAACAGATTTTACCCGCATAAAGGCGGGATCTCTCCTCAGGGCAAATGGAGGATACATTGTTTTCAACGCACTTGAAGCCCTCGTTGAACCAGGTGTGTGGTCATTTCTTAAGAGAACCTTAAAAAACAGATCATTAAACATGCAACCTTATGATCCCTTTAGCCTGGGCTCCACCGCCATTAAACCGGAACCTATACCTATCGATGTGAAGGTTATCATGACAGGAGACAATTATCTCTACCATCTCCTCTACAATCTGGAAGATGACTTCAAAAAAATATTCAAGACAAAGGCCCAGTTTGATACAGAAATGTCTAACAAGGAAGAACATGTCAAGGACTATATATATTTTACAAAGAGGATCATAGAAGATGAAAAATTGCTGCAGTTTCACAAAAGCGCTGTGGCGGCAATCATAGAATTTAGTATCAGGTTGGCGGAAAAGCAGAAGAAATTATCCACACGATTTAGCGATATTGCAGATCTTATCCGTGAAGCAAATTACTGGGCCCAAAAAGATGGCAGTGAAATAGTTGAAGGCAGGCATATTGATAAGGCTTACGAAGAAAAGGTCGGACGGGTAAAACTCGTCGAGGATAAAATCCAGGAAATGATCGAAGACGGAACCATTATGATTGATACGGACGGCGCCGCAGTAGGACAGGTAAATGGCCTATCTATTTATGATATGGGCGATTATTCTTTCGCGAAGCCTTCACGAATAACGGCAGAAACATCTATGGGCAGAGCCGGCGTTATTAATATAGAGAGAGAAGCAAAGCTTTCGGGCAAGACCCATGATAAAGGGGTGTTGATTCTGGAAGGTTATTTTAGAGGCAAATATGCACAGGACAAACCTCTGACGATGAGTTCAAGTATATGTTTCGAACAATCCTATGGAGGTGTAGATGGTGATAGCGCGTCATCGACGGAAGTTTACGCGATTCTGTCAAGCCTTTCAGGATTACCAATCAGACAGGATATAGGTGTTACGGGTTCTGTAAATCAGAAGGGCGAGATCCAGCCGATAGGTGGCGCTAATCAGAAAATTGAAGGTTTTTACGATGTATGTAAAGTCAAAGGTCTTACAGGAAACCAGGGTGTAATGATACCTTCTTTGAATGTTCCTGACCTTATGTTAAGAAAGGATGTGGTACAATCTGTCTCAGAAGGCAGGTTTCATATACACCCGGTAAGTACAATAGACACAGGCATAACGATACTGACAGGTGTTGAACCCGGGGGGAAAGACGAAAAAGGTAATTACCCCCTGGATACGATAAACTATCTCGTTGATGAAAAGCTAAAATCCATTGCAAAAGGTCTTAAGGACTTTGGAGAAGAAGGGAAAAAATTGTAACATGACAACTACTATCAAACTGGGAAGGAGTAATAAAATGCAGAAAATAAAAAGTTGGGTATTATTTCTAATTTTGGGCGCTTTTATCCTGTCGGGTTGTGCCCCTCTTGTTGTAGGTGGCGCCGCTGTTGGCGCTGGCACGGGAACATATTTTTACGTAAGTGGTGAATTGAAGACAGACTATCATTTTTCGTTCGACAGGGTATGGGATGCCTGTGAAAAGACCGTAGCGGATATGAATTCGACTGATGTTACACCATATAAAGAGATCGGCAAGGGAACAATAGATGCGGTTATAGATGAAGAAAAGGTACTCTTCTCAATCAAGTACAAGGCAAAGAATTTGACAACGGTAGCCATAAGAGTGGGCATCATAGGCAACCAGGTGGCATCCCGGCGTTTGCATGATAAGGTAACCGACCATCTGTTGAAAAAATAACTTGAAACTTACCCGGTCTAAGAAAGATTTTGTATCTTTATGCTTGAGTCCGGGTATTTTTTTACTGATAGTGAGCCATGTTCAAAAAACTTATTCTGGGAATCCTCATAAGTTCCTTATTGATATATCTGACATTTAGAGGCATCGATTTCAAAGGGGTTACCAGCGGATTAAAGGCTGCAAAGCCCGTTTATCTTGTTTGCACCTTATGTTTACTGATCCTGATTCAAGTCTTGAGATCCTATAGATGGGGTATAATTTTAAACCCCGTTAAAAAGGTTGACCAGTTTTCTCTTTTTTCTGTTACCAGTGCAGGTTTTCTAGCTGTTATAGCCATTCCGGCAAGAATCGGTGAACTTGCCAGGCCTTACCTCATTAGTACCCAAAAAGATATCAAGATGACTTCGGCAGTAGGAACCATCCTGGTAGAACGTGTCTTTGACAGCCTGACTATATTGCTGACATTTTTTATTGTGGTTTCATTCACCCCACTGCCGCCATGGCTGATCAAAACCAGTATAATTTTCCTTTTCATATCCCTGGCTTTTCTCAGTTTGATAACTTTATGTATCTATAAAAGGGATCACTCCCTCAGAATATTAACCCCCCTTCTAAAAAAACTGCCCGGGAAAAGTTATCTTAAACTAATGGAGATGATCAATCATCTTATCGATGGATTCAAGATCATTTCCCACGGAAAGTTAATACTCTTTTTAGCCTTTTTATCTATATTGATATGGGTAATTGATGCCTCAGCCATATATGTTCTCTTTTTTGCTTTTGATATTGATCTTCCCCTGTCTGCTGCTTTCGTTTTGATGGTCATTATCATATTAGGTATTACAATACCAACAGCACCGGGATTTATAGGAAACTGGCATTTTTTTTGTGTACTTGGACTGACTTTATTTGGCATTCCCAAAACAGATGCACTTACATATGCCATAGTACTTCATTTTTTAAGTATAGGAATCATTGTTGTTTTGGGATTGATTTTTTTGCCATTTAATAAATTCTCATTCTCGGACATAAGACAGAAACTCAATTTCAAGAATAGTAGCTCTGACAATTTACATGAAGAGGAATTAATAAGATGAAAACCAAAATTATGTTTCTATTTATTGTTCCTCTGTTTCTTTATATAATTCTGTTACCGGCTATGCCATTAATGGAGCCTGATGAGGCCCGATACAGCGATATTCCAAGCCTGATGAACAGTACAGGAGATTATATCACCCCTCATTTACATCATGTGACCTATCTCGAAAAACCTCCTCTCTGTTATTGGGCAACAGCTCTGTCATTCAAAATATTCGGTGAAAACGATTTTTCATCAAGACTTTTCGTGGGCCTCTGTGCCTGGGGATGTATTATTCTTGTATATTTTATGGGTATTTTCTTTGCCGGTGAAAGGACAGGATTATACTCAGCGGGGATTTTAAGCACATTTCTGTACCATTTTGCCATTGGAAGAATAAATATACTGGATATTCCCCTTGCCTTTTTCGTCTGCCTCGCCACCTGGGCAGGATATCGATATATCACAGGAGATTATCAGAAAAAGATTTGGGTTTATATTCTATACATCGCCAGCGCCCTGGCTTTTCTGACAAAGGGGCTGATAGGTATAGTGTTCCCCTTTGCCATACTGATTCTGTGGCTCATCATTTGTAAGAAATGGCGAGATATTTTACGGCTTTTTTCGCCAGGTGGAATGCTTATCTTCCTTGCCATATCATGTCCATGGATCATTCTCGTTCAGAAGGCGAATAAAGATTTTCTGTGGTTCTTTTTCGTCCATGAACAGTTCCTGAGATATGCAAGAGACATATCTCGCAAAAGTGGTCCATTCTATTACTATATACCCATCATTATTCTGGGTACTCTTCCCTGGTGCGCGTTTTTGTTTCAGGCAATAAGGGGAGTCTCAGGGAAAACGACGCGTCTCTGGCAGCAAATCGATATACGTTTTCTCCTGACATGGGCAATTTTTATTTTTCTGTTCTTCTCTGTCTCTTCATCAAAACTGATAACCTATGTCACACCTGTCTTCCTGCCCGTTGCAGTCCTTTTTGGTTATCTTTTCAATCTTTACGAAGATCAGGATAGCATCCCTGAAGAAAAAAATGGCAAATGGTTTTTAGTGCATTTGCCGATTTTCTTTCAATCCCTATTGTTTATCACCGTGCTTGTTCTGCCCCCCATGCTGAAAAACACAAGATTAGGCAGAGATCTTGTCATCATGCATTCCGAGAAGTGGTGGTTTCTTGTAATCCTGCCGATCTTTTTTCAAATCATGATTATGTTCCTGCCTGATTTGATTAAACGACGATGGGAAAAGGGCTGGTTCATGACCATTTACATTCTCTCCGTTCTATTTTTGGGTTCAATGGTCTTTCCTGCTTCTGATTTCTTAACACCATATAAATCTGCCTACCCTGTTTCACAGGCAATCAAACTCGTTATTCCCGCCGATGAAGAATTGTTCCAATATGGTATTAATTTCTATGGAATTGATTTTTATGCGAAGATCAGAACTCCTGTTGTTGACGATTTTGGGGAATTGAGTTATGGTATCAACCATCTTCCATCTGATGAAAAGAGTCGCTATTTTTTACATTCCGAAGATTTCGTAAAATTATGCAAAGAAAAAGGTAACATTTACTGTGTAACCCAATATAAAGAAAGACTCGAAAGACTGAAAAAGAAAATTCCAAACGTAGAGGTGCTGTGGAGCAACGGTGCTTTTTATCTCCTGCGTCTGCGATGCTAAGGAACTGGAAATAAATAAATCATTGGAATTCGTGCCCTGATTTAGGTTAGGGTTAGTCGATCAGATTGAACAAAACCGCAGGCATAGCAGGGCTATGTCGAGGATTTTGTGATTGAAGATCGGCTAGAGATGGCCTGAAGCAGGGATGCGAAAACGATGAGTTATTTGTTTCCAGTCCCTAAGTCGGCAAGAATAAATAACTCATACACCTTGCTTGTCCTTTTGCTTGTTTTCTGTGTTGTGTCAAAGCTTACATAACTCGTTATGCGCGCTTCAACACGCCTTGAAAACAAACAACATTACGGCGCAATCCGTATAACTTATTTCTTCTTGATTCCTAAGGATTTGATTTATGAAAATAAGAAAAGATTTTCTCCCGTTGAGCAGACCATCAATCGGCGAAAAGGAAAAAAGTGAAGTTGTAAAATGTTTGGAGTCCGGCTGGATCACAACGGGACCTCTCTGCGCTTCCCTTGAAGACAAATTCCGCGATCTCACAGGTGCACACCATGCCATCTCGCTCAGCTCAGGCACAGCAGGAATGCATCTTTTGATTCTATCCCTGGATATTAAAAAGGGAGATGAGATCATAACACCTTCCATGACATTTTCATCTACAATCAATATGATTACCCTGTGTGGAGGAAAACCTGTTTTTATTGATGTACATTATGATACTCTTAATATTAATGAAGATCTGATTGAAGAATCGATAACAGAAAGAACAAAAGCGATTATTCCCGTCCATTTTGCAGGCGCTCCTGCCGACATGGACAGAATAATGGATGTCGCGGGAAGATACAATCTTCCCGTTATCGAAGACGCGGCACATGCCATGGGTTCTTACTATAAAGACGTCCACGCGGGAGGATTCGGGCAGACCGCGATTTTCTCTTTCCATCCCCTGAAAAATATCACGGCCGGCGAAGGCGGCATGATAACGCTCAACGATGACAAGCTTGAACAGCGGTTACGGCTTCTCAGATTTCATGGCATTGAACGTGATGCATGGAAACGATACGGTAAGGGGGGAAATCCGGAGTATGATATAACCGAACCCGGATTCAAATATAACCTGACAGATATCCAGGCCGCCCTCGGCCTTGCTCAATTGTCCAGATTGGAAGAGCTTAACAGCCGTAGAAGACAATTAGCCGACCTTTACCGAAAGGAATTGGAAAATCTTAAGGGAATTGAATTGCCGGGCGTTCCACCATATCCCCATATCCATCCATGGCACCTCTTTATCATCAAGATAATATCCATAAAAAGGGAACTGTTTATGCAGAAATTATCGGCATATAACATTGGATACGGGATTCACTTTCCCGCAGGACATCGTCTAAGCTATATAAAAAAGCAATATGGATCAATGAGTGAAACGCTAAAAGAAACGGAGCGAGCCGCAGACAGAATTATATCACTGCCCCTGTTTCCCGGTATGAAAGATGAGGATGTCCTTTATGTCTGCGAGGCGATAAGGGAGATATTGAATCATGGATAAAGAGAATATGATCTCTCTGGTAATCCCCGTATATAATGAGGAAGCAAGCCTTCCACATCTGATGGAACGTCTCAGGCCCGTCATGAAAGATATGGGTAAAGAATACGAAATTATCTTTATAGATGATGGAAGCAGCGATAAAAGTCTTTCTATACTGAAGGGTTTTGCAGCACATCCTCATGTCAAGGTCTTGGAACTTACAAAGAATTATGGACAGCATGCCGCTATCTTTTCAGGGTTTTCTGTTGCCAAAGGCGGCATAATTGTCACTATGGACGCTGACCTTCAAAATCCCCCTGAAGAAATTCCAAAACTTGTAAAGGTAATGGAAGAAGGAAATTATGACGTCGTCGGCACCATAAGAAAAGAGAGAAAGGATTCCGTTTTCAGAACATTTCCATCCAGGATAGTAAATGCTATCGCGAGAAGGATTACAGGGGTTCGCATGACGGACTGGGGGTGCATGCTACGGGCCTATCGACGAAGTATTGTGCAGCATATGATTAAAAGCCACGAACAATCCACATTCATACCGGCATTAGCAACATATTTTGCCAAACATGTAACGGAGGTCGAAGTGTCACATGAAGAACGATATGCAGGCAGTTCCCATTATTCAATGAGAAAGCTCATAAATCTCCAGTTTGACCTTGTATCATCGTTTTCCGATTTCCCTCTGAAGTTAATCATGTATGCCGGTATCGGGATGGCTTTCCTGGGAATTTCTTTGGGTTTTGTCCTTGGAATCGCCCGTCTTGTCTATGGTGCTGCCTGGGCGGCAGAAGGTGTTTTTACACTTTTCGCTATACTGTTTGCTTTTATAGGCTTTCAGTTTTTCGCACTTGGCGTCACGGGTGAGTATATAGGACGAATATATAAAGAGGTTAGAAGAAGGCCTGAATATGTAATTGACAGGATTTATTCTTCTGATGTCGAGGAAAATATCAGATGAAGGCCGTTGTGTTTGCTTATCACAATATGGGGGTCGTCGGACTTGAGGCATTAAAGCGAGAAAACTTCGATATAAGGGCTATCTTTTCCCATCTGGATGATTCTGAAGAAAACTGCTGGTTTGATTCGGTTGTCGACTGGGCAGAAAAAAACAGCGTTCCCGTATTCTGTCCGGAAGACGTAAACACAGCGGATTGGATAAAAAAAATTGACGCGATGGCTCCGGAAGTAATATTTTCATTTTACTATCGAAACCTGTTGGGCAAGGAGATTCTGAATATACCCCCATCGGGAGCTTACAACCTTCATGGGTCCCTCCTTCCGGCCTATCGCGGTAGGTGTCCCGTAAACTGGGTACTTTTAAATGGTGAAGAAAGCACCGGCGTTACACTTCATCACATGGTCGAAAAGGCGGATGCGGGAGATATCGCAGGGCAGAGAGAAGTTCTGATAGAGATTGAAGATACTGCTTTCACACTCTATAAAAAACTCTGCAGGTGCGCGAAAGAACTCCTCAAAGAGCTTCTGCCTATGATAAAAAATGAAAGCGCCCCCCGCATTCCCCAGGACTTACAGTTGGGAAGTTATTTCGGGGGAAGGAAACCCGAAGATGGTATGATTGACTGGAGCTGGCCGGTTATGCGAATCTACAATCTTATCAGAGCCGTCACTAAACCCTATCCCGGGGCTTTCACCTATCTCCCGGAAGGAGAAAAATTGCTTATCTGGTGGGGCTATCCAGAGTGTGATAATCGTTCAAATTCTACAGCCGGCACGATAGAGGTCGAAGAGAAAAATGTATATATCAAGGCATCGGACGGGAGACTGCAGCTCCTGGACATCGAAGTTATAAATGAAGAAATGAAAAATCATCAGATTTTTGAATATTTCAAGGGAAGGGAAGAAGGTATTGTTGTGAAATGAAAATTTTAATACTGGGAGTCAATGGATTCATAGGACATCACTTAACCAATAGAATCATCAAAACTACAGACTGGTCTGTCTTTGGCATGGACCTCGCCTTTGATAAACTGGAGAAGGTTCTTGATAACCCCCGTTTCCACTTCATTGAAGGCGACATCTCGATTAACAAGGAGTGGATTGAATATCACGTTAAAAAATGTGATGTCATCATGCCCCTCGTTGCCATTGCCACACCTAAGCATTATGTGAAGGACCCTATTGGTGTCTTCAATCTCGATTTTGAGATGAATCTCAATATTGTAAAGCAATGTGTAAAATATCATAAAAGGATTGTCTTCCCCTCCACATCGGAGGTCTATGGCGCCTCTCCAGATTCCGAGTTTAACGAAGATGAGACTTTTCTTGTTGTTGGACCTATACAGAAGGAACGCTGGATCTATTCATGCTGCAAGCAAATGCTTGATCGTGTCATTTATGCTTATGGCATCAGGGATAATCTGGAGTTTACTCTTTTTAGACCATTCAACTGGGTCGGACCAAGATTAGATTCCCTGGACACCGCAAAAGAAGGAAGTTCCAGGGTTGTTACCCAGTTTATCGCAGAGCTGATGATGAAACTTCCCATATCTCTAGTAGATGGGGGCAAGCAGAAGAGATGCTTTACTTATGTCGAAGACGGCATTGATGCACTTATGAAAATCCTGGAAAACAGGAATGATTGCTGCAAAAATCAGATCATCAACATCGGTAATCCCTGGAATGACTGTTCTATAAAAGAACTTGCCCTTATGTTAAAAAAGATTTTCATGGAACATCCCAATCACAAGAATGACAAAGATTTTTCTGAAATCGCCGAAGTGTCAGCCGGTTCCTACTATGGCAAAGGATACCAGGACATATATACAAGGAAACCCAGTATTGAAAAGGCCAAGAGGCTTTTGGACTGGACTCCTGTGACCGGGCTGGAAGAATCACTCAAAAAGACACTTTACGCTTTTTTGGAAGAAAATGAAGGAACAGCCAAACCATCAAAATAAAGAAAATATCCTGGGCCTGAAAATCGATGTGGATACATACATCGGCATGAAAAGAGGGGTGCCCCGACTCCTTTCAATCTTGTCTCGCTTCGATATGAAAGGAACCTTTTATTTAAGTATAGGGCCGGATGCTTCAGGGCGGGCAATCCTTCAACTTATTAAAAACCCCGGTTTTCTAAAAAAAATGCTTAGGACTAATGCCAGTCGTCTTTATGGTATGAAAACCGCCCTGTATGGCACATTGATCCCCTCACCCATGATAGCTCTTTCATTTCCTGATCTCGTGCAACAAATTATATCAGAAGGACATGAGGTAGAATTTCATGCCTGGGACCACAGGAGGTGGCAGGATGAACTTCATTCGCATTCGTATGAATGGATTGAAGATTGGTTTAAAAAGGGCACCGATGGATACAGAAAACTGGTCAAAAGAAAACCTCAATCCTTCGGTGCCCCGGGCTGGCTCATTGATGACAGGACACTGGAAATTATAGAGAGATTTAATTTTGCTTATCTCAGTTGCACCCGAGCCGGAGAACCATTTATTCACGAAAAGATAAATCTCATAGAGATCCCTTCAGATCTTCCCTGTTTCGAGGAAACAGGAGTCAACCAGGGTGTTTCAACCATTGTTCAAATACTAAAAGGTGGAGGCATACATGTACTTCCTGTACATGCCAAAGCAGAAGGTGGAATATGGGGCGAGTATTTCATAGACTTACTTGAAAGGGTACACAAAATGGATTACCGGGTTCTGCCTCTTTCGAGGATAAGAGAATTGCTGCAATCTGAATCATTACCAACAAGAAAATATCGGATGAAACTTATACACGGTCGTGCCGTTCCCTGTGCTGTATAAAACTTTTTCCTCCAACTCCGGTAATGATATCATCCCGTTTCATCAGGATTGTTCTTTTGTTACTTGCAAGTCATAGCTTTTAATCTTTTTATGAAGATTACTTCTCTCCAAACCTATTAATTTGGCCGTTTTTGAAACATTCCATTGGTTTTCTTGAAGTTTTTGAGAAATAAAATCCTTTTCAAATTCCTCTTTCGCCTTTCTATAAGATTCTGCATCAAGTGTTGAATCACCATTCTCTATATCTCGATTCTTCTTCAAGAAGGGAACATCATCTACAGTAATAGTATCAGATGGAATCGTGATAACCAGGCGTTCTATTATATTCTTTAATTCTCTGACATTCCCAGGCCAGTCATGTTGCATGAATATATCTAATGCTTCATCGGTAATGTTCTTTTCAGAGATCCCTTCTTTAAGGCAAAATTCATTTATGAACGGTTCTACCAGAAAGGGAATGTCTTTTTTCCTGCTTCTCAGTGGAGGCACCACCAGGGGTATGACATGTAATCTGTAGTAAAGATCCTGTCTGAATCTCCCTTCCTCCATTTCCAGTTCAAGATCTTTATTCGTCGCCGCCAGCACTCTCACATCAGTATCAATGAATTTTGTACCCCCTACTCTCTCGAATTTCTTTTCCTGAAGAATCCTGAGAATCTTGGCCTGTGCCTTTAGACTCATATCCGCTACTTCATCGAGGAAGATAGTGCCTTCGTTTGCCAAGTCAAATTTTCCCTTTTTTTTCTGGGTAGCCCCTGTGAAAGATCCCTTTTCATGTCCAAAAAGTTCGCTTTCTATTAACTCTTCCGGTATGGCAGCACAGTTGACCTCGACAAAGGGCTTTTGTGCCCTCTTACTCTTCCTGTGAATGGCTCTGGCAACAAGTTCTTTCCCCGTACCGTTTTCACCCATAATAAGGATCCATGCATTGGTTGGCGCTATAATCTGAATCATTTCCTTCAGTTCTGTAATTAATTGACTTTTACCCGTGAGCTCATAATCATGTTCAAACTTATTTTTTAATAACTTATTTTCCTCCTCTAAACGAACAAGGTTCAAGGCATGATCCACAATAAGAACTATTTTATCCAATGACAATGGTTTCTCAATAAAATCAAAGGCCCCTAATTTTGTTGCCTTGACAGCAGATTCGATTGTTCCATGACCTGACATTATAACAACCTGTATCTGGGGATATTTCGATTTGATCAATTTAAGGGTTTCAATACCATCAATTCCCGGTAACCATATATCCAGGAGGACAAGATCAGGCAATTCTTCCTCTATGATATTGAGGCACTCCTCTCCACTTCCTGCGGTAGTTACCTCATACCCTTCATCTGAGAGAATTCCTTTCAGAACTGTGCAAATACTTTCTTCATCATCTACAATAAGTATTGTCTTATACATTTTCCTTTCAACCTTTATGTGATCGGCAACTCAAAAGCCACTATTGTTCCTGTCGGAATATTGTCCTCTACGCTCAAAGAACCCTTGTGGTCTGATATAATTGAATCTACTATTGCAAGACCAAGCCCGGTCCCCGATTTTTTTGTTGAAAAATACGGTTCGAAGAGTCTTACCTTATTTTCAGGTAATATACCAATGCCATTATCAACAACCTCAACTCTAGCCCTCTGAGAATCCTTTTTATAAACCGTTTTAATTTCGATTTTTCCATTCCCATTTAAGGCTGAAACAGCCTCGACGGCATTGTCCAAAAAGTTGACCAGAACCCTTTCTATCTGTTCGGCATCAATGTTTAACCGAGGTATATGTTTGTCCCTTTGAAAATCAAATATTATACTCTTATGAGCATCCTGGAAGAGAATGACAGCATCTTCAACAACCTTGTTGAGATCATTTGGAGAGGGGTTTGTGACAGGTATCCTGGCAAAACGTGAAAATTCATTTACTAAATTCTTAAGAACATCAACCTGATTACTGATTGTTCGGGTGCATTCCTGGAATACGGCACCGTCTTCCCCATTAATTTTATTTCCATATTTTTTCTGCAGTCTCTCAGCGGAAAGTTTAACAGGTGTCAATGGATTTTTTATCTCATGAGCTATTCTCTTTGCAACCTCTCGCCAGGCAGCCACTCTTTCAGCTTTTTGAAGCTGAGTAAGGTCTTCAAAAACGACAACGATACCCATATAATTATCACCATCGTCTCTTAATATCGTCATCGCTACCAGAATCGTTAGCATCCCGTCTTGAAGCATTAACTGAATTTGTTTTTCACCGAAATCACTGCCACTTCTCTTTAACTCTAATAAAACTTCACGTACCATATGCAAATGTTCAACTTTTAAAACCTCTCCATACTTTCTGTTCAGAACTTTCTCGGTTTGTATGCCAAGCATTTTCTCGGCTGCTTGATTTATCGTACTGATTATGCCGTTTCGGTCTATAGAAACTACTCCGGCCGAAACATGACGAAGAACGGTTTCCATATATTTTCTGCGCTGCTCAAGATCTATATTCGCCCGTTTCAAACCTTCACTATTTATTTTAAGATCCCTTGTCATTTTATTAAAAGAATCAGCAAGAACACCTATCTCATCATCGGCAAAAACATCAATATGATAGTCCAGGTTACCCCTGGCTATTTCATCTGTCGCATCTGCAAGATCATGCACGGGTCCTGTTATTCCTTTCGCTAAAAATATACCAAACCACGTCGCAGAAAATATGATCAATAAGGTTACGATAGAAAGAGTAATAATGTAACTTAATTTAATAGGATTTTTCAGGAGGGTTAATTGCTTGTATTCTTCATTTGCCTTAGAGATAACAGCCATTTTGTCAACAAGATTTTTACTCATATAATAACTTACAATGACGACTCCTATGACTTCTTTTGGATCAAAATTCGAAAAGATAGGGGCTAATCCATTGATTAGATCTCCTGTACTGATAGATTGAACCGTCGATATCTCCTTGCCCATAAAAACACCTTCAAGAATTGTAGGAGAGAGTTCCATAGGTGGAATATCAGGATTACTTTGATCTTTAAAAAACAACCTTTCCTTCTTGTTATCAAAGTATACTTCTGCTGACCCCAGATTATAGTTTTTTTGCCTCTGTTCTATCAAAGTCTTCAGGTAATTTGTTTTTCCCTTTTCATATAGTTTATTCTCAGTAATTTCATGACTAAGCTGCTTCGCATAGTATTTTGCGGAATCGGCAAATTGCTGATAATAAATTTGCGCAACTTCAAGGGATTGATTAAGGGCGCCGCTCATTTTAATGTTAAACCAGTTATCAATGCTGTAAGAAAGAAATTGAATAGCAACCAGGAAAAGTACGACTGTGGGAACCAAAGATAAACTAACAAATGCAACAACAAGCTTTGTCCGAAGTTTTGAACCAAGTATCCCACGCCTTCTTTCAAATATGAGCTTAACAACATTTCTTACAATCAGAAAAATAAGAAGAATAATCAGAATAACATTTATATTAATAAGCCCGAAGATCAAAACCTCACTTGAAATGGGAACAAGTTCCTCAATGTGAGAAAGATGACTTTCAAGGTAAGTCAGACCAATAATAAAAATTACGGTAATAAATATTATTATTCTTTCTCTTTTGCGTTTTTTAGATTCACCAATAACCATATACTTACTGTCTTGACTATCCATTTGTCTCTATCTTTTATCCTTGAACCTTTAGCCTGTAGTTAATATATAAAATTCTCTCTGTACCAATCAGTCTCAAAATCCCACAGAGAAACAAAAAAGAAAACATATTCCATGTGCAAAGGAAGTCGCACCTTTTCCAACTGTGCTTTAACTCTCACATAATATTTCTTATCCCTGATCAATGCATTCATTGGCGCAACAACAATACCATTTAAATCCGATATTGCCATCTTAGCTTTATGAAAATTCTCAAATTGCCCAGGGTCCTTCCCATCACCGTTAAATGAAACAAAAAAAGTCTTTTTTACATTATCGTATTTAATCGTGTGCTTTATCTCAAGATTCGAAATCTCTTTATCAAACCAGAGTTTGCGTTCACGATATAATTCAATATAAAAGGTAAAAGTTGTTGGGATACCAGCTAAAATAGCGTTTCCCATTTTTGTTGTAAAACAATTTTCCACCCTGAAATAGATGAGCACATTTTTAGAGGTGTTTGTGATCAGGAAATTTGTAATTTTTGCTTCTGTGGCAATAGATTTGGAAGGTAGGCCAAACAGAAAAAATAACAAAACAGATAATAGCCATATACGTAGAGCATTTCTGGACATGTAACTAACCTTATAAATTGGATTTTATCCTGACAATATAATCTTTTAACAAGATATTTTAAGAAACAGAGAAATAAAAAGCAAGGGTTATTTAGTGTCCATCCAGAAATGGATTCTTCAAAAAAGGACACTAATAAGTTTCCCATTCAGAGACGAGCAATTTTTCGTAAGGTTGAGGGAATCAAGGGATTGTGCGGAGGCAT
>DFBI01000060.1:21732-28833 GCA_002367335.1 Syntrophaceae bacterium UBA3084 | reverse complement strand
CCTCCGGCCTGTCATTTCGAGTGAAACGAGAAATCTTTATTCTGCAGCCTATTGAAAAGATAAGATTTCTCCCGTTGTTCGAAATGACACATTAACGAAATTCAACTTTTTACAAAGTCGTCATTATTGTTCCTTGCCGAGTATGTAAAGATGTGAAATACCGAATAGCAGTTGTTGCGATTCAATAATTCCAAAGCCTCTGTTCTTCATGGTTTTCTCCAGTTTCTCCGGCGGCTCGAACGATATGACGGAGTCGCGAAGATACTTATATGCTTTATGGTTTCCCGATAAGATACCCCCGATAATGGGAAGCGCTGTCGTGAAATATAAGAGGTATATCTTTCGGATAAAAGCGTTCGGTGGAATGGAAAATTCGAGTACCGCCATTCTGCCACCTTTGGCAAGGAGGCGATATGCTTCATCCAGGAAAACTTCCAGGGACTCCATGTTCCTGATTCCGAATGCCACCATGATGCGATCAAACGATTCGTTTCTGAAGGGCATGTTCAAGGCGTTGCCATTTACAGCGAAATACTGTCGGTGGATGGCGTTTCGCTGCATTTTTCGCACTGCAAGACCAAGCATCTTTCCGGAAAGATCAATGCCTGCAACGTGACAGTGTGCTTCCGACAAGGCAAGCGCTGCCAGATCACCCGTTCCGGTTGCAACATCAAGAATCCACTGTTCGTCTTTGATATCAAGGTGATTAATAGCGGTTTTCCGCCATAGTCGGTCTATAGATAAAGAGAGAATGACATTCAACCTGTCATAGGTGGGTGAAATTCGGTCGAACATCTTTCGTATAATTTCCTGTTTCTTATCCGGCATTATTCCCCTTCCATCTCATGATATGGGGATACTCGATGTTCAAGTGGTCAAGAATCCTGGCAGCAGCAAAGTCGACAAGGTCATCAATGGATTGAGGATGGTTGTAGAAACCGGGTGATGCCGGCATAATTGTTGCCCCCGCCTCGGCCGCCGTCACCATATTTTTTAAATGGATCAGGCTGAGAGGAGTCTCGCGGGTGACGAGGATGAGCGGTCGTTTTTCCTTGAGTGTTACGTCGGCAGCCCGCTGAATAAGGTTATTCGTGTACCCCGTTGCCACGGCTGAGAGTGTCTTCATGGAGCACGGTATCACTACCATGCAATGAGTCGGAAATGATCCGCTTGCGACAGGTGCAAAAAGATTAGTGTTGTCGTGTATGATTACGTCTGCCTGTACTTTGCGGTCATTCTTCAGGTCTTTGATTAGTTCCGTGAAATCGTCATATTGAACCTTTATTTCATGTTTCAGGATTTTCCATCCCATATCCGATATTATGAGATGAATTTCCGTGGGCAGAGTCAGAAGAATTTCTATGACTCGCTGCGCATATATTATTCCGGACGCGCCTGTTATTCCGACAATGATTCTTTTTTTCATTATTAGTATATACTCCTTAACAGTTCTCCCGAAAGGATAGCTACGAAGAGAAGCAGGGAGATTATTGAATTGATGTGGTAAAAAGCCACATTAACTTTGCTCAAATCATCCGGCTTTACCAGCTTGTGTTCCACAACGAACAGCACAGCTATTACCGCAGCAAATATAAGAAATACAGGGTTCAGTGAGAAAATCCAGTACAGGGATACGAGGGACAGAAAACTTATAATGTGCAGAAAAGATGAGACGGCAAGGGCTTTCTTGATACCGAATACGGCGGGTATGGAATACAGTTTTTCCTTCCTGTCAAATTCCCTGTCCTGACATGCGTAGAGAATATCAAAACCCGAGATATACGATAGCAACACAAGGCACAACATGCCAATCTTTATGGAGAAGGTCCCCGCCACTCCAACCCATACTGCCATGGGCACAAGGCTTATTGAAAATCCGAGAATGATATGAGAAAGCCAGGTAAACCGTTTTGTGTAAGAATAGCAGAAAAGGATACATAATACAGGAAAGGAGAGCCAGAAACAGAGCCATGACAACATCATGGAAGAGGATATGAAAAGAATGGATGATACCACAATAAACAAACCGGCATCAGTCTTTGAAATGGCCCCGGACGGAATTTCTCTCACAGCCGTTCTAGGATTCTTGCTGTCTATTGAGGCATCAGCGAGTCGATTGAATCCCATGGCTGCTGACCGTGCGCCAACCATTGCCATAGTGATCCAGAATACCGCGTGCAGCGTGATCGGAGAAACCCTGCTAACCAGGACAAGGCTGGCCAGCGCGAAGGGAAGCGCGAATATAGTATGATTAAATTTTATCATTCGTAAATATGCGGCCATTTTAGCGAAAGGTCTTGGGAAAGAAACCTCTTCTTCTTCAATTTCGCTTTCTGTATATTGCCAGGGACATATCCTCTTTTCCAGGTAACTGAGAGTTTCATACAGGATAACACCCAGGATGCTCATACCGATAATACCCACGAAGATTTGTGTATATGCCACCCGCGCCCACGAGTCCATTATCATATAGCCAAGACCGGACGCTGTTGCGAAAGATTCGACAAAAAAGAGAACCGAAATGGCTGTTCCCGTGGTAATCCTCAGGGCGGTGAAGCTGTGAGGCAACGCAGCGGGGAATACCACCTCTTTAAGAATATCTACGTCTGTGGCGCCCATGGAAAGCAGGGAGTCAAAGTATTTCTCATCTATTGCCTGCACTCCATCCCTTGTGGCAACGAGGATCTGGAAAAACAGTATAATGCTTATCATGGTAATTTTGGAAAAATCTCCCAATCCGAACATAAGAAGAATTACAGGCAGGAATACGATTTTGGGGATAGGGTAGGTCATGAAGATCATCGGAGATACGACCTTATCCAGGCGTTTGCTGTAGCCGACGAAAACTCCGATAGGAAAAGCGAGTGACCACGCAATGAGTATGCTTGCGACTACCCTGTACGCGCTGATACCAAAGTTTTTCCAGAAAGCAGTCGTTTTGCAGCTTTCGAAAAATGCGCTGAATGCCGCCTCTGGTGAAGGAAGAATAGTTGACGCAACTGCCATGGCAAGCAGCTTCCACACCAGAAGTCCGATTGAAACGGAAAGTATATAGCTGAAAGTTGTTGATGATCTCATATATCTTCTACCATCTTCCTGACCATTTTACACGTTGCAAAGAATGAATCCGCGGTTCGGTAAGAGAGTTCTCCCGCATCAGGATTATTGATAATCGTTTTGATTGACGCCGGTCTGCCGCTCAGGACAATGATCCTCTTTCCGAGAAATACGGCTTCTTCAATATTGTGTGTTACGATGATCATGGTTAGATGATTTGCCTGCCATATCTTTGTCAGGATATTCTGAAGTTTTTCGCGGGCAAATGTATCAAGTGATGAGAAGGGTTCATCCATCAGAAGTATTTCCGGTTTCAATGCGAGTGACCGCGCAATGGCAACCCGCTGTTTTTCACCGCCGCTCAGCCGGGCCGGGTAGTAACCCTTATGTTGCAGGAGTCCCAGGTTCAGGAGCAATTTTTCTGCTGTCTCGTTTTGCTCTTTTTTGGAAAAACCATTTATTTTCATGCCAAGGCATACATTCTGCCAGATAGTTTTCCACGGGAGCAGACCGAAATCCTGAAGGATAAATGCTGTTTTCCGGGAGGGACCTTTAATCTCTTTTTCGTTAATTGTAACTGTCCCTGAAAAATGCCTGATGAGACCGGAAAGAATATAAAGGAGAGTCGTTTTTCCGCAGCCGGACGGGCCGATAATGGCTATGGAATCGCCATCGTCAACATGAAAGCTGATATTATCGAGGACTTCCAGATTTCCGTTATCAAAATGCTTGCACAGTGCATTGGCATAAATCACGACAGCGCTCCCTTACGGACCTTTCCATATAAGTTTTTGACAGGTTGTTCTGTCCGGTATCAGGTTGTGCTGGAGCAGCCAAGTTTCAACGTGTGAGATATCCTCTTGCGGCGGTGGAGCCGGATCGGGGAATGCCGGTATCGTAAAATGCTCTTTGAGAGAGGCGGGAAACCTGGTTTTGTTGACAAGTGTATCCATAAAACCGGACGGGTTGCTGTTGATCATGCGAACACTCTTTGTATATGCTCTCAAAAAACGTATGGCAAGATTCG
This sequence comes from Syntrophaceae bacterium UBA3084, assembly GCA_002367335.1. Taxonomy (GTDB): domain Bacteria; phylum Desulfobacterota; class Syntrophia; order Syntrophales; family UBA6807; genus UBA3084. The sequence goes on along the minus strand of DFBI01000060.1, from coordinate 24,749 downwards.
GATTGTCGGTCAGAAATTTATTTTTGATCGCTATTATCGTCAGTGTTGTGTCCAGTATTCTGTCATCAGTAATGGGGATTGCGCCATCGGCAACGGCTTTCGTTGCAAGGGGTTCGGGAAGGAGCGCCAGCTTGACTGAATTTTTGATCAACATCTGATATCGTATCGGTATCATTCTGATTTCCAGCTTTTTGACTCGATCGGAAGGAATATGTTCCTTTGCCATGATTTCATCAAGAATATATTCGATAATGGAAGCGGTGGATATTGCAACCGGTTCATCTTTGGTCTGCTGTATGTTCCTGATTCCAGAACCCGGCGATGCAAGCAACGCAAACATTCGATGGTCCGGATTTGTATGATAGGAAGTTGTGATAATCCGGAGGTCTTCACCACCGGTGTTTAAAAGAATGGTATTCAGGAGATCACCAAAATAACCGTCCAGACCGCCGCCTTTCAGTGCGGCATCCCGTTCCAGGGCGCTGTAAAAACTTATTAATTGCACATTAATTCCTTCTTGCCTGAAAAACCCCTTCTCTTTTGCAACGATAAGGGGGAGAGTGTCTATTACCGGGAGAATCCCCAGGCGGAGGTTATGTATTCCCCTGCTCATTGTAAGAGAGGGGATAAGCAACAGTGAAACAGCAATCGCACATATTATCTTTTTCATTATCAAGCGCCTCTGCCCGGTATCGGTCTCACCGAAATGTTGTTTATATTGAGCCATTAATTACATGAAACGAAAACTTTTTCAAGGAGTCAATCAAGCTGCTTTCGTAAAAAGCGCCACTTTGGTATTGCTGTCAGCAAGAAAATTGGATAAAGACACAAGTGAAAATCTTTTCCATAATATGCAAGGTCTCAAGTGGTAAAGTTATTCCTGGATCAAGTGACAGTCTTAACAGGAATATGCAGGCAGCTTAATATTTCGAAGGTGTTATGAAGAACAATATAAATTCACTTCTACGATTGAAGAGGGGAGGGGAAACAGTTGATGATCTTCTCGGTGGACGGCTAAGAATTTTTCAGAAAGAAAAAGGTTACCGATTTTCAATAGACTCCCTTCTCCTGGCTCATTTCGTATATTTAAAACGGGATGACCATGTAATTGATCTTGGGACGGGAAGCAGTATCATTTCTCTTATACTTGCATATCGATTCGAATCCGTAAAAGTGGTCGGTGTGGAAATTCAGACCCAACTGGTTGATATGGCACGCAGAAGTGTAAAATTGAATGGTCTTCAATCCAAAATTGAAGTTCGTCAGGGTAATGTAAAACAAATAAAGGATTTTCTTGATCCACAGTCTTTTGATGTGGCTGTTTTCAATCCACCATATAGAAAATTAAATTCAGGAAGAATCAATCCTCATGAGGAAAAGGCAATAGCAAGGCATGAAATAACAGGTTCACTTGCTGAATTTTTAACCTCGGCAAAGTACCTGTTGAAAAGTCTTGGGAGTACATTTATTGTCTATCCGGCAACAAGGGGGGCGGAACTTTTTTCCCAAATGAGAAACAGTGCTATTGAACCGAAAAGAATTCGGATGGTACATTCAAACAACTTGTCCAGCGCCGAATTTATTCTCGTTGAGGGAGTGAAAAATGGGGGCGAAGAATTAAACGTAATGCCGCCACTTTTTATCTATGGGAATAATGGAAAATACACGGACGAAATGGAAATTATTTTAAAGGAGATCTCTCATCCTCCTGAAATCTGCGATTAGTGATTTCCTTTATCATGACACCTTTTATTATATTTTTTAATTCTTCATCAGGTATAGATGCAAGGCTCTTTTCAATAAGCTTTTTATCCCGTTCTTTTAAGGGATATTGTCCAATGTCAGTTGTCATGCCATGTTTATCTTTGGGAGAAGCGGAACCGATAATCCCAATTGAAAAATATATGTTCTTTACGGGTTTTTTTTCTAAAACTGCATTGACTTTTTCTTTAATTTCCTCTTTCATGAATTGAAGTTGTTGCATCCAGGTGGAAGTGGAGACCTTTACAAAGAGCGTGTCGCCTTTTAACTTGTATGCCCTTGTTTTTGCGGAAATAATAGAACCGACCGCCTTTTTCCAGGCATCCGAAATATGACGGTCTTCAAGATGAATATGAAGCCTCTTTTTTTTTAAAACCTTCGGGAGAATATCTCCGATTCTTTGAAGATTTCCTTGTTTTCTTCGTCTCCGCATGATTTATTCCTCTCATAATTAGTTGCCTCAGTCAAGAGAACAAATATGGATCATTTCCCGAGTAGTTGAAATTAAGGGAGAATAAGTGCATAATCTCCGACTAAACTGGAGAAGAACCACAAACGAATACATTGATATAACGAAAGGCAGGAAAGTAGTATGAGTTTAGTGGATATGATGAACAAAATTAAAACCCGTCCCGATTTCCACAAAGCCGGAATGATTCTGTTTCATAATGGTGTGATGAGAAGTTCGTCGAGAGATGGTAAGCCTGTGAATGAACTTATTGTTACGTGTGACATGAACAAGTTGGATAAAATCGTTTCCCGTATGAAAAAACGCACCGGCATCATAGAAGTACTCTGCGAGGTAAAAGAGGGCACTCTCCATGCCGGTGATGATATTATGCTCGTCGCTGTAGCAGGCGATTTTAGAGAAAATGTATTTCCTGTGCTTATGGATACAGTAGATATGATAAAGAAAGATGTGATAAGAGAAATGGAGATGTAATTTCCATGAAATCGGAAGGATGGGAGGAGGAAATGGCAATTAGTCTTCACCAGAATGTAAGGGAAATTTTTGATGCAGGTCTCAAGGCTGCCGATCCCGGTCAGGCAATAAAACGCGCTGTAAAGCCTTGTAACGACGGAGAATTAATCGTTGGAGGGAGAAAATATAAACTGAATCAATTTAACAGGATTGTGGTTATCGGCGCCGGAAAAGCCGCATCTCCGATGGCTGTAGCCATTGAAGGCATCCTGGGTTCACATTTAAGTGAGGGCGCCATTACAACAAAATACGGCCATGGACTTTCCCTGAAGGT
>DFBI01000060.1:1670-21717 GCA_002367335.1 Syntrophaceae bacterium UBA3084 | reverse complement strand
AAACTCCTTCATGAAACGAAAGAAAACGATCTTATCTTTTGTCTGATTTCAGGTGGTGGTTCGGCGCTTATGCCTTTACCTGTTCCGGGCCTTACACTGGAAGATAAGCAGAAAACAACTGAGGAGCTTCTGGCATGTGGGGCGGCCATCCATGAAATCAATGCAATCAGAAAACATATTTCGGCAATCAAAGGGGGTAAACTCGCGAAAGCAGCTTATCCGGGAACACTCATAACCCTGATTCTTTCTGATGTAATTGGTGATGATCTTGATGTCATTGCCTCGGGACCCACGGTGCCGGATAAAAGCACCTTTGCCGATTGCGCTACAATATTAGAAAAATATAACATTACTGAGAGGGTTCCTCCGGAAGTATCCGCATACATTGAAAGAGGAAACGCGGGTCTCGAACCTGAAACACCCGAACCTGGAGATCCGATTTTCGATAAAGCACAAGCTGTTATTGTTGGGAGCGCTGGTCTTTCGATTGACGCAGCCGAAAAAAAAGCAATTCAGCTTGGTTACAATACACTGATTCTGTCAACGCTAATAGAGGGAGAAACAAGAGAAGTTGCAAAGGTCCATACCGCTGTAATCAGGGAAATTTTAAAATCGGGCAATCCTGTGACCAGACCCGCATGCATTATATCAGGAGGTGAAACAACGGTAACAATTCATGGTAACGGACTGGGCGGACGAAATACAGAGTTTGTGCTCGCCGCCGCTATCGAAATAAGCGGTCTTGATGATGTAATCATCTTAAGCGGCGGGACGGATGGAACCGACGGGCCTACAGATGCAGCGGGAGCTGTAGCAGACGGAACTACACTCAATAGAGCCGGGAGAAAGGGTTATTTTGCCGCAGAATACCTGAAAAACAATGATTCATACCACTTCTTCGAAGCTACCGGTGATCTGTTAAAGACGGGACCAACCATGACAAATGTAATGGACCTGAGGATACTCCTGGTTGGTGACAGCAATTAAAAATTAAGAATTCAAAATTCAAAATTGTCTTCATGCTTGCGCATAAAAAGCAGCTTCCTTCTTAACGACAGCGCTTATGTCATGAAGAATCTTTGGGAGTCTCGTGAGTATCCGGTCCCAGGAAACGGTTTGAGGCACTTCAAATAACTGGCTCTGGTTTTTCTTTTCATATTCGAGGAGATCTTTGTCTAACCCCTGATCCAGATACTTATGAAACCTGCCATCGCTTGAGAGTAATCTCAGAAAGCGTTCAGTGAGGCGATACGGTGAGGCGAGATAATCCCCCGCTGCCAGAATAGCATCCTTGAATATACCGCGCACCATCGCTTCCTCTGAATTGCGGTCATAATCCAGCGCTGAGAAGGCGGCATTATCAGCATATTTTTTAATTAGCTCATCGGCGACATTCAGGTAAGTTACGGCCAGATCTTGAATAAAGTAATCAGATATTTCAAGTCCTTCTTCAACTACAAGCGCTGAGATAACAGTTGTTACAATATCGACAGCCATTTTATAAAGGCCTTTTCCCCTGTCTTCTGGGGAAATTACCTGATGTTTATGATCAAAAGGTTTCGTGTCGAACTGAACCTGAGCTACATTGTTTGCTCTTCTGTATACTTCTATAAGCGTAAAGATTTCCACTCCCCAATTAGTGGCAAAATGCATTCGTTTTAAAAGACTGGTATCAAAGACGACCTCGCCTGAGAGCTGGTAATTGAATGCAAGAAGATAATCGACAAGCCGGAGAAATTTGTTATCACCAATGTCACAGAATTTTCCCTTCATGGAAAGGAGAAGGGGATCGACCAGAAGTCGTTTAACGCGACCGTACATGCGGCGCTCTCCAATACGTACATAAAAAGCCTTTGAGAATTCATAATCAAGGGCAAGAACGGGATAAAAGAGACGATCAAGTTGCCTTCTGTGAAATGTTTTAATGTCAGCATCAAGGACACCTATACACTTGGCTCCCAGAGCCTGGGCGACTCCGAAGGACATGAACATATTTTTCCCCTTACCGGGTTGTTCGAGGTTGAAACCGGCATCGTTAAGTGTCTGAAAAATGGATTTAAATCCTTCACCTTCGTTATTCTGGATAACGTAATTTTTAATGCCATATCTTTTCAGGAGGTGCGCAAGTTCCACTGCCTCTTCATCGGTTGCATTATCAAGACCAAAGATAATCTTTGAAAGATAGGTGACCTTGCTTAACTGCTTGAGGATATTAACAAATACAGGCCTGTTCTCCTCTGTGGTAAATTCTGTAGCCAGAGCGGGAACAACAAGCATAGTTTTCTTTTGTCTTGAACTAAGCCTGAGCGTGGGTGCAATTTCTTCAGTTCCCTTACTTAATAAATATAACGTTGTTAATTTTGCGTTTTTTTGGGAAAAGTTCATCATGATTTTCTTCCTTTATCTGCTCGCACAAACTGACTATTTTAGAATATTTCTACATACTTTCCATGGTATTTTTTACGGTCTTTTCCACAAAATTCCGTATAGAATCAAGCCCTTTTTTAGTCGATGATTCAAATCGAAGGACGAGCACCGGCTGTGTATTTGAAGCCCTTACCAGCCCCCAGCCATCGTCAAACTGCACACGTACGCCATCTATATCTATAGTTTTATAATCTTTTTTGAAATAATCTTTTACTTTTTCCACTACCTGAAATTTTATATTATCGGGACAGTCTATCCTGATCTCAGGAGTGCTGAAAGATTTTGGAACATCCGAAAGAATCTCACTGAGTTTTTCCCCGCTACTGGAGAGAATTTCGAGAAGCCTTGCCGAGGCATATATGGCGTCATCATAACCGAAGTATCTGTCCGCAAAAAAAACATGACCGCTCATTTCACCGGCCAGGGAAGCTTTTTCCTCCTTCATTTTACTTTTAATAAGAGAATGCCCTGCCTTCCACATAATAGCATGACCGCCATTTTTTTCAATATCGTCATAGAGCTTTTGAGAACATTTGACTTCACCTATTATTGTAGAACCTGGATTTTCCCTCAAGATAAATCTCGAAAAAAGTATGAGGAGCTCATCCCCCCAGATGATTTCCCCCCTGTCTGTTATTACACCTATCCTGTCAGCATCTCCATCGTATGCTATTCCGACATCGGCCCTTTCTTCTTTCACATGACGGATAAGCTCGGCAAGATTCTCCTCCACAGTGGGATCTGGAAAATGATTGGGAAAGCGACTATCCATTTCACAGTAAAGGGGGGTTACGTTACAATGAAACCTTTCAAGGAGGGGCATGGCAAAAAAACCACCGACACCGTTTCCCGCATCCAGAATAACTTTTAGCCCTGCTTTTACTTCAACATTTTCGAATATATAATCCTGATATGCTCTCGTAACATCTTTCTTATGAGTTTTCCCCGATCCGGACAGATAATTCGATTCTTCCATAATTCTTCTTAAAACTTGTATTTCTTCTCCGTAAATTGTATCGGGGCCGATACATATCTTGAACCCATTAAATTCCGGTGGGTTATGGCTTCCCGTTACCATTACTCCACCATCCACATTCAAATATCTGATAGAAAAATAGAGAATGGGGGTAGCACAAAGTCCTATGTCTATAACATTGATGCCTGCGGAAGTGATCCCTTTTATGATGGCATTGCTATATTCTTCTGACGTAATACGGCAATCCCTTCCGACTGTCATAGTCTTGACCCCGTTGTTTATTCCATGGGTTCCTATTGCTTTTCCTAAATGATAAACAAATTTTTCATCAAGGTCCTTTCCGACAATACCTCTAACATCATACGCTCTAAAAACTTCCGGATTCATAAAATATCTCCTTAGGAACTTTGTAACTCAGATTTTATAGCATAGATATACATGATGAGTAAAGAGAAAGGGGTATTTCTGGAATTTCGAGTAATCTCTAAGGCGACAAAACCGCAACGAGAAAATGTTTCAAGGTCCATGATTCGAGAGTTCAAGGTTTTCTTTTTTCCGTGTTCCAGCGCGCTTATGCATGTCGAAGATGAACGTCCAACATCGAACATTGAACGCCGAACGTCGAATAATGATGCCGCTTCGCTCCTCAAATTATTCTAAAATCAAATAAAAAAACATTCAATACCGTGACACCATGCCTCTATTCCTGTTTCTTCATTTTTCCCATTCAATATTCGATGTTGGACGTTCGATGTTCGATGTTCATTTTAGACCCCTGACACCAACATCTGCACGAAAAACGCAGTTGTTGAGGATGACAACTCTGATTCTAATTTATATGTTGACACACTTCTAAAAAGTTGTTATTTTTGCTTGAAATAAAGAGTGACAGATGTTGAATACTTGGGAGGTATTATATTATGGGCTGGCAGGATAATGAGGATAACCCATGGGGTCGGAAACCACCGCCTGACCTGAAAGCTGCGGCTGATAAGATGAAAAAAATGTTTTCCTCGGGTAAAGTGCCTTTTGTCGGAAAACATGGACTCATTCCTGCAATTGTGGTCATAATTTTAATATTATGGCTTGCATCGGGAATTTACTTTGTTGCACCGGATCAGGTCGGCGTGGTTAAAAGATTTGGTGAAGCAGTGCGCACTACCCTGCCAGGGCCCCACTATCATGCCCCGGTCCCCATAGAAACGGTTATAAAACCGACAGTGACACAGGTTCAAAGAATCGAGATTGGCTTTAGAACGATAGGCGAAAGGCAGGTGGGGCGAAACAGGGAGGTTCCCAGTGAAAGTCTGATGCTGACAAAGGCCGAGAACATTGTAAACCTGACTTTTATTGTCCAGTACAAGATAAAAGACGCAATTAGGTACCTGTTCAACGTGAAAGATCAGAAAAAAACAGTAAAAGATGCAGCAGAAGCAGCGATGAGACATACGGTCGGTTATAGTGAGATCGACGACATTTTGACTACCGGGAAGTTTAAAGTTCAGCAGGATACCAAAAAGCTTCTCCAGACGATACTTGACAGTTATGCTTTGGGCATACATATTGTCGCGGTTCAGCTTCAGGATGTTCATCCACCAGACCAGGTTATGGCTGCATTTAAGGATGTTGCCAGTGCCAAGGAAGATAGATCAAAGATGATAAACGAAGCCTATGGTTACCGGAACGAAATTCTTCCAAAAGCGAAGGGGAAATCGGCACAGATCACAAATGATGCTATCGCTTATAAGGAATCGAAAATCATTCAGGCCCATGGAGATACCAGCAGGTTTTTGCAAATGTTATCACAATACAGGACTGCGCGAGAAGTAACAAAGAAGAGGCTGTATATTGAAACAATGGAAGAAATCTTTCCACCGGCTAACAAGATTATCATTGAGGAAAAAGTGGGTAAAAATATATTACCCTATCTTCCTTTAGATAAAAAGAATATCGAAAAGGTGAAGTAGAAACTAAAAAGCTTTTCTTAGATGTGGGAGAAAACAATGCAAAAAAAGGGAACAATTCTCGTAGTTATTCTATTTATCGTAGCGCTCGCTGTATCTCAGGCTCTCTTTGTAGTTGATCAGACACAGCAGGCAATCGTTATAATGATGGGTAAGCCTATGCAAGGCACCTACGGGCCGGGACTCCACTTTAAATTACCCCTCGTACAACAGGTAGTTTACTTCGAAAAGAGGATTCTGTTATATGATGCGGCCCCTACCGAGATTCTCACGAAGGACAAAAAAAATCTTGTCGTTGACAACTATACCAAATGGAAAATTGTCAACCCCTTAAAATTTTATAAAACAGTAAAAAATGTCAGGGGAGCGCAGGCGAGGCTTGATGACATTGTCTATGCCCACCTGCGTGTAGAACTGGGACAGCACGATTTATCCGATATTGTCTCTAAATCGAGAAGTGAAATTATGACAACAGTAACAGACAAATCGGCCGGGCGTGCCCAGGATTACGGAATCGCTGTAATCGATGTAAGGATCAAGAGGGCAGATCTCCCCGAACAGAACGAAAAGCATGTATTTGACAGGATGAGGGCAGAGAGAGAAAGGCAGGCAAAACAGTACCGGTCAGAGGGGGAAGAGGAATCTAAAAAGATTACGGCCAAGGCCGACATGGAAAGGACAATCATACTGGCAAAGGCCTATAAAGAGGCGGAGGAATCCAGGGGAGAAGGAGACGCTAAATCCATCAAAATATATGCCGATGCGTATCAAAAGGACGTTAATTTCTTTGAATTTGTCAGGAGTCTTGAAGCGTACAGGAAATCCTTGAAAAGCGATACAACATTTGTTGTTACTCCCGATTCACGGTTTTTGAAATACTTGAAATAACAAAAGTGGTTTTTTATCTTGACTTTTCATATTCGTTAGTTTAGAAGGCTCCGTGTAGCGGAGGTAGCAAGTGATAATTAGTAAGCCTTTGAGCGTAGACAGCTTTTCCCCCTTTTTTAGCTTTTTTGGCGAGGTTTGCCTGTCGAGCTCATAAAATAATGTTGGATGTGAGCCGTGGGTGGACCGAAAACCGCCCACGGCTTTTTGTTTTTTGAGGCCGTGCATTACACACGGCCTTTTTTTGTATCATGAACCGAAAAAACCTTAAAAAAGGAGGATACAATGAATAGAATAGTTACCACTATCAGTCTCTTGATTGCTCTTGTTTTAGTTGTCTCTCTTGGCTGGGTACAAGGTGTGTCGGCAAAGACAATAAAAGTAGGAGCTGCAATTAATTTAACCGGCCCTGCATCTAGCTGGGGGCAGTTCCACGCTAAAGGCCAGCAGGATTATTTTCGTTATGTAAATGATGTAAAGGGCGGAATATCAGGTGATAAGATAAAGCTGATCCTTGTGGACACGGGTTACAAAGTTACCGAAGCCGTGGCAGCCGTGAGAAAATTTGCCGTTCGTGACAGGGTGGACATGATTGCCACATGGGGCGCCGGTGAAGGTCTGGCCGCAAAACCGATCATACAACGGTATAAGATACCAACAATAAATTATTCAACGAGCTGGGAAATCCTTGCTCCCCCTGTAGATTATTTCTACCTGCCTTTTGGCAGTTATAAGCTGGATTGTTATGCCATTCTTAAATACATCAGTACCATTCATAAGGGCAAAGATGCTCCCAAAGTCGGTCTTTTAACTTACAATAATGCTTATGGCCGTTCCATACACAAACCGAGCAGAGAATATGCCCAAAAACACAACATAAACATTGTGGCCATAGAGGAGTTTCCTCCAAGGACAGTTGACCTGACAACAGAACTCCTTCGCTTGAAGAAAAAGGGCGCCGAGTATGTTTTTATGCAAATGCTCCCCGCCGCTATTGTAACCACATTAAAATGTGCGGATCGAATTAATTACAAACCACCTTTCTTCGGTACATGGACATCTACCGATCCTGATTTCTTCAAAATGGGAAAAGGTTTAATACGTGATCGTCTTACCATACAATTTCCCGGTGGTCTTCCGGTAGATAATTCCAGGGGAATCAAATTATTGGAAGATTTGTGGTCCAGGTATAAAACTGTGGATAAGTTCGATGCTTCATACTGGGAAGGTGTTGTCATGGGTATGGTTATGGAACGCGCATTTGAGCGTGCGAAGGAAAAATATGGAAAGGTCAACAGGAAAACAATCAACGATGCAATGGAGTCCTTTTCCAATGAGAATTTTGGAGGACTGGTACCGAACATTACCTATACGAAATCGAACCATGGGGCTTCTTTTACAGCGAGAATCGTCAAAGTTCATGAAAATGGCAGTTTTATCCCTCTGACAAATTTCTTCAATCCGAAAAAAGAAGAAATCAAATTGATAAAGCGCTAAAGTGTCAAAGGCTGAGCAATGAGGACTGAGGGCTGAACCTTGAACCTTGAACCTTGAACCTTAAACCTTCTTCTCCAACTAAATTGGAGAAGGACCTTCTAATATTATGGAGAAGAAATGAAGGCATTTCGTGGTCGGCCGCACATTTTCAGCACTGAAAATCAGGGAAAAAAGAGGGCTGATCTGGAGGTAAAAAACCTCTCGCTGAGTTTCGGAGGCGTAATGGCCCTGAACGATATAGGCCTGTCCGTGAGTGCGGGTGAGTTGCTCGCGGTAATCGGACCGAACGGTGCCGGCAAAACGAGCCTGTTGAATTGTATTACCGGATATTACAGGCCTCAGAAAGGAAAAATTATCTTCAATGACGAGGATATAACTTATTTACCCACACATGATCTCGTGAGGCGTGGAATTGGAAGGACGTTTCAGAATATTGAACTTTTCCCGGGAATGACCGTGCTGTCTAATATGCTTTTGGCACGGCACATACACTGCAGGTATGGTTTTGGTCTCGCATCGATATTTGCTTCGTCTGTTCGTAAGGAAGAAGTTCGCCACCGCCTTGTTCTGGAAGAGTTAATCGACTTCCTTGAAATTCAACCTATCCGCAACAAACTTGTGGGGTCATTACCGTATGGTTTGAGAAAGAGGGTAGAACTGGGACGAGCTCTCGCACTGGAACCGAAAATATTAATCCTTGACGAACCTTTTGCAGGAATGACCCTGGAAGAAAAGGAAGACATGGTACGGTTTCTCATTGAATTGAATGGGGCATGGAACCAGACCATGATCCTGGTTGAGCACGATATGTCCATCGTCATGGCGATATCAAAACGTATTATGGTTTTGAATTTCGGAGAAAAACTGGCAGAAGGAACAGCAGAGGAGATTCAAAACAATAACGAAGTTACCAAAGCATATTTGGGATAGCAACAAAGATAAATCAATTTTTAATTGTGAATTTTTAATTAAAGGAACAAGGAGCAAGGTCAAGCCTTTATCCTTTATCCTTGAACCTTTATCCTTGAACCTTTGACCTTTAACCTTGAGCCTTTTAGTTATGAAAATCGATAAAGATACCATATCCGCATACGGAAAGTTAACTCTGCCTCAGATACTGTCAAAGCAGGCAGAAAGAATAGGATCTGACGGAATTGCTATACGTGAGAAGGCCTATGGTATATGGCAGACTTTCGACTGGACCGAATATTTCGAATACACAACAAAAGTGGGTTTGGGACTTAAGTCCCTTGGCGTAAACAGGGGTGAAAACATAGGAATTATAACGGACAACCATCCGGAATGGTTGTTTGCAGAGCTGGGTGGACAATCCGTTGGCGCTGTCACGTTAAATTTGTTTACTTCTGCCGTATCCGGCGAGTTGGCGCATACCTTAAATCGTATTCGAGCGACATATGTAATTGCCGGGGACCAGGAACAGGTGGATAAACTTCTCGAAGTTAAAGATAAGTTGTCCCATATCCGTAAGGTTATCTATGTTGACCCCACCGGAATGAGATTATACAGTGATGACCCGTGGCTCATCAGCTTTCGCGAGCTTCTTCAGCTTGGTGAAGAATTAAACAGAAACGAACCATATCTTTTCGCCCGTGAATTACAGAAGGGAAGACCTGATGACATCGCGCTGATGATTACTACATCCGGTACGACGGGCATATCTAAACTGGCAATGCTTTCTCACAGCAATTTTTTTGATATGGCGAGCAAATGGCTGGAAACCGATACGGTTGGCATGAACTTCAACTGGCTTTCTATTTCACCCCCGGCCTGGATTGTGGATCAGATATGGGGTGTTGGTATTACACTGATCGGGGGAATGACAATGAACTTTCCGGAAATGCCGGAAACTATTGTTGAGGATTTTCGTGAAATAGGTCCCACCGTAATTATCACGTCTTCCCGGTTCTGGGAAGACCTGGCCTCTACTATTCGAGTAAAAATGAGCGATGCCGGTTTCATCAAACGGAAGCTTTTCTCGATCTCTGAAAAAATCGGGGCGAAAACTGTCGATCTTGAATCTCAAAAGAAAAAAATACCCTTTTATCTTAAAATTATGAAATGGCTGGCGTCCATTATTATTTTTCGCCCACTCATGGACAGGGTAGGGTGTTCGCAGTTTGTCAGCGCCTTTACGGGTGGACATCCCATAAGTCCCGACGTTATAAGATTTTTCAGGTCCGTAGGGTTAAACCTCAAACAGTGCTATGGTCTTACAGAATCCGGAGGTATTTTCCAGGTTCAGCCGGACAATGAAGTAAAGGCGGAAACAGTAGGGAAACCACTGCCGGGGACAGAGATAAATATTTCGGAAGATCAAGAGGTTCTCGTATTAAGTAAGGCAAACTTTATGGGATACTATAATGATTACCAGGCGACGGAATCCGCCTTTGACAATGGCTGGCTTAGAACCGGCGATGCCGGATATCTTGACGATGATGGTCATCTGGTTATTATCGGTCGAAAGGAAGAAATTATTCGAGACAAAGATGGACATGTCTTCTCACCTGATTTTATAGAAACGCGCCTGAAATTCAGTCCATACATCAAAGAGATAGTTACCTTTGGAGAAGGACGTTCTTATATAACCGCCCTTGTTAACATTGATATGGGAAACGTGGGAAACTGGGCGGAAGACAGGATGATCCCATATACTACCTATACGGACCTTTCTCAGCAACCGCTTATTGAGCAGCTAATTGTAGAAGAGGTCAAAAATGTCAACGAGAGATTGCCTGATCAAATGAAAATCCGTAAGATGATTCTTCTTTACAAGCTCCTGGATGCTGACGACGAAGAGCTGACACGAACAGGAAAAGTCCGAAGACGATTTGTTTACGGATTGTATATTAAGCTTATAGAGGCGATGTATTCCGATCAAAAGGAATTAGACGTAAAAAGCAAAGTTCGTTACCGCAATGGTCAGATTAATACAATCGAAACCAGCGTGAAGATATTAACGCTTAATTGAGTTTCAAGTTCAAAGTTTCAGGTTTCAAGTTAGCGCCTTAAACTTTGAACTTGAAACTCACACATGGAGGTTTCCCGTGGATTTTTTTATTCAGCTTTTGGTAAACGGCATCAGCATCGGCTTTCTTTACGGCCTGGCAGCTATGGGGTTTGTAATGATTTTTAAATCTTCAAGCGTACTCAATTTTGCCCATGGTGAATTAATAGCCGCGGGAGCATTCATTTTCCTCACCCTTGTGACATGGGCTAAATTACCCATATTCATTGCTTTTTTAGTAACATTACTGGGTAGCTTCATTTTAGGATTTGTTGTTGAGCGTCTTTTTTTGCGTCCGTTGATAGGGGAATCTCTTATTTATGTAGTTATGTTAACCGTAGGATTGGCCTCTGTATTTAAAGGATTAATGCTGCTTATCTGGGGGGGAAATTTGTACATTTATCCCGATTTTCTTCCGTCTAATCTCTCAATTCACTGGGGAAGTGTAAATATTCCACCTGTATATGTTATTTCTATTCTCGTCGGATTAATATTTCTTTCACTTTTTGGCCTTTTCTTTAAATTTTCCTCCCAGGGGATTTATATGAGATCCGTTGCAGACAATCAAACGGCTTCTCTTTCGTTAGGCGTTAACGTGAGAAGGGTTTTTGCCTTGTCGTGGGCAATTGCGGCGCTTGTGGCGGGAATGAGTGGAATCGTTCTGGGAACCATCAACGGTATTAACGTCCATGATCTTTCTTCAATAGGTCTTAAGGTTTTTCCTGTAGTTATATTAGGCGGGCTTGACAGTATAGGAGGCGCTATTATCGGGGGCCTGATAATCGGCATTATTGAGACTTTTACGGGCGGTTATCTGTCCCCATCTCTACGGGATGTTGTACCCTATATTGTGCTTGTTGTTATACTTATGATAAAGCCTTATGGTCTTTTCGGTCTTGTGGAAATTGAAAGGGTGTGAACCTGGCAATGAGAAATAAGAAACAAACAATGAGAAAGTTGCATTTTCACCCCTGTGGGAATTTCAGGGAAAGTTATGAACGGGAACTTACGATTTATGAAACTGATTTCGGAAGAACTGCCGTTTTTTTAGGGCTTCTTCTACTGTTTGCTCTGGTTCCTGCGATCTCGGGTCCCTACTTGCTTTATGTTATCAATATTATCGGTATTACGGCGATAGCCGCAATCGGACTTAACATTCTCGTTGGTTTTACCGGACAGATATCTCTGGGCCATGGCGCCTTTTTCGGTGTAGGCGCGTATGCCGGAGCGATTCTTGCCACATCGTTACATTTTCCCTTTTGGATTTCCGTTCCTGCTGCCGGATTAATAACCGCGCTGGCAGGCATGATTTTCGGCATTCCCTCTGTCCGACTGAAAGGTCTTTACCTGACCATTGCTACGCTGGCCGGACAGTTTATTATTGAGTATGTTCTCGTTCACTGGGAAAGCCTAACGAAGGGAACGATGGGAATCGTACTTCCCACGCCTACCATATTTGGATTTTCACTGGAGGGTGATACCGGCTTTTTTTTCGTAATTTATCCTTCTCTCATTCTGATGACTTGTATAGCTGTGAATATTATGCGTACACGGTACGGAAGGGCATTTATAGCAATTCGCGATAATGATCGTGCCGCTGAAGGAATGGGGATTCCAATATTCCGATACAAACTCTTTTCCTTTGGTATCAGTTCATTTTATGCCGGATTTGCCGGCGCACTCTGGGCATATTATATGATCAGCATAACGACGGAGCCATTCAACCTCGGGTTGTCCGTTGAATATCTGGCCATGGTGATAATAGGCGGAATGGGAAGCATTCCCGGCTCTATCTTCGGAGCAACCTTCATTACTGCGTTAAACGAGATTTTACGGTGGCTGACCGATATTCTTATGAATACGGGAACATTACAGGGAATAGGACTGACCCTGGCTCCGCTACGGGAGCTGGTGTTTGGGCTGACTATCGTGTTTTTCATACTTTTTGAACCTAGAGGTCTTGCCGAAGTATGGCGAATCATTCGTTCCGGTTTCAGGCTCTGGCCGTTCTCTTATTAGGATCAAAGGATTAGAGGTTAGGGGATTGGTACATGAAGGATAATTGGCTGCTTCAACTAAATAACATTAGTGTTGTCTATTCCGATGTCATTCAGGTTTTGAAAGGTGTTTCCCTGAAAGTAGAGAAAAACAATATTGTCTCTCTCCTCGGAAGCAACGGCGCAGGGAAAACAACCACGCTAAAGGCTATTTCAGGGCTTCTCAAGCCGGAAAACGGAAGAGTTACTGACGGAGACCTGATTTATGACGGGAAGTCCATACAGAATTCCGCCCCGGAAGATATTACACGTTTGGGAATCATTCAGGTTCTGGAGGGACGTCAGCCCTTCAAGTATTTAACAATTGAAGAAAACTTAAGGGTAGGAACTGCTACGCGATGGGGCAAACCCTTTAAAAACGACATGGAGATGATTTACGATTACTTTCCCTCTCTGGTAACCCGGAAAAAAACGTTAGCCGGTTACTGCAGTGGCGGGGAACTGCAGATGCTTGTTATGGGACGTGCCTTGATGGCTCGTCCCAAACTTCTGCTTCTTGATGAACCCTCACTGGGGCTTGCGCCGCTAGTGGTTAAAGAGATATTCCGAATTATCAAGAGGGTCAATGAAGAGCAGGGGACAACGATTGTACTGGTTGAACAGAACGCAAACATGGCCCTGCAGATTGCGCATTACGGATATGTTATGGAAAATGGCAAAATTGTCATGGAAGGAAAAGCGGCTGAGTTGAAGGAAAATCCGGACGTTAAAGAATTTTACCTGGGTATGGGCGCTTCCGGCGCAGTAAAATCGTACAAGGACGTAAAATCCTATAAGAGAAGGAAAAGGTGGTTGTAGAGGCTTAGTTTCGAGTTTCGAGTTTTGGGTTTAAAGTTGTAAGATTGTTGATACCAACTCGGAACCCGAAACCCGAAACTCGAAACTAAAACAAGGAGTCAGATATGACAAATTATTTCGATGATAAAGAAACAATATCTCCCGAGGAAAGAGAAAACGATCAGAACCGGAGGTTATCCAGGATGGTTACTCTTGGATATGATCATTCGGAAAGACTTAAAACTATCCTTGATGAATTGGGTGTTAACCCTGCTGATATAAAGTCAATTCATGATCTGGAGAAACTACCGGTTATTTCCCGGGAAGAGGTTGTTGACCTTGAATTACGACATCCCCCGTTTGCAGGATTCTGTCGCAATGATGCCGATATAGACAGGATTTTTATCTCTCCCGGACCGGTTTACGAACCGCATCTTAGAGAAAATACATTATGGGCAAGGGGCTACTTTGCGGCAGGTTTTGGGAAAGGGGATATCGTTCTCAATACATTTTCGTATCATATGGTCGCCGCCGGATTAACCTTTCACGAAGGTTTACGACTTACCGGCGCAACAGTTGTTCCGGCGGGAACTTCCGGTACTGAGATGCAGGTTCGATTAATCAGCGATCTTGGAATAACCGGATATACGGGTACGCCAAGCTTCCTGATGGCTGTCATCAATAAAGCCGAAGAAATGGGTCATGATTTCAAAAAGGATTTTAAACTTAAAAAAGCGAGTTTTGTGGCCGAACCTCTTTTGCCACCCTTGCGTGAAACATTTGAAAATAAATACGGAATCGATACCTATCAGATGTATGGAGCAACAGAAGTAGGGGATATAGCCTATGAATGCGGGGGAAAAAACGGCTGGCACATCTGCGAAGAAGTAATTATTGAGATTGTTGATCCCGCAACGGGCAAGAGAGTTGAAGATGGAAAATTAGGTGAGGTCGTGGTAACCAGATTAAATGATATTTTCTTTTTATTCCGGTTTGGAACAGGTGACCTTTCAAGTATTATAGAAGAAAAGTGTCCCTGCGGAAGGACATCGTATAGACTGAATGGAATTGCCGGCAGGGTAGGGGATGCCGTGAAAGTCAGGGGGCTTTTTATTGCCCCTACTCAGTTAAAGGAAATAAGCGAAAAAATGGGAGATATCAAATTCCGTATAGTTATTACCAGAGAATCATATAAGGACTATGTGACGGCCATATTGGAGTTTGAAGAAGGAGAAGCGGGTAGCAGCGCCTATCACCTTGAAAAACGTTTTGGAGATCTGTTTCAACGAATATGTACTGTCAAGGTAAATAAAATCTTAATTGAAAAACCCGGCGCCATGACGGATTATAAAGTTATTCTGGATAAGAGAGAATGGGTATCATGAGTGAGTCTGTTGATTAATGAACAGATATTTTCATAAAATTTCAGGTATCGAAACATCTTTCATCATCAACTGAATATTCTTTATTCCGTTCCAGTTATTGATTTGAGGGCTGAAGGCTATATCAACTCTTGATTTAGACAGAGTGTTTGAAAATTGTCCCTTGCCAAACCATATAGAATCATGACTGGTTCCATTATCACTTAACCTCATTTTCAGATGGTTAGTTCCGACGGTTGTAGCGGATGCCACGTCGACATTTTTTACACATAGTATCGGTTCCGGATTCATGTTGCCAAAAGGGGACAACCTTTCAACTTGCGAAATAAGCTCATAATTAATCTCGTTTAGACTGCTGAATGTGGAATCAATGTATGTTTTTGGGGCAAGTTTTGGCATATCAAGATTATCAAGAATGGCTTCATCAAGACAATCAGCAAATTCTTCAATGTTTTCCTCTCTGATCGTAATCCCTGCAGCGTATCTGTGTCCTCCGTAGGATATGAGTAATGAATCACATTTATCCTTTAATCCATTGTATAGGTTAAATTCTCCAATGCTCCTTCCCGATCCTTTTCCAACGCCGTCTTTCAGGCTGATTAATATTGCGGGTCGGTAATATCTATCTACAAGCTTTGAAGCAACGATGCCAATAACCCCCGGATGCCATTCCGGAGAAGCAAGAACAATAGATTTTATCGTTTTATCCCTTGACTTAGTTTCTATTATATGAAGTGCTTCATTAAGAATCTTTCTCTCAATTCCCTGGCGTTCGCGGTTATAATTATCCAGTGTTGACGCAATACGCATGGCTTCATTCATGTCATCTGTAAGCAACAGCCGCACAGCATCTTCCGGCGAGCCAATACGTCCCGCGGCGTTTATCCTCGGGATAAGTTTAAATGATGCTTCACCGGAATCTACCGGATTAAATTTTAAACCACTTTTTATTTTTAATGCCTCAATGCCAACCCTTTTTCCCTCATTGATAATATCAAGACCGATCCTGGCAAATATCCTGTTTTCATCAATCAGTGGAGAAATATCTCCGATCGTTCCGAGAGCAACGAGGTCCAGATACTCCTTTAAATTCGGATATGTTTTGTCATTCCAAAATCCTGACTGGCGCAGTTTTCCCCTGAGGGCTATTAGAAAGTTAAAGGCAATGCCAACCCCTGCAAGATCTTTAAATGGAAACGAACAGTCGGTGCGGTTTGGGTTGACAGCGGCTACAGCATTCGGCAGTTCTTCGGGAACCTCATGGTGGTCCAGAATTATGGTATCAATACCAATTGATTTTGCATAGGACACTTCTTCACAATCAGTAATCCCACAATCCACAGTAATGATGAGCGTACCCCCGTCACTTCTTATCTTTCCCACAGCCTCTTTATTCAACCCATATCCCTCTTTAATCCTGTCAGGAATATAATAAGTAACATTTTCGTGGAATCTTCTCAGGAATTTTACCAGAGTGACTACAGAGGTGATACCGTCGGCGTCATAATCGCCGTAAACAACTATTCTTTCATTATTGGAAATTGCTTTAATTACTCCATCAACACCTTTTTCAAGGTCCTTCATGAGAAAGGGATTGTGGAGATCTTTAAGCGAGGGGTGCAAAAATCTTTTTGCATCGTCGGGGTTTTCAATATTACGATTAATTAATATCCGGGATATTATAGGCGTAATGCCGAGTTCTTTTTCCAGTACGTGTTGCTTTTTGCTGTCTATATTGGTGAATTCCCATTGTGTAGTGGGGAGCATTTTTAATCCTCTTATTTACTTTTAATCCACAGATTTCGCAGATTACACGGATTATTCTAATTATTTGAAGGACGATGTGAAATCTGCAGGGGTTAACATCCCGTGACTTGCCGCTGAGTGGTTTATTACATCTGACTGCAACACATATTTCATGACAGGCTCTGATGTCAAGGAGAGATTTATTTCTTGATCTTTACAAAGCCGGATGTTACATATCTTCAAAATTACTGCATAAAAACAATGTCAGATCAAATTGTTAAGAAAATTCTGAAATTAGACAGAAAAGACATATCTCACATCAAGTTTTTGTTTGAAGGATATGAGGGTCTCTGTACAATTACAACAGTTGACAGGGATGAGGCTGTCATCGAGTTGACGATACTTCCTGATTTTATTTCCGATGTTAATCGTATACTTGACGCATTACGAGAAGAAGTAGATTTTCAAGAAGTTGTTTCCGAACCCTGACAAGCCGGAACCAAAATGCTTTACAAAGAACCTGTCAGGAAATACGAAAGGACGAAAGGGTAATGAAAAGATCATATAAGGTTTTATTCATCATGTTGTTCCTTCCCTTTTTAACGGGAATGGGAAGTTCTATGCTTGGAGGCGATTCTGCCGATCAGATTCCCCGACCTGATGAAAATTTCACTGCAATTTATATCGATCAGCTGGGTGTCGCTACAAAATGTAATGGAGTAAGTATTCAGGGGGAAACTTTCATAGAAGGAAAAAAAGGGGAGGGAACTTATACGATTCCATTTGAAAGAATAGAAAATATCCTGTTTGTCCTTAAAAATGCTGACCTCAAAGGCCGTATATTGTTAAAAAACAAGAACAGGACTGAATTGATCTTAAACAAAAAACAAAAGGCTTATGGCCATACAAAATATGGAACCTTTCAAATTAAACTCATAAATCTCAAAAAAATGGTATTGACAGGTAAAAATTCAAAGATAAAGGGGAACTAACGTTTTTCCTCACTCGCCCAGCCGACACATTACAGCGCCTTTTTTACAAAGCCGGAACGCAGGCACCTCGTACATACTTTCATTCTTTTTACTGCACCTGTTTTTTTGTCTATAACCCGTACCTTTTGAAGATTAGGATACCATACTTTCTTTGTTTTGTTATGAGCATGGCTAACCTGATTTCCTACTGATGGTTTTTTCCCACATATTTCACAGACTCGCGACATATCCAAACTCCTTTGAAAAACTGAACTGCTATCTAACGGATAAATACATATTTTGCAAGTATTTTTTACTAATTCTTCATTGATGGTGGCTGGCCTGTTGCCTCCAGGGCACGCATCCACATATTACCGTTCGGATCCACTTTTTTACGCAATGTCACAGTGCTTATTGGAAGATGGATATATTCATTAAGGTATAATCCTACGACCATTCCTGTCTTTCCTGCCATGCCGGCATGAACGGCATATTGCCCCAATATGGCACAATACAGGCTGTCACAGGCATTGGCCGGAACGCTTCGTATTATATAACTGGGATCAATATATTTAAGATTAATCTCCATTTCAATTTTCCTGAAGTATTCACTGATCTTATTTTTCAAGAAAATACCTATGTCCTTCAACCTGACATTTCCGGATGCATCGGTTTGAGCCAACTCGTCATTGGTGATTAAGTCCTGTCCGGCTCCTTCCGCCACCAGGATAACTGCATGACGACGTTTTTGTAAACGCCTTTCCAGAGCTTTTAAAAATCCTTTTTCGCCTTCAAGATCGAAGGGTATTTCCGGTATCAATACAAAGTTTACATCATTTTGCGCGAGGGCGGCGCTGACGGCGATATGCCCTGATTGTCTGCCCATAATTTTGACGAGACCTATACCCATGGGAGCGCCCTTAGATTCCACATGGGCACATTGAATTACTTTGATGGTCTCGGAAATTGCCGTATCAAACCCAAAGGTTTTATCAATTAAATTGAGGTCATTATCTATCGTTTTCGGTATGCCGATAACGCTTACATTCAGATTCCTCTTCGTTATCTCTTCTGTAATTGCCTCTGCACCCCTCATGGTTCCATCGCCGCCGATACAGAAGAGGATATCTATGTTCATCCGACAAATAGAATCGACCAGTGCTTCAATGTCCTGACCCCCCCGCGATGAAGCCAGAATACTTCCTCCAAGAGTATGTATGTCCTTAATAAACTCCGGAGTTAATTCCATAACATCATGGCCGTATTTGGGAATAAATCCCTGGAAACCATACCTTATGCCAACAATATTCTTCACACCATAGAGATAGTGAAGTTGCATTACCACTGATCTGATAACATCATTAATCCCCGGGCATAACCCACCACAGGTAACAATAGCAGCTTTGACCTTCGCAGGGTCGAAATAGATCATTTCTCTCGGACCTGCCACCTCAATTGAAAGGGGAAGACCATCGCCGTTTTTTAATTTGTCAAAGTTTTCCAGATTGACATTGTAGAGAATCCGCTTTTTATCATCTGTAAAGTAACCAGGTGTGTGAGGAGTAGGAATTTTTCGCTCCCCCAGGGTTTTGATAGTAAAATCATACAATTTATTTTTCATGTTAATTGTCTCCCATCGCCATATTTGCCGCATTTAATCCGGAGATGACTTCTCCGTCAAATCCAAGACCCGCAAACAGCATACCGCCCGTCAGGAATACATTCTCCACAGGCGTCTTGTTTGACAGAGGAGATATGCCAAGTATTGAATTTTTTCTTGTCGTATATTTTTGATTTATAACTTCCTGGTATTTTCTGGATATATCAATAGAGCTGTCTATATTCATGAATTCAAAACTTTCCCTGAAAAAGGGAAGAAACCCTTCGATCTTTATTAATATATTTTTTGAAATTTCCTTTAGATCCTCATCGCTGAGACTCAAAGGAGACTCATCAAGTAAAATTGTGGCGCTCATTGCCCTTTTCCCGGAAGGCGCACGCCCGGTATCTTCCCTGAGACTTGTTTCTAAAAAAACAAGGTTGCCATTGGCAAGTGACTCTTTTTCATCGGAAATAATCATAACATACTCTGCCATTTGTTCATGTAATCCCTTGTCACAGAGACCCATATGAATAGTAAATGGAAAATATAAGCTTTCAACATTTATATATTTATTTGCAAATTTTAAAAATCTCTTATCTTTAAGTATAACATGCTTAAATTGCTCCCATTTAGTGCTGATAATAACATTTTTGCTATTTATTACAAACGCTTCCTCATCAACAATTATATCTGCTTTGATTTCCTCTTTTATGTTCAGTCTCAATATAGAACATTCC
>DFBI01000060.1:0-1651 GCA_002367335.1 Syntrophaceae bacterium UBA3084 | reverse complement strand
AGTTCCTCCCAATTCTGTAAACTTATTCTTAAGTTCCTCGATAAGGTGATGTTTCCCCCCACTGTAATAATGGAATCCGTTTAAAAGCAATGAAAGTATATATGCTGATGACAATGGCGTAGTACCATCTACACAAAGATTTGAAAGGAGTAAGATTTCCGCATCAAATGTTTTTTTTAATAACGAATTATTCCCAATGCATTTTAAATTATTTGACAGGCCTGTCCTGTTCCAGAGAAATACCGGGACGTGAAAAATATACCCGAGGTACTCCCGAAAGGTTTCTGGACGTATGTGTGGCGTTTCCTCAATCAGACTTGTTATAACCTTGCTTTTTTGAATAATTGACTCATAGAAATTTATGGTTTTCTCTGAATCAATGGCAAATTCCCTTTTTAGTTCATCTGATAACAATTCGATTCTATTGTATAAATCAATTCTGTGTTCCGGGAAAATTACCTGAAGAGGAGAATCTAATGGATGAATTTTCAGTCGATCCACCAAGTCTGTATCTATTTCAGATAATAGCCGTCGTAACAAACCTCCCGGATCACTACCGGTCCATGGAAAAGGATCAATATCAAAGACATAACCGGATTCTGCATAGAAATCCGGAATATGACCTTCACTTATAAGAACTGTTCTTTTCCCACTACGTGCAGTGACAAGAGCAGCTATAAGTGAACTAAAATCATTTCCTATTACGATGGTATCGTACATATTCCTCTTCTATCCTGTCCGATGATATGACTTTGATGCCATCTGAGAGCAGGAGGGCCGATGTCACCCCCATTCCTCTTAAAACAAGGTTTCCCCTTTTTATGTAATGGACACCGCAAGATGGGCTTTTCTCTTTCAAAATCGATGTATCAATTTGCATAAGCCTTGCAAGTCTTCTTACTTCCTCTGCCCCTCGTAAAAACTGCTCGGTTACATCTTTACCGGTGGGATCTATGATTTTAGTACGGCCATTTAAAACGTCCGATCCATCACCATCGATTATCTCGGACGGTAAACGAGGTGTTGTCAACCCCCCTAGCTGTTCGGGACAGACCGGAATGCAAATTTCGTCAGACAATATTGAGAGCAATCGGTTTTCGGGGCGACTATCTCCGTCGTATCTACATCTTATTCCCAAAAGACAAGCACTTACGATTATCATATCATTCCCCGGGATTAAGGATTAAAGGGTTAGAGGATTAAGCGGAACTGATCTCGTAATTAATCCCTAATCCAGATAAACTGGAAATTCGAAATTCGAAGCACGTTCGGCTGAGCGTTCGACTGAGCTCACGCCGACGTCTCACGCCGAAGCCATTTTTTGCAAGAATCTTACAACTAAGGGGCTAATGCCCATCAAAACTTATCTAGCGGAGGATTATGTAGTGGAGCTTCATCAATCTTCTTATGATTCTTAATGCGAACCTTTCTGCCGACAATTTCAAGTTTTCCTTCCGCATAAAATTGAATGGCCTGAGGAAATATCCGGTGTTCCTCTTTAAGAATCCTCTGCTGAAGCGTATCGGCAGTATCGTCATCATAAGCGGGGATGACGGATTGAATGATAATCGGACCTGTGTCAACACCTTCATCCGCGAAATGGACAGTACATCCTGAAAATTTCACGCCGTAGTCAAATGCCCTTTCCTGG
>DFBI01000105.1:5560-5729 GCA_002367335.1 Syntrophaceae bacterium UBA3084 | reverse complement strand
AGATACAAGCAGAACATTATACTGGATCATGGGGAAACCTTACTCAAATACTCTGATGAAAATAAGATATGCGTTTTAAGTTTCCTCTGAGTAACATTGGTAATAAAGAGAACCAAAACTATTTTTACCGGTAGCCAGCATGAGTGTTAACGGCATCACCTTTTTGCCC
>DFBI01000105.1:2951-5522 GCA_002367335.1 Syntrophaceae bacterium UBA3084 | reverse complement strand
TGGTAAAGCTCCCTGGCGTTGACCTTCATGGAAATCCTCTTTCGGTGAGCATTAGTCAGAATGTAGGGTGCTGCTTCAGGCGATATCTTTTTTAGCCGGTCATAGATTTTCCCGGTCCGTGAGGCCATTTCTACAAGACGTCCTTCCATGCCGATTTCGTGTATCGCCGGTGGTATAGTGATACCCAGTGAAGGGTCATACTCCTGGCAGATTATTGTGGCCATCCTGTGTCTTTTCAGCTGGGCAAAGCAACTCGCGCTGACTGTTAGTTCAAAGTATAGGCTAGCATTCTCAAATTCTCTCAGGGGAGAATCGTACGATTTCATATACTTGCAGGAAGCCTTAATAATATCTTCTTTCTCTTTCATGTTCATCCGCGATACAATGGCAATACATTGATCCATCGAGATATGTGAAGATGAGTGGATAAGTGACGCTACAATTTTATCGTCAGCGTCGGGTGTGACATAGTAAAGTATTACATTATCGTCTGTTTCACTTATTGTTGCTGTAGAGTTTTCTTTCTTCGCAAATTTTTCAATCAAGTCCATTGATTTAGCTTTAAGTGCATTCCTTGTCATACTGTCGAACCCGGTTGCCTCTGTGTATCTGACAAGTGACGGCGCAATGTTTTTGGTTGCCTTGTAGAGCTTCTCACCGTATTCTCGTGCCTCTTTCAGGGGGTGAGCAGCACAGCGTCTCAACATTAATTCGAGGTTTCTTGCATTCAGAGTCATTCCTAATTGAGTTTCCGTAGCCAGGGATATGGTGTATCTGGCGTCTTCTTTCGCCCATCCTTCCAGGGTTGAGCGATTTGCCGGATCCGAAGCTATATCCGCGTATTTTTTAAAAATATATGTTTTCAAAGCTTTGTATAAATCCTGATATAATCTGTTTTGATCTTCAATCGTTTCGACAAATGTTTTCTTTATGGCAGGATTGTTAATCTCTCCAGGAATGACGAAATCATCTTTCAAATGAATGTATCTCTGTGACTTTTCCGTGTAAGAACATAGACGAAACTTTTCTATTTCTTCGACCAATAGACGTGATACACCGATGACATCAATATTAAAGACTGCATGTTCGGCTATGGAACTATGGCCCATATCGAAGATAATATTACGGTTGGATTTTCTTGCCTCTTCAACTTCATTTCTGGATATTTCTCTTAACTTATTTACAGAAAGGGGATTTCTACTGATGCGGGCATAGGCAGCGGAAATAGTTTCAGGAGTGAGATTTTCTAACCCCTGCGAAGAGGTTCTCATCTCTTTCATCGCTTCATAATCCAGGTTAAAACCTGCAAGGATAATATTCAATGGTGTGATTTCCCCAGCGCTTGTTTTTTTGTTTTATTCAAAATGGAAAGCATGATAACGTTGTTCTTAAAATGTGTCGAAATGGTAACGAAACGGGGTTTATATAACAGGATTTAATTCCCCGGTCAAATGGCTTTTACCGTTACAGACAACTAAAGTATTTATTGAATCGCGCCGTTAATAATTTAAAATGGTACAGGTGATTTTGCAATGAAAGATAATGACAAGACAAATAAACAACTCATCAATGAATTGACAGATGTGCGCCAGCGGATTACCGATCTGGAAGCGCTGGTGTTTGAGTACAAGCGCAAAGAGGGAACATTAAAACAAAATATCGAAAAATTGAGAAGTATTTTAGACAAATCAATTATTACACTTGCATCAACAGTCGAAACGAAAGATCCTTATAGTATCGGACATCAGGGGCGTGTGGCCAAACTTGCATGTGCCATGGCAGAGGAAATGGGATTTTCAGAGGAGCAGATCGAAGAAATTCGCTTGGCAGCGCTTGTCCATGATATTGGCAAGATATCAGTGTCGGCTGATCTTTTAACGAGGCCTGACGGTTTAATGGACAACGAGTATATGTTAATCAAGAACCATCCTCAAAATGGTTACGACATATTAGAAAAGGTAGAGTTTCCGGATTCTGTTGCCAGGATCGTTCTCCAGCACCACGAAAGAATAAATGGTACCGGATATCCACAGGGACTTTCAGGTGAAGACATCGTTATGGGAGCCAGGATACTGTCAGTAGCTGACGTCGTCGAGGCGATAGCAACCCAGAGATCATACCGAAAAGCTCTGGGTATAGACAAAGCATTGAATGAAATAAAAAGGTACAGAGATCTCCTTTATGACCCCGATGCTGTAGATGCATGCCTCAGGCTTTTTAGAGATAAGAAGTTTAAGTGGGATAAATGAAATACGTAGTTGTTGCAAATAACATTTTTATTCCCGTATCATCAGTGTTCCACATTTAGGGCATTTTACCTTGTAACAGGGAGTTCCTAATTGATGAGGCACCCTTTCTGCGCAGTTTGGGCAGAGACAATCTCCGCTAGGTCCTGCCCCAAAACCGCCACCACGACCGCCTCTTTTCTGACCGATATCTTCCATGCCTCTTCCTGTCTCAGGTCCCTGGCCTTTTGGACCTGTTCCATCTCCTCGCGGCATTTTACTTACCTCTTTGTAATTCTTTTATTTCAAAAAGATTGCCATCATAATCCTTAACGAAAATGAGCAG
>DFBI01000105.1:0-2869 GCA_002367335.1 Syntrophaceae bacterium UBA3084 | reverse complement strand
TGTCAAATATCTTTTCTGCAAGCTCCCTGTTAAGAACAGAAGTCTTTATCTGTTGTAATCCTAAAATTTCCCCGTAGAAACGATCTGCATTTTCCAGGGAACTACAGACTACAGCCACATGGTGCAGTTTCATGGTTGCTCCTTTGATTGGTCTATTTTTACCATTTCAAATATCTTGTTTTCCTTTTAATCTTTATCATTTAATTTTGCAATACTTTCGTCTATTTTCCGGATGGCCTCCGCAACTGTATTAACAGTTATGAAATCATTTTCTTCCGAGAGTTCAAAATGCGGACAGTTAAGACCAATGACGGGTGTTCCGCTTTTCATGGCGACAGCCATCTCCGAAAGGGTACCCGGACCTCCATCCAGCGCAACAAGGATATGAGGCGTCTTTGCATTGATAACATTTCTCGCGTCGTACATCCCCGTATAAATTGGAATATCGACAAATTTATTAGGATAACCCTGAAGAGGACGTTTCCTGTCAGTTGGAAGAATGGCGATCACAAGTCCGCCGCCGCGATGTGCACCTTCAGAGGCCGCCTCCATCACTCCGGTGCCTCCTCCCGTGAGGAGAACATAACCCCGTTTTGCAACCGCTTGTCCGAGGGTATATGCATCTTCCAGAGCAGGGGAATTGTCCTTATGACTTCCCATAACTCCAATAATATAGGGTTTTCGTCTGACAGAGATATTCGACATGATCGATTCTTTATATTGTTATTCAGTTGAGTTTGAGGAGATTTTGTTTGATTTTCTCATGGACAAGCTGGGATGTGAATTTGTTTCCCATCACGCCGACGCGAACCGACACCATTGTAACATTCTTTTCCGTGTAATCAACGGAAATACGAACATCTTCATCAGACAGTTTCGCTTCAATAATTCCCTTTGATATTTTTTTATCTTCGGCAATATCTACGGCTTTCATATCCGTGAGGGTTTTTTGACAGGCTTTCCATACCCTCTCGTATGACGCATGATAATTTGTCCGTAAGATTCCATCGGTGTAGAAGAACTCGCCCGATTGAAAGCCGACAACTGAGTCTCCCATTTTAATCGCCGTGTTGCAGCCAAATGTAGCGACAACGCATATCAGTATAAGTAAAACCCAATGAATTTTCTTTAGCATAAGAAGCCTCCTTCTATTTTTGTATGTTTGAATTTAAAGTCTAAAGTTTCAAGTTAAAGTTAAAATTGAGAAATCAGATATTCTCATTTAGACCTTCGCAGCGTTGTCAATAAACGAAGCGCAGGTACAAAGCCTGAATAATGGCCCATCCCAGAACGATGACTGTCAGCAAAATACACAACCAGGCAAGCATTCGATGAAACAGATTTTCTCTGGTTTTTTCATGGTAGCCAAGGATGAATCCCAGGGCAATTCCTCCGGCGATTCCTCCTCCGTGAGCCCAGTTATTGATTCCGGGAACAAAAAAACCAAACAGGGCAAGCCCGATGACCCATCCCATGACCTGTTTGAAAATTGCATCTCCGTAAAAACCGCCCCTGCTCTTTCCATAATAGAGAGTGGCTCCGATCAGGCCGCAGATACTGGCAGATGCACCAATGGTGAAAGGAATGCCGGCAAGATAGGAAAGAAAAAATCCCGCTATGCCTGTCAATGTGTATATGGTAAAAAACCGATTAACGCCATATTCAGACAATATAAAAGGTCCTAATTGACGTAATGCTACCATATTAAAAAAAATGTGGAGCAGCCCGCCGTGGAGGTATGAGGCCGATACAAGTGTCCACCAGCGGTGAAGCTGATCTATGGGAAAAGTTCCCGTTGCGCCTAAAAGGAAAAGACTTTTGCCGGAGGGAGACAAAAAGGTTAAAGGATTCACAGATAAGCCGAGAGATGATGGATTCAACAAAATAGAAAAGATGTAGAGAGCAACATTAGTGTAAATGATGATTTTGATAATATCATATGGTTTGCGTATAAAACTTAACGAAAACCCTCTTTTCCACCCAGCGCCAGGGTTTGAAAGACCACAGTAAGGACAGCGTGGCTCATCGTAACTGATAAGCTTTCTGCAATTGGGGCAGAGGATAGATTTCTTTTCTGAATGGAGCATATAGTAATATAACCTTTCAATAACGGTAGCTACTCAGGTTCAAAGACACGCTGAAGAAGTCGAGAGTCACATCAGGATTGCAAAAACCTTATCATCAAAGGAATAGCGATAAAAGTGCCGATACTGCTTCCGAGATTAACAAAAACAACAAGCAGTAAAATACGTGTAATCTTATTATGCCAGAACCCGCGAACCGTAGAAATATCCCCCTTTAAATCAATAAAGTCTTTTACCTGGGGCTTTCTTATACTTACTTCTACGAGACCGGCAACCCAGCCGGCCGCTACCATGGGATTCAGGGATGTCAGCGGTGCGGCTGCCACCGAAGCAGCAATTGTAATCGGATGGGCAAGAACGAGAAGGGCTCCGAGACCCGCAAGTATACCGTTTACCAACACCCACCATTTAATCATATTAAGACTGGCCTCGGCGCCGGAATGGAAAAACCCTGTAATAATAAGACCAATGACGGCAAAGGAAATTCCCCATGCCAGCACTTTGCCCAATATACCTTTAGGGGGGATTTTGGTTATGTCGGAAAGATCAATTTCCCTGCCAAGATGTTTAAGAATCCCTGGAACATGACCGGCACCGACAACGGCAACAATTTTAGAGCCCGGAGCCTGAGTAATAGAATGAGCCAGGTACTCATCCCTTTCGTCAATCAACGTCTTTTTAACCTCCGGCACTTTCTTCCCAAATGTCTTCAAGGCAAGCTCCAGGGCATCATGCTCTTTGAGCTCTTCTATTTCTTCTTCAGTTATTTCGTCTGTGGAGAAGAT
>DFBI01000015.1:2948-5367 GCA_002367335.1 Syntrophaceae bacterium UBA3084 | reverse complement strand
GGTTAAATAACCGGTTTCGTCCTTATCGCCGATCCGTCCTAAATATTCTTCTTTAGTTTCGGAAAATTTATCGGGATAGATAAAGTTGTCATTGCCGGTATTATAGGGAGGGTCTATATAAATCATCTTGATTTTGCCGAAATAGGACTTCTGCAAAACCTTCAGGACTTCAAGATTTTCACCTTCGATAAAGATGTTCTCCGTGCCGTCAAAATTGACCGACTCATCCTTGCGGGGAACAAGAGTCGCCGTGGTTGGCGACTGCAATACCCTGAATGCGTCCGATTTTCCGGCCCAGTTTAAAACATAGCGTTCGTCTTTAAATTCAATATCCTCACCCAAAGCGGCCTTAAGCTTTTCCCAGTCGATCCTGTTCTCAGTAAAGGCTTCGGGAAGGATTTTTTTGAGCTTGTTCAGCTTTTTTTCAGTCACGTTCAATGATTTTCCATCCATTATACCCAAACTCCTTATTCCATTTAGCCGTCACGAACGTTCCGCCTGCGCGTCTATCTCGACAGGGATGTCAAGGTTTTCTTAAAATGTCATGAGTGCCTGCTTTTCGCATAATATAGGAGCCTTTTATTATTTGAAAAGTAAAACGGTACGAAGCTGTTATCCTGCCTTCCCAAATATTTCTCGGATCTTTCATTTTTTTTATGTTTAAGGAAGGATGTTTTGGATTGGACAGCAGTAACTCAAGCTGTTTATCAATGATTTCCCGTATCTCCAGCGGCAGTTTGCGATAATCCCTAATAAAATTTTTAGTAAAGTTCAGCTTCATCATATTTTGGCGGTCTTCAATGTCCTAAGAGCGTCTTCAATATTATCAAAAGGTCCCAAAACATCTCCATTGGCAATATCCCTGTCTGCTTCCGCTTCACTTTCCTGCCACTCTTTTGTATAAAAATAGGCCTGGTCCGGCTGCACCATCTTGACCGGTTTTAAAACTATTTCACCGTTGTGCCTTTCCGCTTCCAGATAGTCGCCCTCTCCTATTTTTAAATACTTGCGCAAACTGTTGGGTATAGTGATTTGGAAATTTTGTCTTACTTTGATTAAAGGCATTTTTCTCACCCCATGTTTTGTATATTCATGACTAATATTTTTCTAATTTCTTAAATTCATAATATCGTAAATAAACCATTTGTCAATCTGTTCTTTTTATGCATTACCACCATGCTGATTGCATTGAGGCGGTTTCGGGAAAAGAGGGTAAATTTAGGGGGATTTGCGGGGGGGGGCGGGATGAGGAACCCGACTTCCAGCTTATACAAAAGCGCACTTAAAAATGATTCTGTCGGGCGAGGGGCCGACCTGCTACGGGGTAGGACAGACGTCCCAGCCTGTCTATAAGGCAAAAATGAATGTAACATGGTATTAATAATAATAGATGCACTCGTAAAAAGTCGAAAAACGCCATTTCCCGTCATTCCGGCGAAAGCCGGAATCCAGTCTTTTCAAGCAGTTACAAATCTTCTGGACTCCGGTTTTCACCGGAGTGACGACTTTTTACGAGTGCATCTATAATAAGCTACTTCCCATTATAATGCCGCAAGGTGGCATAGTGGAGCTTTTCACAAAACCGACTATTACAGTGTTTTAATGAAGGATTTTGGCCAACCTGTTCCATCTGACGTTGTGTTTTTCACCGTTCCAGGACCAGTATATGATAAAAGCCTTACCAACAACGTCTTTCAGGTCTACGAATCCCCAGAATCTGCCGTCGTAACTGTTGTCTCTGTTATCTCCCATGGCGAAGATGTGCCCCTCAGGAACCTTTACCGGCCCAAAGTTGTCACGTGGCTGCAAGGAACGGGGCAGAATCAGGCTGTCTGTGTGAATTCCGTGATGATCATCATAAAGAGAGCCATTAATATAAATCTTCTTGTTTTTTATCTCTATTATATCTCCCCCAACACCAATAACTCTTTTTATAAAATCCTTTGATCTATCCATAGGATATATAAAAACTGCAATATCGCCCCGTTGGGGATTTTTGACGGGAATAAGAGTTTTTCTTATTAAAGGTATTTTTATACCGTAAATAAATTTGTTGACAAGAAGCCAGTCACCAATCTGTAAAGTTGGTATCATAGACCCTGATGGTATTTTGAAAGCCTGTACAAAAAATGTCCTGATAAAAAGGGCTATCACTATGGCAATAAATATTGCCTTTATGTATTCTTTGACAATTGATTTCTTATTTTTCCCCATAGGTTAGTCCTTTAATCGTATATGTTTGCCAGAATTATGATGGTCATAACAATGGCTAAAAATCCTTTTAATAATATTCCTGAAACGCTTACCAGTAAAGTTTGATAACCCATCCTGAAAGAAGATTTCATTTTTCTTTGATGGAAATACTCGACCAATACCATGCCGGTAAAACCGCCAAGAAACATTCCAACAATTGTGCCGA
>DFBI01000015.1:2684-2852 GCA_002367335.1 Syntrophaceae bacterium UBA3084 | reverse complement strand
TCGAATCCTGTGGCCCATGAGTATATGATTACATCTATAAGTATGAAAACCGTTCCGGGAAGACTGAAGATAACCGAAAATGTTCCGGCAAAAAGTATGAGAATAAATACAGTCATCCCCGCGGTTTCAATAGGTGACAATTTATCTCTTCCTTTTTTTCTTTGAAGA
>DFBI01000015.1:968-2644 GCA_002367335.1 Syntrophaceae bacterium UBA3084 | reverse complement strand
AGAAGAGCAAAGGCAAAGTCATGGATAACGGCACCACCTAAAAAAAATAGAGCGCCAACCACAAGGAGTGTTGTTCCTGATGTGAGTATTGTTCTGCTTAATGTTTGATTTATACTTGAATTAACTATCTGTTCAAGTCCCTGCCGTTTTATTGATTTCGAGTTTTCTCTTATTCTGTCATATACTACAATGGTGTCATTTAAAGAATAACCGATGATAGTCAGCAGCGCCGCGATGATTGGAAGGGTAAACTCTTTGTTTAACAGGGAAAAAACTCCGACGGTAATAATAACATCATGGGCAAGTGCAATAATTGCCCCAACGGCATAGCGAAATTCAAACCGCCACGTTATGTAAATTAATATTCCTACCATGGCGTAAATCATTGCCAGCATACCTTTTTGCCGTAAGTCGGCTCCCACTTTGGGGCCGACAACCTCGACCCTTCTTATCTCGAAAGCGCCTTCGGGATAAGCGGTTGCCAGCGCTTCTTCTATCTTGTCCGATAAACCTTTAAGCCCGGAGCTTGATTTTTCTGTCTTAATCAGGAATTCATTGTTGTTCCTGTATCCGAACTGCTGGATGGTGCTGTTCCCCAGATTAATTGTTTTAAGTGTGTCTCTTATATCGTTTACGGTTGTTGGTTCTTGAAATTTTATCTGCACCAGGGTTCCACCGGCGAAATCAATCCCGAGGTTTGGACCCCCATGAATTATTAGTGACAATATACCTGTAATGATAAGTGCAAGAGAAATGAAAAAGGCAGTCTTCATTTTCCCGACGAAATTGAAATCTGTTCCAGGTTTTATAATTTCCATTCGTGTCTCCTTAACAACAGGTTCAATGGGAAAGGAACAAGGTACAAGGTTCAAGGAACAAGGAAAATATTGGCCTTTATCCTTTAACCTTGTGCCTTTGACCTTTAACCTGTTTTTTTATATACTGATCATTTCAATCTTTTTGTGCCAGATATAATAGTCGAAAATAATTCTTGTTACAAAGATAGCGGTGAACATGCTGCATATAATACCTATGGTAAGGGTAACGGCAAACCCCTTCACCGGTCCGGTTCCAAACTGGAACAGGACTATTGCGGCAATAAGAGTAGTAACATTCGCATCTACGATTGTAATAAAAGCCTTTGAATAACCTCCCGCTATTGCCGCTCTGGGTGATTTTCCCAAACGCAGTTCTTCCCTGATCCTTTCAAAAATAAGGACATTGGCATCAACAGCCATACCTATCACAAGAACGATACCTGCGATTCCGGGGAGGGTTAAGGTGGCCTTAAAGGCAGCCAGAGCGCCGAGGATCAAAATGATATTCAGTATGAGCGCAGTATTGGCAACAAGACCTGAGTAACGGTAATATAATACCATAAAGAGAATAACCAGTATCCCTCCTGCAATTATAGACATAAATCCTTTATCGATAGAATCTTGCCCCAGAGATGGTCCGACTGTTCTCTGTTCAAGGATCCTGACCGGAGCAGGGAGCGCTCCCGCTCTGAGGACGATGGCGAGATCGCGGGCTTCATCCATAGTAAAAGTCCCTGTAATCTGCGCGCGGCCGCCGGAGATTCTTTCCTGAATTACAGGAGCGGAGTGGACAATACCGTCTAATACAATGGCAAGGCGTCTTTTTACATTTTCCGCTGTTATCCTCTCAAAATCTTT
>DFBI01000015.1:0-903 GCA_002367335.1 Syntrophaceae bacterium UBA3084 | reverse complement strand
GGCGTCTTCAAGGGAGTCACCGGTCAGGAGTGTCTTTGCCTTAAGCAAATAGGGTATTTTGCTTCGTTCTCCCATTGTTTCGTTCTTCCTGTATCCATAAGCTATGATGCTTCCCACAGGTGGCATATGACTTTTAAGAGCTTCGTCCAGGCTGTGTTCTTCATCCACCAGTTTGAATTCCAGGAGAGCAGTCTTTCCGATAAGATTGATGGCCCTTTTGGGGTCCTTTATGCCGGGAAGCTGTATGAGAATGCGATTGTTACCCTGGGGAATTATCTCGGGTTCCGAGACACCGAATTGGTCCACCCTGTTTCGAATTGTTTCAAGACTCTGTTCGACAGCAAATTTCTTTATGCTTTCAACCTGCTTGTCTGTTATTGTCAAATATACTTTTTCTCTTCCATCGGTCCATTCAGAATGTTGCTTCTCTAAATTAGGAAAAGAATCTTTCAAGACCTCCTCAAAACGATTGCTCGTTTCCCTGTCAGGTAATTCCAGAGTTATGACAGAACCATTTATGCGGTCCAGTTTCCTGAAGTGTATCCTGTTTTCCATGAGAACGTCTTTGAGGGTATTCGATGTTCTTTCCACAACACTTTCGACTGCTTTGTCAGTTTCTACTTCCAGAACCAGGTGCATCCCTCCGCGAAGATCAAGACCCAGATGAATTTTATCGTGTGGCAGGTATTTTTCCCATAGAGAAGGA
Source organism: Syntrophaceae bacterium UBA3084 (assembly GCA_002367335.1). Lineage (GTDB taxonomy): Bacteria > Desulfobacterota > Syntrophia > Syntrophales > UBA6807 > UBA3084. The sequence goes on along the minus strand of DFBI01000015.1, from coordinate 197 downwards.
AGGTGTCCTGTTATTGAGGGAATGAGATAAAATAACCCAATGAGGGCTACTGTAACGGCAACAATTCCCCTCATCTTGATATTCTTAGACATTTGTGGTTACCCCTTTCAGATTATTCTTTAGGTAATTTCTGTGTGACCCCGGCTATATGGCTTCTCGATACCTTGACTCTGACTTTATCAGTGATCTCGAGAGTA
>DFBI01000228.1:8268-10673 GCA_002367335.1 Syntrophaceae bacterium UBA3084 | reverse complement strand
GGCATAGCGGAGCTTTTTACGAGTCCATCAACCTTGAACCTTTTACCTTTAGCCTTTAACCTTGAACCTTAAATCATATGTACACATCATTTTTTGATCTAAAAGAAAATCCGTTCAATTTAACTCCGGATACCAGATATCTTTTCTTGAGTCAGCAGCACAGGGAAGCACTCAATCATCTCATTTACGGAATCAACGAAAAGAAAGGTTTCATTGTGATTACAGGAGGAATCGGAACCGGCAAAACTACGATTTGCAGAGCTCTCCTTTCCGCTTTGGATCAATCGATTGACACTGCCCTGATCTTCAATTCCTTTCTTTCGGACAATGAGCTTTTACAGACAATTACTCAAGAATTCGGCATCCCGGTATCCAAAGAGGGTGAAACGAAAAAGCGGTATATTGACGCGTTGAATGAGTTTCTCCTGGAGAATTTTGCTTCCGGCAGAAATACAGTTCTTCTGATAGACGAAGCTCAGAACCTTTCACTCAGTGTCCTCGAACAGATTCGAATGCTTTCTAATCTTGAAACTGAAAGGGAAAAGCTGCTCCAGATTGTACTCTTTGCACAACCTGAGCTCCAGGATCTTTTGTGTACTCCTTCTCTGCGACAGTTAAATGAGAGGATTACAGTCAGGTATGAAATAGAACCTCTCAATCAGGAGCAGGTACGTAATTATATAGAATATAGATTGGAAATTGCCCGAGGGAATAATGAAAATGTAAATTTTTCGCATGGCACTCACAAAATCATCTTTGAATATTCAAAGGGAATCCCCCGAAGGATAAATGCTATCTGCGACAGGGCGCTCCTTATAGCATACACAAAGGACACCAACAGTATTAACAAAAAGATGATCAAGGACGCTGTTAATGATATTGGCAAAGCTTATCTGACAAAAAACATCTATCCCTCGAAGAGAAAAAATAATTACTTGATGTTTCTTATAATTTTTTTTATATTTATTACTTCAGGATTAATACTCACCGTTAACTGGGATAATATCTTCAAATTCCTTTCAAATTATCATCTCTATTAGTGACATATAATGAGTCATATAAATAATGCGCTAAAAAAGGCTCAGGAAGAAAAGGACAGCCTTTATCAGCGCTATAAAAAACTGTTATCTGCTCAACATAACGAGAAAGGGAATGAGAAGCCGAAGCGGAAGCTCGCAACGGTGATGGTCTCAATCATCTTCGTCCTCGTAGTTGCTTATGCCGCCCTATACTATATTTTCTCTGATACAACCGGCAGCAAATCAGCATTACATCGAAGTATGGAGATAAAGAAAGTACTCGAGCCCCTTAAGAAATCGGCATACAGATCAAAAATCCCTGTTGCAACACCACGCAAAGCTCAAGTAGTAGCGGTATCCGGCAACGAAACAACACAGGAAACCAAAACAGATTTAAAATACGATAAAAAAGTGAGGGAGTCGAGGTTCCCCAAAGAAATGGCAGGGAATTCAAAAAAGTCAGGAAAAATTGATGATGTGGAATCCCTGTATCAACAAGCGTTAAGCTATCAGCAGAAAAACAAGTTAACACGTGCAGAAGAGATATACAGGAAAATTTTGAACATTAATTCGAAGCATGTATTAGCCCTGAATAATCTTGGTGTGATCTACATGAGCCAGAATAATGGCGGAAAAGCAATACATCTTTTTTCAAAGGCAATCAATCTGAAGAGCGATTATGCCGATCCATACTACAATCTGGCCTGTCTCTATTCTCAATCAGGAGATGCTACCAGGAGTCTTAATTACTTGAAAAAAGCTATAAAAATAAAAAATGATGTGAAAAATTGGGCAATAAATGATACAGACTTAAGATACTTACATACATTGGATGAGTTTAGAACAATCATCGGACAACCATCCAAAATTTCAGAAGAAAAAAACGATATCTATATAGTAAAAAAGGGTGAGTGGATTTTCGATATAATTCGAAGAAAGTATGGAGCTTCAGATGAAGAAATCTCCGGATTATTGGATTTGATAAAAAATCTCAATCCTGGGATAGAAGATACGAGCATCATCTATTCCGGACAGAAGCTGGTGCTACCTAAGGCGGCAAAGCCGCAAGGACTGAGGAACAAGAACTGAGCAATGAGGACTGAGAACTAAAAAAATCAGGATTAATTGTTCTTGCCTTTTAATCCCCTAATCCTTGATCCTTTGCCCTTGAACCTTGATCCTTGAACCTTTGTCCTTGCACCTTGATCCTTGAACCTTTGTCCTTGCACCTTGCACCTTGTACCTGACCCTATAGAGAAAACATGAAAACATTATCAAAGAGAAATCTGTTACTGCTACTCGTCATATTGTGCATTATACCCTTTCTGGTGCCCGGAAGTATAATGGGAGCACGAGTGACAGGTCAGGATAAGCTCGTTACAACTT
>DFBI01000228.1:4775-8242 GCA_002367335.1 Syntrophaceae bacterium UBA3084 | reverse complement strand
TCAGTAAAACTGTAAAAAAGGAAACACCGGCAAAAGCCGGGGGATCCCAAGGTGAACCTAAATATGTAACTATCGATTTTAATGATGTCGATATACGTGTCTTTATTAAATTTATCAGCGAGTTGACAGGTAAGAACTTCGTTATGAACAAGGGTGTTAGAGGTAAAGTCACAATTACCTCTCCAAGGAAAATTTCGATCAGTGAAGCTTACAAAGTTTTTGAGTCTGTTTTAGAGGTACACGGATTTGCCGCAATTCCCGCCGGAAATATTATTAAAATTGTGCCTTCACGGGAAGCAAAAGCAAAAAACATTGAAACACGCCTGAAAAAGAAAGCCATAAGCCCTGAAGACAAGATCATAACCCAGATCATATCTCTCAACTATGCAAATCCTGATGAGTTAAAAAAGGTTCTTACACCTCTTATATCAAAATCAAGTGTCGTACTGTCATATCCTCCCACAGGCATGCTCGTTGTAACGGACCTGCTTTCCAATATTAACCGGCTTCTTAAAATTGTCAGCGCGTTGGATGTCGAAGGTATTGAGGAACAAATCTCCGTCATTCCACTTAAGTACTCATCTTCTCAGGAGACTGCCAGATCATTGAGCCTTATCTTTCAAAAAGCAGGGAAAACACGAAAAGGCAGCCTTGCCTCACCCATAAAAATCGTTGCGGATGAACGTACCAATACAATCATTACACTGGCAAGCGAAAATGACACCTCTCGCATACGGCAACTCATAAAACTTTTAGACAAGGACGTCCCCAGAGGAGAAGAAAAGCTGCGTGTTTACCGCCTTGAGAACGCCGATGCCGAAGAGCTGTCAAAGGTCCTTATGAATATTCCATCAAAGGGCGCGAAAAACACCAAAAAAGGAAAAACCCCCCTGCTCTCAAAAGACATAAGCATTGTGCCGGACAAGGCCACCAACTCCCTTATTATAACTGCGGAGAGAGATGACTATAACGTCCTTGAGGGTGTTATCAAAAAGCTCGATGTCCCACGTCCGATGGTTTATATCGAAGCGCTTATTATGGAAGTCAATGTTGACAAGGGGTTTAAAATCGGCGCTGAATGGGTGGGTGGTGAAAAGTTCCACAGTGGAAGCAATAAGGGCTATGGGGGTGGATTTACCGGCGCCGGTATAATTCCGGATGCAACAAGTGGGATTATTTCTTATCCACCAGGGTTTTCACTCGGTGTATTCAGCGACCTAATCCAAATCGGAAATGTAAAATTCCCCAATCTTGGCGCTGTCCTGCAGGCATACCAGAAAGACCAGGATGTCCATATCCTTTCAACACCCCAGATACTTACACTCGATAATGAAGAAGCAGAGATATATGTCGGGGAAAATGTTCCGTATCTAACCAGGACAGAAGCGGGAACTGCCACTGGAAGTGAATACGCCAATTATGATTACAAGGATGTGGGCGTAACCCTGAGAATTACCCCCCAGATCAGCATGGAACGCTTTGTCAGGCTTAATATATTCCAGGAAGTCACAAAAATGGTAAAAGAAGCTGGCGTAACAGGTGCTCAAACTCCTACAACACTGAAACGCACGACCAAAACAACAGTAACGATAAAGGACAAAAACACCATAGTAATCGGCGGCCTCATAGGAGATGATATTACAAATACGGTATATAAGACCCCCTGCCTTGGAGATATCCCGGGGCTTGGCTGGCTTTTTAAATATAAGAGCGAATCGCGTGAAAAAAGGAATCTCTTCATATTCATCACCCCCCGCATCGTAGAAAATCCAATTGAGGCCAAGTCTATATATGAAGAAAAGCAGGAGCATATCAATAAGGTCGAAGAGGGCGTGATCAAGACATACAAAATAAAACGCGATAAAAAATGAAGAACATGACTCAAAATTCTCAACTTAAAGATTACGGTCTTTCAGAAGAGAAAATAGCGGAGATTCTGAAGATACATGATTCAAAAGGTGGCAGCATTGTTGATTTATTAATTCAGCAAAAGGCTATTGCCGAAACAGATCTCCTTCAGGCCATGAGCTCTCAATTCGGTTTTCCTTTCCAGCCTGATCTACCCATAGAAAACCTCAACATAGATTTCACGAAACAAATCCCGATTCAATATTTGAAAAGGCACAAAATCGTGCCCATTGAAACACCGCATGATAATTTCATTGCGGTGAATGATCCTTCTGATTTTCAATCTCTTGATGACCTTAGCCATATCCTGGGGTGGAAGGACATTCGAATTATTCTTTCTACCCGCACAGCTATCTTTTCTATCATAAACATGGCATATGATTTAGGTCATGATTCCACCGATGAGTTCATACAGGATATGAACGGTGAATCTCCAGACAGCATAATCTCAGAAATTGAGGAAACAGCCGACCTGCTCGACGACACCAGCGATGCACCGGTAATAAAGCTGGTGAACCTTATGTTATCCCGTGCTGTTAAAGACCGCGCCAGCGACATCCATATAGAACCCTATCAGCATTCACTCACTGTCAGATACCGGATTGATGGGGTACTGTACAATGCCCTGAACCTGCCGAAAAAGATTCAGTCTTCACTCGCTTCACGTATAAAGATCATGGCAAAGCTCAATATTGCCGAAAAGAGACTCCCGCAGGACGGAAGAATCAACATCAAAATCGGGGATAAAAATATCGATATTCGCGTATCGGTAATTCCCATTGCCTTTGGTGAACGGATTGTCCTGAGGCTCCTTGATAAGACGGGTACGATTTTTCAGTTGATTGACCTTGGAATTGACCGTGACAGGCTTAACTTATTGAATAATATTATTAATTCTCCATACGGAATTGTTCTGGTGACCGGGCCTACCGGAAGTGGTAAAACAACCACTCTCTATGCCGCTCTATCCACTATAAATAAGCCTGAAATTAACATTATCACAATCGAAGACCCGATTGAATACCAGATAGAAGGTATCGGGCAGATACAAGTCAACCCCAAGATTGATCTTACATTTGCCAAAGGACTGCGATCAATTGTGAGACAGGATCCCGACGTCATTCTGGTAGGAGAGATCCGGGATAAGGAAACAGCTGAAATCGCTATTCAATCCTCTCTCACAGGACATCTCGTCTTTTCTACCCTTCATACAAACGATGCAGCCGGCACTGTTACCCGTCTCATAGATATGGAGATTGAACCATTTTTAGTATCTTCTTCTGTAATAGTCATCATTGCGCAGAGGCTGATCAGAATCCTATGCCCCGATTGTAAAGAATCTTACATACCTGACGATGAATCTCTTGCAAGTATTGGTATTGAAAAAACAATGTTGAAGAACGACAAAATCTACAGGAGCAAAGGATGTTCTTCCTGTATGAATACCGGTTACCGCGGACGAACTGCCATCTTTGAAATGATGATTTTCAACGATGATCTGAAAAAATTGATCCTGAAGACATCGGATGCGAATCAGATAAGAGAAGCGGCAATTAAAT
>DFBI01000228.1:0-4744 GCA_002367335.1 Syntrophaceae bacterium UBA3084 | reverse complement strand
TACAGAGTAACAGGAATGTAATCCTTATCCCAATGCCTCTGTGAGATGTTTTATTCCCCCTGAAATATCCTGTCCCAGATGAAAGCGAACGATTTTCCTTCCCGCATTAAGTAATGCCTGTCTGTCACCCATAGCCTGAGCCATTTTAAGAACGCCGAAACTCATTGAGGATGTGGATGATTCAAGATTGTCAGGAATAGATACATCCCTTACATCATCAGCAGTGAATTGGATAAACAACCCTTTGCCTGAATCTCCCTTATGTAATTGCCCCGTAGAGTGCAGAAAGCGTGGTCCGTAACCAACTGATGTGGCCAGCTTATACCGATCACGAATTCGTACTCTTAGTTTCTTAAGTGCATTATCCGTTTTATCTGTCGGCTGAATGTATGCCTGAAGGGCTACATAACTGTCCGGGGTTGCTTGCTCTATAAAAGCAGTGAGGACTTCTCCGGGGGTACATGCTTTCGGTCCTCCGTATACGGTAATTCCTCCATAACAAAGTGTGGATGTCTCGGTTGGCAGGGTACCCTTTTTGACGTACTCATCGACCATCCGGCGGGAGAGTTTTTTAGACGCTTCAACATCAGGCTGATCAAAGGGATTAATCTGTAAAATATGACCGGCAACGGCAGTCGCCATCTCCCAGAGGAAAAACTGCCCACCCAGATCGTACAGGTCTTTAAGATGTATATCTATGACAGGATGACCGGCATCCTCCAGAGCCTTTAATGCCGGATCATATGCCCCTTCCCATTCCAGATTCAGGGATATAAAAAAACGGTCATTACCATACATGTCGGGAGATCCTGCAGGTTCGCCTGTGACAGGCAAAATGCCCTTGCCTTCCTTGCCCGTGCTTTCCGCGATGAGCTGTTCCAACCAGTTGCCAAAGCTCGCGATTTCAGGTGAAATAATCAAGGTTAACTTATCCCTGCCGGCCATGGCAAGTGATCCCATTATCGCACCGAGCGACAATCCCATATTGTCGTAGTCGGAATTCCGGCAACATTCCAATATATCCATAGAGCGCGCAAGAAGCTTTCCCACATCCATACCTGTCAGCGTTGCCGGAAGCAAACCGAAATAAGAGAGCGCTGAATAACGACCGCCTATATTGGGATCATTCAGGAATGTCGCCCGAAAGGAATAGCGGTCAGCTAAATCAGCCAGTGAAGAACCCGGATCGGTAATGGCGACGAAATGTTTACCGGCACGGTCGCCCAGTACATCCCATACCAGGCTGTAGAAATACTTAAAAAAAGAAATGGTCTCAACCGTTGTGCCTGACTTGGTGGAAACAACAAAAAGGGTTTTCTCCGGGTCAAGCCTTTTTGTATGATACAGAACATAAGCCGGGTCGGTACTGTCGAACACCGCAAGATCAAGATATCCTTTTGAAACGCCGAAAGTTTTTCTCAGGACGTCGGGGGCGAGACTCGATCCACCCATTCCCAGAAGCAGGGCGTGAGTGAATCCCTCCGTACGTAATTCACCAGCCAGCTGTTCCATTCTGTTAATGTTTCCGTTCATGTTCAGCGGGCTTTCTAACCATCCCAGGCGGTTGCTGATCTCTGCAGAATCCGGCTTCCACACAGTATAATCCTTTGACCAGATCCGCTCTATGATATGATTTTTCTTCAATTCAGCCAGGACAGTATCCACCTGATGCTGGTAGTTTCCAAGACGAATATGCCAATTTGGTGTAAACATTCTGATACCCCTTTTCGGGTTGGAGGCTGAATTTCTGACCTCCGATCCCATAAGCGCTAAGTTGTTTTGAACGTCGAACATTGAACATCGAACGTCCAACATCGAATGAAAAACAAATACCCAATACCGAACATTCAATGGTTATTTCTGTTTCTTTTCAGCCGTTTTGATGCTTGTAACAAAAATCTTAATTAATTCCCCTGTTTCTTCATCTTTCCCATTCAAAATTCAATGTTGGACGTTCGATGTTCGATGTTCATTTTTTTCACTCCCTCCTGGGCAAAAATAACTTAGCGCTTATGGCCCCCGATCCCTGTTACCTGTTACCTGTTACTTCACTTGACAAGCTTCTTTGCTGCCTGGATCACATGTTCCTCTGTAATGCCAAACTTTTCATACAGAACCGAAGCAGGTGCGCTGGCTCCGAAACCATCCATGCCGACAACGGCTCCTTCCAGCCCCACATAGTGTTCCCATCCCTGTCTGATCCCGGCTTCAACTGCCACACGTGCCTTTACAGACGATGGCAGGACTTTCTCCCTGTATTCTTCCGGTTGACCATCAAAAATTTCCCAGCTTGGAAGTGCGACGACTCGCACATGAATTTTCTCTTCGGCCAGCTTCTTTCCTGCTTCAAGAGCGATGTGCAGATCAGACCCGGTACCGATCAGAATGACTTCGGGCAAACCTTCTGCGGATTCCCACAATATGTATCCGCCCTTCCGGAGGTTACGCGCCGATGCGTACTCTGAGCGATCCAGGTTCGGAACATTCTGGCGTGTAAAAATTAGAGTCGTCGGACCTTTTCTATTGAGGATAGCAAACCTCCAGGCTTCCACAACCTCTGCGGCATCGGCAGGCCGGATAACGGTCAGATTCGGGATATTGCGCAGGCTCATAATCTGTTCAACGGGCTGGTGTGTCGGACCATCTTCGCCCACGCCGATGCTGTCATGGGTAAAGACATAAATAACCCGTATGCCCATCAAAGCGGCAAGGCGCATGGGTGGTCGCATATAATCGGAAAATACCAAAAATGTTCCCGTAAATGGAATGATGCCGCCATGCAAAGCCATCCCCCCGGATATGGCGCCCATTGCATGCTCACGAACGCCGTAATGAATGTTTCGTCCTCCATAATCCCAGCGACTGCCAACGGCGCCCTGTGAATCCCCGGGAACGGTATCAGGGGCCTCAAAATCCCCGTAACCCTTCAGCCAGGTAAAACAGGATGGGTTCAGATCGGCAGACCCTCCAATAAATTCCGGTAAACATGTCGCGAGATATTGCATAACGGTTTCGGAAGCCTTTCGCGTGGCAATGCCTTTCGTGTCGGAATCAAATTGAGGAAGGTCTGAATCCCAATTCTCAGGTAATTTTCCATCCATGACGCGCTCAAAATCAGCCGCATCCTCGGGAAAAGCTTCTTTATATCGATTGAATGCAGCTCTCCATCCAAATTCATGCTTTTCACCAATATTCAAAGCGCCTTGCATGTGCTTCAATACATCATCGGGTATAAAGAACTCCTGTTCCGTCGGCCAGCCGATGTTTTCTTTAGCCGCTATAACTTCTTCAGGGCCAAGAGGTGATCCGTGGGCTCCGTAAGTGTTCTGTTTGTTAGGAGCGCCATAGCCTATCAAGGTACGAACAGAAATAATGGAAGGACGTCCTGTTTCTTCCCTGGCATTTATCAATGCCTTGTCTATCTCTGCAATATCGTTTCCATCTTCCACATATTGAACATGCCAGTTACAGGCTGCAAATCTCTTCTGCAGATCTTCCGTAAAAGTAAGATATGTGGACCCGGCTAAGGAAATATGGTTATCATCATAGAGAACAATTAATTTGCCAAGACCAAGGTGTCCCGCCAGAGCGGAGGCTTCGAAAGCGACTCCTTCCATAAGGTCTCCATCCCCGGCAATGACATAGGTGTAGTGGTCAACAATCTCATGGCCGGGCCTGTTGTATATGGCTGCCAGATATGCCTCGGCTATGGCCATACCCACCGCATTGCTTATCCCCTGACCGAGGGGCCCGGTTGTTACCTCAACGCCCGGTGTTATCCCGAGTTCCGGATGACCAGGAGTCTTGCTGCCCCATTTCCGGAAGTCTTTGATATCTTCAAGCGAAAGATCATAACCGGTTAAATAAAGGAGGGAATAGAGAAGCATTGAACCATGTCCCGCAGAAAGGACAAATCGATCCCGATCCACCCACTTCGGATTAGCGGGATTATGCTTAAGATGCCTTGTCCAGAGAGTATATGCCATTGCGGCTCCCCCCATGGGCAAACCCGGATGCCCTGATCGGGCTTTCTGTATAGCGTCAACAGAAAGAAAGCGAATGGTGTTAATACAACTCTCGGCTAATCGTTTTTCATCGTTACTCATTATCAAATATCCTCCCTAACCCGGACAAGCCGGAACCAAAATGAACATCGAACATCGAACGTCTAACATCGAATGTTGAATGGGAAAAGGCGGCCAACTGTGAACCCCTGGCCCAAACCTGGCTTCCCTGTCCCATTGCGTAGAAACTCCTGGCGCAGCATTCAGTGCGATTGTGCCGGGAATGCGCATCAAGTCGCGCCAGGACAGGCTTGAACCTGACAACCTGAGTAGTTACGACATGTTTTGAAATTATATTAAAGTCGATTAACTGTCAATATGAATATGGAAAGTGCCCTGTATTTGCCGTACTCCTATAAAAAATCTTGACACTAATGAATTAGTACCTATATAAGAAAAATCATCGACAGGACACTTAGCGGTTGCCTTCCCACGTTTTATCAAGTGCGGATTTTTAGCCCTGTTATTTTGTCCTTTTTCTTAAAGATCATTCTCCGATCCACTTTATCTAAAGAGTCGATCCATGATGAGTGGACAATGGGTATAACTGGAAACGGCCATGCCTCCCGTGCTTGGAAAGGGGAATAGTTGGAGTAGTATTACTAACTATAGAAAGGAGCATGGAGTTATGGATGTTAGCAGAAGAGGTTTCCTACAGATCTCCGGTACGGCATTGATGG
>DFBI01000025.1 GCA_002367335.1 Syntrophaceae bacterium UBA3084 | reverse complement strand
TAATGCCGACGTGTCGGCATAGTGAAGCTTTTTACAAAACCATAAATTGTTCACTGTCAAGATGCCTCAAGGAGCCTTGCATAATTCCAGAAGAACAGATGTTCATGAAACGTGTTGAATCCGAAATCTTTGAGGATTCCCTTCCAGTCCCTTTTTATGAAATCAAATGCATGGGGACATTCCATGATCTTGAAAGGAACACGCATATACAGTGGCATATCCCGCAGTGAGAATTCGTTATAATCTAAAATAAAAAACTTACCCCCCGGCCTGAGATGATCAGCAACATTTTGAATGGTTTTTTCTCTTACCTCGTGAGGGAATCCATGTATAACGAATGAAATAAATGCCTTATCAAAAGTTCCTGTAAATTCAAACGGCTGGTCAATCCGATTCTTAAGAAACGAAATATTCGTGAACTCTTTAAAGCGGGAACAAAATTGTTTTTCCATCTCATCCGAGATATCCATTCCCAATAACCCGCCTTTTTCGGAAAGGTATGATGTCATCAGGGAAGCATTCCTTCCTGTGCCACATCCCAGGTCAAGAATCTTATCTTCCGGGCGTATGTGCATCAGAGAAACCGCTTCTTTTATAAAGTGAGCATAACGGCCAAGGCTCATCAAATTCATGATTGAATCATAGTGCGCTGCGGTAAATCTTGTTAATTCAACCTTTGAATCTTTATATAATTCCCCCATAAAGGCTCCTGTGTGAGTTATATGCCCGTGATATAGTTTTTATGTTGTCTACAATTTCTTCGCAATCTCATATCCATCTCTAATAGCGTCCTGGGCGTTTCCTATTTCTTTGGCATCACCAACTACATATACCTGCATTTTTCCCCTTAACTCTTCCTCAAGAGGGTTGTAACTTTTCATTCCGGTGGAAACAACTATGATATCTATATCAGCAAACTGTATATCCTCTTCATTCCGCTCAGCGTAAACAGTTTTTCCTTCTATCTTTTTGATATATGTGTGATCGCTGAAGACAGTACCCTTTTCCTTCATTATTTTAAGGGAAAGATTCTTGGCAATCATTTCCATATCTTCACCAAAATCGGTTGTCCTTTTAACAATGGTGATTTTGTTGTTCCTCGGTATCAATCCGGTAGCAATATCCACTCCTATAAGACCGCCACCGATGATCAGAACGTTCTTGTTTTCCGGCAAATTCTCCTCCAGTAAGATATCTGCCCAATAGAACTTATCTAAACCCGGAATAGACAACACAGATGGCTTTGAACCGGTTGCTATAATTACACCATCATATTTTTTTGTAAGATCTGATTTTGTTGCTTCTTTAAAGATTATATTAACATTGTTTTCTTTCAATCTTTCTTTCAGGTACGGAACCAGCTTTGCCATTGATCTTTTATTAGGTGTTAGAGGTGCCAGGTTAAATTGTCCACCCAGTTCATCTTTTTCATAAAGGTCAACATCATGTCCTCTTTCTTTCAAGATTATTGCAGCTTCCATCCCGGTCAGACCACCACCTATGATGGCATATCGTTTAGGTTGTTCGGTCCTTTCAATAGTTTCTGTTTCTTTACCTACCTGAGGATTAACAAGACACTGAAGGCCCTGTCCCGATTTTACTCCACCCAGGCAGCCCTCGGCACAGGCCAGACAGGGACTGATAACACCTTTTACTTCACCCTGATATTTACCGATAAAGTCGGGATCTGCTATTAAAGCCCTGCCTACGGCGATGTAATCAGTTGGAAATGCAGCGCGTAATTTTTCGATATCTTCGGCCATATTGATCTGCCCGACGAATATTACGGGAATCGTTATCTCTTCTTTAATTTTACCTGCCATTTCCCATGTTTTACCCTTGGGAACAAACATATGCTGAAAATACCAGGGGGGTGTGGAACAGACCGTGCCGGCAGACACGTGTATAGCTTTGACACCATGTTTTTCCAGTATCTTTGAAAATGCTATCATTTCAGGCAGTTTTATCCCGTTTGGTATCATTTCATCACCGCTTATCCGGGCGATGATGGGCAAATCTACGGATTCTTTAGCAGCTTGCAGAACCTCTAAAGGAAACCTTATCCTGTTCTCAAAACTTCCACCGTATTTGTCGGTCCTGTCATTAACAAAAGGTGAAAGAAATTGTGCCAAAAGATAACCATGACCAAATTGTAATTCGATAATATCAAAATTGGCCTTTTTTGCACGCAGGGCGGCTTTCGCAAACAGGTCCGTAACCTGCTCCATATTGTTTTTATCCATTCTGATGGGAGTTGCACCACCGTTTTCACAGGGTCTGTCCGTGGAAGAAATAAAATAATTGCCTGGAATGTTTGGGTTTGCCATTCTCCCCGGATGGTTGAGATGCGCAATTACCTTGGTGCCAGATTCATGAATAGAAGCGGCTAACTTCTGCAATTCTCCTATCTTATCATTATTATCTATTCCCAATTGTGCAGGAATTTCGCGTAATCCTTTATCGAGGTAAAATGGTTCCGGGATAACGGCGCCCAAGTATTTACATCTGCGCTTGTAAAAAGCAATGTGCCTGTCTGTAACCTTACCACTCCTATCGCCATACCCTGTTTTTATCGGAGCGAATATAAATATATTCTTTAGTTTCACCATATTATGCCTCCTTATTAATTGAGAAAGTAATTCGTTTGCCATACCGATGGCAAGTTTTAAGAGATTGTACGAAACAGGGTTCTTATCATAACCTCATTCCTGTAGGGCCAGACTCATTACCCCTTGACATTTTAATTACCTCTTTTACCTTTATTAATCATCGCTCTTCACAAGTCAAATTGCTTTTGACATTACATCGGGGCACACACTGGAAAATCATGAAAGGCAATGCCAAGTATCTTTATTTATTATAATTATTTACAAACATTTTAGAAAAGGAAAAGATAGCATTTCCATATTTCATGCTTGACAAAAAAAGAACTGACATTATATTAGTATCTCCGAATATATTGTAGCCCTAATATAGATGAGATTATGGGCATTGTCAATTATGAAAAAATGCCAGCATTTTAAGATAAAAAGAAATATTTTATAATACTACAAGCCGGACAGGCGAGTAAAAAAGGGAGAAAAAAAATGATATTCGACGACAAAACAAGGCAACAAATCAGGGAAAAGTTTGACGCGGAACTCAAGGATGATGTTTACATCAAGCTGTTTTCCACCGACCTTATTTCGGGAAATAACAACAGTGAGTATATCGATTTTACAAAAGAATTTTTGAAAGAATTATCAGAAATAAACGATAAGGTCCATGTAGATTCTAATGGTATGTACGAAGAAAAAGCAAAGAAACGGGGTATTACTGTTTCTCCAACCGTTATCATTGGTGATGGCAACGGCTGGTATCCGGTTCAATACTTTGGAGCGCCCGCAGGGTATGAGGCAGGTTCTTTCATTGAAGCCATCTCTATGATCTCACGCGGGGACAGCGCCCTCGATGCTTCATCCAGAGAAAAGCTGAAAAACATTGACAGGGACATGCTGATAGAAACATATGTCACACCTGCCTGCCCACACTGCCCGAAAGCGGTTGTCCTCTCTAACCAGATTGCTATCGAGTCCGGTGGAAAGATAGTTTCACGATGCATAGAAGCCCAGGAAATGATTGACAGGGCAAGAATGTTCAATGTTTCATCCGTTCCCCAACAGGTCATCAATGAGGAAAAAGGGTCTATCACTATAGGTGTGCAGCAAGAAAAAACATTTGTCAATCAGGTACTCAACTACGGATCAAATAGTGCAAAAGAGGTATTGGAAAAAGAGGAAAAGGAGAAAAAACTGAGAGAAGTTTTATCAGCTAACCCTGATTATCCGGTTGTTATTACTGATGGAAACGTGGATGAGGCGATTGCAAAATATCCGTTTCTGGTTGTTGACTGCTGGGCTGAATGGTGCGGGCCCTGCAAGATGATAGGGCCTGTTATTGCGAAGTTGGCCTCGAGTCAGAAAGGTAATATCGTATTCGGGAAGCTTGATGTCGATAGTAACCCGGACACTTCGGCCAAATTCAATATCCGGTCCATACCAAACCTTCTCGTTTTCAAGGACGGCAATAAGGTAGGAGATATTGTCGGAGCCATGCCGGAAGCAATGTTACTGGAAAAGATCAACGCTTTCAAATAATACACGGGAATACGGAGAATATGTATGGAATTAATTATTGCTTTTTGCACAGATGATGGAGAAAATTTTAATGACGACCATTTTGGAATGGCAAAGTATTTTCACATTTACAAATTTTCTGACGGCAGAGCGGAATTTGTCGAGACACGGGAAAATGTGAAATACGAAGAAGATGAATCATTAAAACATGGAGACCCCGGTAAGGCCAGGGCCACGGCCTCTGTCATGAGCGGTATCGATGTTATGGCCGGCAGAAAATTTGGGCCTAATATCGTAAGGTTATTGAATAAATTTGTATGCGTTGTGGTAAAAACAGACAGAATAGCCGATGCCGTAAAATTGATAAACGAAAATATGAAGAGGATAGTAGAAGAAAAGAATAAAGGCGAGAAGAGGAAACACATAGTACTGAAACCATGACGGCCGTGTAAATCCCGACTCATCGGGGATGCGTTCCGCAGCATCCTCCGTCACTGTGGCGTAAAAAGTCAGTTCTTATTAAAGTATTCAATCTTATCTTTGGAATTGTGACTGGATCTGCTCTCTTTGCTATGGACCTGTGACAGGGCCTGGCTGGCATACTTTCAAGGCAAATAATAATGGCACTTTAATGATAGCTGTTTTAATATACATATTTTAATAACCGCTCTATATCTTCTTTATAAACGAGAAGGGATATGAAAAATGTCTGATTTTTCAAGAAGGGAATTCCTGAAACGGTCTGCCGCGGCCGGTGTGGCGAGTGGAGTCGCCCTGACGGGTTTTGGCAGGAATGCCGTGGCGTCCGATGTTGCACAAGTGGGTACCATGATTGATTTGACAAGGTGTGATGGTTGTAAAGGGTTAGATACCCCTGCTTGTGTAACTGCCTGCCGGGAGGAAAACAAAGATCGGTTCCCTGACCCTGTAAAGGATATACCTGATAACTGGCCCCAAAAGAAAAAAGAGGATTGGTCCGACAAAAAGGATTTAACAACCAGGCTGACACCGTATAACTGGACCTTTGTGCAAAATGTAAATGTAGAGCACGGCGGCAAGAGATACGATCTGTCAGTTCCCCGGCGCTGTATGCACTGTGATAATCCGCCATGCGCTAATGTTTGCCCCTTGAGCGCAAACCACAAAATGCCTGAAGGTCCGGTGGTTATAGATTCTGATATATGCTTGGGGGGAGCCAAGTGTCGTTCTGTGTGTCCGTGGGGGATACCGGCCCGGCAGGCCGGAGTCGGATTATATATGAAGATTATACCGGGGATTGCGGGGGGTGGTGTAATGTATAAATGTGATCTTTGCTACAGCAGAGTTAAATCAGGCCAGACGCCGGCCTGCGTGGAGGCGTGCCCACGCAATGCAATAGTTTTTGGAGAGAAAGAAAAAATGCGTGCATTGGCCTATAAGAGGGCAGCCGAAACCAACGGTTATGTTTATGGTGATAAAGAAAATGGCGGCACATCCACTTTTTACGTATCACCTGTGCCCTTTGAAAAAATTAATGCCGAATTGATGAAACAGAAAGCGGCGCAATCTCACCCGAAGACCCCCGGTTTCCCGGGTATGCCTGTTGATATGGAGAATTTCACAGACACCGCAAACGGTATAGCCTGGAGCATGGCAATAGCTCCGATTGCAGGTATTGCCGCCGCCGCTGGAGCGGCATATAAGACCATGAAGGGGGGTAAAAACAATGACTAAGGAAAAAGCTATTAAGAACAAGATTAAGCGTCATGGTCTTTCCGTTCTCTTCGTGCACTGTACAGTGGCAATTTCAACATTTGTTCTTATTTTAACCGGGTTATTCGGGCAGTTCCCCATGGCTGGACGTTATATGATAAACCGTCTGCCTGGTTTATCATGGCTTTCCGATTTTTCCGTTACTCTGTCTGTTCACTACTGGGCAGCAGCTGTCCTTATATTAGCCATAACATATCACATTGTTTTCCATGGCATACGCAGGGATTTCGATATGCTGCCCCGCAAAGGCGATATGAAGGGATCAGTAAAACTTATTATGGCTACTTTTGGTTATGGTAAAGAACCTGAAAATGATAAATATCTGCCCGAGCAGCGTCTGGCCTACGTATTTATTGGATTTTCTCTGCTGATCCTGGTCTTTACAGGCGCTATCAAGGTGCTTGACAACCTGCCTGATATTAACTTTTCTCGGGTTTTTATGCTCTGGACTTCACTGTTGCATAACCTCGGTACTATCCTGATCATCATCGGGATCATCATTCACCTTGGAGCCTTCATATTCAAGGAGAACTGGCCATTGCTGCCGGGAATTTTTACAGGCAAGATCGACCTGGAATACGCGAAGCGCAGGCACAGTATCTGGTACAATCGCGGGTTTGTGAGGAAATCGTGAAATTATTGCACCAGTTTCACGATATTTTTCACGTTAAGAACGCGGAAGATCTTTCTGGATATGAGATTTGATATAAGTGATAATTAATCTTCTTGAAAATCCTGACGTATATCTACAAGGATCATTTATCCTGGCCCTTATGGCTGCATATCTGGGCGGTGTACTGGCCAGTTTGACGCCTTGCGTTTATCCGGTGCTTCCAATTACTGTTGCCTATATCGGGGCGCACAGCAGCGCTTCAAGGCTGAAGGGGTTTGCCCTTTCTGTAGTGTATGTTCTTGGTATGGCTTTAATGTACACCGCCTTAGGTGGCTTTGCCGCCCTGTCCGGTAAATTGTTCGGGCAGATTCAAACAAATCCCTGGGTGTATTTTGTAATAGCCAATATATGTATTTTCATGGGGTTATCCATGCTCGGAGTTTTTATGTTCTCAGTCAGGACTCCGAATTTCTTATCCAGGTTTCAGCTAAAAGGTGGGAAAGGCGGGGTTGTTGGCAGTTTTCTTGTCGGTGCTGTTTCGGGTTTAATAATTGGGCCATGCACGGCTCCTGTATTCGCTGTTTTACTGAGTCTGGTTGCTGCCAAACAAAATATTGTGTTTGGAGTGAGTCTCATGTTTGTGTTCGCATGTGGCATGGGAACGCTGCTCATAATCGTTGGCACTTTTACCCAAATTCTCACCAGTATCCCTAAATCGGGCCTGTGGATGACAAGGGTTAATAAAATATTTGGCTGGGTTTTAATAGCGATGGGGGAATATTTTTTAATCCAGGCAGGAAATTTATGGATTTGAAAGGAGAAAACATGAATAAGGCAGGTATTTATTTTCTAACATTTTTTTCAATAGTAATCTTTATCAGTTTTTCTTGTCCTGCTGTTTTTTCACAGGATAAATGGAATATCAGGAAACAGAGTATCGAGAACCTTGCTCCTGATTTTGCGTTACAAGATTTGACGGGAGAAGAAATCAAACTAAGCGATTACAAGGGCAAGGTGGTCCTTATCAATTTTAGTACAACGTGGTGTCCACACTGCCGAGCGATAACTTCTTATTTAAAAAAATTGCACCTGCAATATAAAGACAGAGGACTTATCATCTTAAATGTAGACATACAGGAATCTCGGAAGAGGGTAAATTCCTTTGCCTTGAAGTACGGGCTTACTTACAAAGTTCTTCTGGATGAAAGCGGGGGAGTGGCAAGAACTTATGGCATAAGAGGCGTGCCGACTTTAATTCTTGTTAACAAAGAAGGAAAGATTGTTTGTCGCCAATGTCGTTCGGTTGACTTATTAGTCGAAACATTATTGGCCCCTTGAGATAACTGCACTGCAGTGGTAAAGAATCCAAAGAAAAATATTTTTCCCAGCCAGGAAGCAGGGTCCGGCCACCTATGAGCATGACGCAGAGATTGCGGAAAATGGCCATTGTCGGGCAGCCTCCTACTTTATCTTCCATATAGTTCCGTTGGGGGTATCGAGAACGATTATCCCCATATCTGAAAGTTTTTCTCTAATGCGGTCTGATTCACTCCAGTTGCCCGCGGCTCTGACCTCAGCTCTTTTTTTCAAAAGATCCAATGCTTCTTCACTGATCTCAGCCTCTTGAAAATCCATGATTCCGAGAACGGAATCTATCTTTTTCATCGTTTTGATAATCTTATTCCATTCCCTTTTGTTGAGTCTTCTCTCGGTCAAGGGAACGTTGACTTTCTTCACGAATTCAAATACTGCCGCAAGAGCGCCGGAAATATTGAAATCGTCATCCATTGCCGCGGTAAAATCCTGATTAACATTATAGATAAACTGGCCAATATCAGGGGTCCCTGGACCAGGGGTAAATTGAATCAGCCTCTGGATAAAGCCATTGAGTCTTTTAGTAGTATTACGTGCCGTATCCAGTGCGCCGAATGAGAAATTCAGCGGTTTTCTGTAATGTGAACTGAGCAGGAAATACCTGATTTCTCTTCCGCTGTATCCTCTTTTCTCGAGATCTTCCAATGTAAATGAATTGTTGAGAGATCGGGACATTTTTTTACCATTCAGCATAACCAGTTCGACATTAAGCCAGTAATTGGCAAGTTGCTTTCCTGTCGCAGCCTTCCCTATGGCCATGACATTTTCACAGTGAGGGAAAATAATATCTGAACCACTCGCGTAAATGTCAAAAGTGTCTGCCAGATATTTCAGCGAGATTGCCGCACATTCAAGATGCCAGCCCGGTCTGATATTCCCCCACCGGGTTTTGAAGTAAATTCCCTTCTTTAATTCGGCAAGTGTCGATCTCTTAAGGAGGGCGAAATCGACAGGGTTGTCTTTTTCATAATTATCCTGGTTTACAGTCTTTGTATGTTTGACTTCATTCAGATCTATGTTTGACAGCAACCCGTAATCATCAAGCTTTGATATATCGAAGTAGACGGATCTCAACTTTTCATAAGCATATCCCTTTTCCACTAACTTCCCGGCAAGTTCAATCATTGCATCTATATTTTCGCTTGCCCTCGGATAGGCATTTTCATGCCTGATATTGAGTTTTCTAAGATCTGTAATAAACTGCCCGGCATGTCGGTTCGTGAATTCTTTGACACTTATGTTAGCCTGAGCAGCGCCCACTATCGATCTGTCGGATAAATCTATGATGTTGGAAACATGTTTTACCTTGTAACCGTTGAATTCCAGATATCGGGCGATCATATCCGAAACGACAAAACGGCGATATGTCCCTATATGAGGAACATCATGAACTGTGGGACCGCATGAGTGCATAAGTATCCGCTCAGAATCTAACGGTTTAAAAGATTCCTTTGTCCTTGTCAGTGTATTGAATAACTGGAGAGGCGTCTCTTCTTTGTCCGCAAAGAGTTCCGTACTGAGATATCTTTCTCCCCCATCAGGAAAAATTACTACAATCACACCGCTTTTCATTTCTTTTGCTTTTTCACAAGCAACATGCATGGCGGCGCCTGAACTCATACCTGCCAGAATGCCTTCTTCACGAGTAAGTCTCCTGGCCATTTCAAATGCATCATCGTCCAGGATATTTACCTTTTCATCCAGACGATCTCTCTCGAAAATGCCGGGCTGGTAAGATTCCTTCATGTTCTTCAGACCCTGTATTTTATGGCGCAGATATGGTTCAACCCCTATGATTTTTATATTCTCATTATATTCCTTGAGCCTCTTGGAAATACCCATAGCAGTGCCCGATGTGCCCAGTGAAGCTACAACCATTGTAACTTTACCCTCTGTCTGACGCCATATTTCTTCTGCTGTGCCGTAATAGTGGGCCATCACATTATCTTCGTTATTATGTTGATCCGGAACAAAGTATTTCTCCGGATTTTCACGCAACATATTGTACACCACTTCTATGGCGCCATCTGTTCCAAGATTTGCCGGTGTAAAAAATAATTGCGCTCCCATGGCTTTCAATATTTTTTTTCTTTCCTTACTGGCTGACTCGGGCATTGCCAAAAAAAGTTTATAACCCTTAGCCGCGGCTACAAGAGCAAGACCTATACCCGTATTTCCGCTTGTGGCCTCCAGAATGATTTTATCCCTGGTGAGTTCTCC
>DFBI01000124.1:2032-3206 GCA_002367335.1 Syntrophaceae bacterium UBA3084 | reverse complement strand
GTGGCTGAATACCACATTATCGGCTCCTTAACCAAAAATCCAGATAATAGCAAGAGCAATAGTGGTCATGCACTGGCACTCAGATACAATTACGGCACACGCAAGGTTGCTCTTGACTTTGGATTTCAGGATATATCAAAGGATTTTCAAATAGATGGCGGTTTTATAACTCGTACAGGTATAAGCCGCTTGGCTGTCTTTTCTATGTATCAGATTTATCCTAAATCCAATTTTTTTAAAAAAATCGAACCGTTTTACTGGAGTTACCATATCCATGATAAATATTCAAACATGTTTGAAAGTTTCAACCTTTTTACTCTTCGCTTCCGTCTGCCAAGGAGCACTCAGTTCCGTATAGACACAATCCTTGCAAATGAAGTCTTTGAAAACCAGCGCTTTAACACAAGCGGCTTAGGTTGTCGGGCCTCTTCCCAGTTAACAAAATACCTATTTTTAAATCTCTATTTCATGCATACAAAATCAATATTTTATGACCCTGATGACCCTTATCAAGGATACGGAAGTCGTATAAGCTTTGGATTCATGTACCAGCCATTTGATAAATTAAATTCCAGTTTTTCACTTGCATACAGCGACTTTTACCGGGAATCTGACAGAGAAAAAATATATGATTACACTCTTCTTCGCAACCACACCACATTTCAGGTTAATAAATATCTTTTTTTCAGAGGAATCGTGGAGTATAACACATATTGGGAGAAGTTAACGGCTGATTTTCTTGCTTCTTTCACCTATATCCCAGGGACTGTTATTCACATTGGATATGGATCGGTATTTAAAAGGCTTCAATGGGAAAACCGTGAGTATGTAGAAAGTGACAATTTCCTCGAGACAAAGCGGGGCTTTTTCTTCAAGATCTCCTATTTATTAAGAATTTAAGCCTTTCATATTGGATGATATAAAAAAACAATTGAAGAAAGTAAGAATATCTCTAAAAAAAGTTTAAATTTCTGGTCAATAATTCTGGAAGACCAATCGAATGTATGAATCTGTCCTAGATTAAGAGATAAAAAAAACATAAAAATCTTTTCTTGATGTCGTATAATTCCAATAAATTGGATTAAATTCAATTTATTGGATTATTGAAGGGGCTAATTTACAAAAGCAAATACTAACTTATTGATATCATTAGAGATATAAAATATGGTAATTT
>DFBI01000124.1:0-2004 GCA_002367335.1 Syntrophaceae bacterium UBA3084 | reverse complement strand
ATTTGGCATGGAAAATGCATATAAAATTAAAAGATATATTGAAAATTTTAAATAAGTCTATTTAATAGGAGGTGAAATAAAGGATAACACAAACATAAAGGTATTAGTTGGAGTGAGATTTATCACTCTAAGGATTTGGTTAAACTTTTCCTCCTAAAAAGGAGGAGCAAAAAGGAGATCTTAATTGCGAAAAATATTAGTTTTTTTATGTGTAGTTCTTCTTTCATCTTCTCTAATGGCGCAGGTCAGAACAGGTAATATCTACGGAACAATCAGCGATGCAGATGGTAATTTTCTTCCTGGTGTGAATGTTACCTTGACAGGTTTATTAACAGCTCCTATGACAGCAATCACCTCGGCTGAGGGAATATTCAGATTCCTCTCTCTCCCACCCGCAAGAGATTATACAATCAAGGCCGAATTATCAGGCTTCAATACTATTATCCAGGAAAACATCATCGTCGTTGTTGGTTCGAACGTACAATTGAACCTCACAATGGAAATGGGAACCCTTGAAGAAGCAATTACGGTTACGGCTGTTACTCCTGTTGTCGATACCAAAAAAACTTCGGTAGGTTCTAATGTTACCCACGAAGTCCTGCAGTCTCTGCCCACGGCAAGAGACCCCTGGGTCGTCCTCCAGATGGCCCCATCCGTTATTACAGACCGTGAGAATGTCGGAGGCGCAGAATCAGGCCAGCAATCCGACTATGTCGGAAGAGGCTCGCCCGATTATAGCAACAATGTATGGGCAATGGACGGAATGGTCATCACCGACCCTGCTGCAATCGGAGCATCACCAAGTTATTATGACTTTGATGCTTTCGAAGAGATGAACATCGTGGTCGGCGGTGCTGATGTCACCGTCCAGACTGGCGGAATTGCCATCAACATGGTTACACGAAGAGGCGGAAACAGGATTTCACTGGGCGGCCGTTTTTATTTAATCGATGAGAAATTCCAGGCGAAAAACGAGGACTATGTCGCAGAAATTCAGGAAACAGAGCCAGGCTTTAGAGGGCTCAATCTGATCCGCGATAACAAGGACTACGGATTCAATCTTGGACTTCCTCTACTGAAGGATAAAGCCTGGTTCTGGGGGTCCTGGGGAATACAGGATATCCATACAACAACCGTTTACCAAAGGAAGGATGATACACTTCTTCAGAATATGGCTGCCAAATTCAACCTCCAGATAATTCCGGAAAACCGCTTTGAGGCTTTCATCCATGTAGGAAGAAAGAACAAATACGGAAGGTCTTCCTCTGCTGCACTTCCTGGCGGTTACTACCAGGGCGGAAGGTATCACTTCGGAAGCCCGATTGTAAAACTCCAGGATGAACACATGTTCGGGAATAATCTTTTTGTATCTGCTAAATTCGGATTCTCCGACGCAGGATTCAATTTGACCCCGATGGACGACCTTAATTTTGAGCATACCGTATTCTGGGATGTCACCAATTCAATAATGAAAGGCCCTAACGGACTTACTGGAGAATCGCGCTATTATGTTGAAAGACCGGTCAACCAGTATAATCTCCTCGTCAATTACTTCAATGATTCACTCTTCGGTGCAAGCCATGATATCAAGCTAGGCGTCGAGTATGCAGACAGAAATGCTTATACAGAATCCGTTTATGTCGGAAATATGCAGATCAACTGGAACTACAATGAATCCACAATGGATTTTACTGGCGATGGTGCCCCGGATGTTCCTGCAGATTCAAATTTTTATCGCTTCATGTACTGGAGGGGATATTACAGGGATTATGGTGTAAAAGCCATGGCTGCATACTTCAGCGATACAGTGACATTCGGACGGTTCAACCTGCTCTTAGGACTAAGGTATGACTACCAGCATCCAAGAATCAATCCTGTTAGTATCGAAGCTATGAATGGTGATCCTGGCTGGGATGTCGCTGATTCAACTGTGCAGTCAACACTCGATGCGATGCTTCCTGCCATCGATATTGCAGAAAAAAGTGCAGTGGATGCCGATGGAAA
>DFBI01000027.1:1258-4936 GCA_002367335.1 Syntrophaceae bacterium UBA3084 | reverse complement strand
CAGTTTTTGGGGAGTAGTATAAAGTAACGCGGATTCAGCTTTTTCGCTTGCTCTACAAATCTCTGATATATTGGCATTGCGCTTGCCCCAGCGCCTCCATCACTCAATTGATACGGTGGATTTCCTATAATGACATCGAATTTCATGTTAAATATCTCCTCCGGGTTCTCGGTATGGATAAACTGATAGGCGTGGGTTTCAAGTTCTTCACCTCGCTCATAATTGGCTTCGCTGGCCCCGCAGAAAGCACAGCGCCCATTTTTCCATGTGTGCTCAATCCGTTCAAAGCGAATGTTGCCCTGTGGATTGTCGAATGCCTCACATACAGAGTATTTCCCGTTAGCGGTCTTGGAACAATAAACCGATCGTCTGGACAGCAGTGCGGTCAAGTCGGTGATGGCGATACCATAAAGCTGGTTTTTGAAAATGTGGTCGATGCGTTTCTGCCGGTCAGGTATTTGCCTTTCCAGCCCCGCATCCAGCCGTTTTGCAATCTCGCGCAGAAACACGCCGGTCTTACAGAAGGGATCGAGGAACCGGGCATTCTGATCGCTCCAGATATTCACAGGCAGCAAATCCAGTATACTGTTTACAAGTTGAGGTGGTGTAAACACCTCGTCACTGCTCAGATTAGCGAGACAGGACAGCACATCGGGATTATAGTTGTTGCTTGTCAACATCGGCAACCTCCAGAAAATGTGTCAGCGGGTATTCTTTCTCCGGCCTGGGAATGAAGACATCCTCGCCTAAATCCGAAAACAGCGGCAGTTCCTTCATGGATTCGTGCTCCAGCAGGCCACGAAAGCTAAAATCCCTGCGCTTGAGCATGCTGCCGTTGACGAGTGACCACTCGGAAAAGACAATCGGTTGTGGACTATCCCCAACAGTCTTCAAGTCAAGTGCATCACCCCAGACAACGTTGCGGTCCAAGATATACCTAACTGTATTACGGCATTGGTTTTTCGCTGTTTTTTTATAAAGGTCGCTGTATGTCCAATCAAAAATCCCAAAAAGGCGCTGTCTACACTGTTGAACGTTGTCTTCCTGAATATCAATTCCATAGATGGAGGATACGGCAAGAATAGCATACCGCTCATATTCCAACTGGCTCTTACCGTAACGATTTTCAACGACGGATAGCTTCCGCTCCAGAATTTCCGCCAAGAAATTTCCCGTACCACAGGCAGGTTCCAGAAAACGAGATTCAATGCGCTCCGTTTCCTGTTTGACCATATCGAGCATGGCGTTGACTTCCCGCTTTCCGGTCAACACCTCGCCGTGATCAGCCACCCTTTGTTTTGAAACAACCTGTTTATCCATTTACTTTTAAATCCATATCTTCATTGGGCTATTCAAAATCACCTGCTTCTATGGAGCACCAGCGGAATAGAGGTCAAGTTGATTGATTGGTCAGGCAAACATGTCGATTTTATTGCTCTTACGGACCATTTTGAAAAAATTAAGTATCATGCCCCCCGAATTATGCCGGAGGGCCGCTTTTTTGCCCGAATCAGGTGCAGCATTTTGTTAGCCACTGAATATTTCCTGAAAGATTACATCAAATTCAGATACAGGGGCGCCATTGACATCAACTTCATCACACATGGCACGGACAGCTTCCGGTGTATTAACTATATTACACAGACATTGTGCCTTAGTGGGCTTGTCGGGGCCAGTGACCTCGGCGGGATAGTAGTCTTCTATCGCACCCTTCTCCAATACATATACATGGTTTGTTCGCAATTCCGATAAAAGTTCTCGTTTTCTATCCAATATTTCAGGCCTCGATGTATCTTTCAGTATTTCCATTCTTGGCTTTGTTCGTTCGAATATGAACAACTCATCCAATAGTTGAGAGACAGTATCATGGTCCCCACCACTGCGCGCGGCACAAATATCATGGTAAAGCTGTTGCGCACGATCACGTTGCAATTCATCTCTGAGCAACCGCACTTTCGGTTCTGGAAGTTTATTCTCCTCATTAATTATTGTGTCCACCTCTTTAAGCATTTGTTCTCGTAATTCTATAGCGTGTTCAGATGGCTCTATTTTGTCAAAACCTTCGATAAGAACATCGAGATCAGCAACAATAGCCACATCAACATTAAACCGGGAAAAAAAGTCTGAATACCTTTTGAAACTGCCCTTGCCTGATATTTTTATTAGGTTCGTTGATGTTGATTTGAAGTCCCAGCGACTATCAAGTAGTTGAGCGATATGTGGAAGTGCGATTAATTCGCTGTCGCCTTCAACAAGTACTATTCGGTTAGAAAAAAAAGCAAGGTTGCTGCTTTCAAAAGAGATTAGTTGAAACTTATCTTTCTCTGTCACATCCGTGAGGTCAATAGCTAAACACTCCCCAATTGGTTTCGGTAGGTCCTCATTTTGAACCTTTTTGACTTTGACAAATGTTTTGGTCTCTTCAGCAGAGAAAAAGAATGGTGAGTGTGTTGTCACTATCACTTGGTGTTTTTCTGAGATTAGAGCAAGTGCGTCATAAAGAATATTCTGAGCGCGCGGGTGGAGGTAAAGTTCTGGTTCCTCAAACAAGAATAGAAACTTCTTCCTTGTAGGCTTTGCATCGTCTGCATCCTTCTTCCAAGTGGTATCCTGCGAAAGTTGTACATAACTCCTGAGAATGCTGAACGTGATTGCCCTTTTGAAACCATCTCCTTTGTTATCCACAGGACCGCGAACACCGTCATCAGCTACAATAGTGGCATTTGATAGAACTGTCTTTATTTCGGGCGGAGGTATTTCTAGTTCAATCGTAACGTTTCGGAATGTTTCCTGCAAGTTTGTCTGAATTGTATTCTCGATCTCCTTAACTCTGTCCATTCTATCATCAGTGATGGAACCGTCTTCGTTGACCACACGATTTAGTTTCTTACGCAGGTTTTCAAAAGTTTCAGCAGCCTCAGTAAGGTCATCCTCAATTACATCGAGCAAAATATTCAGTAGTTTACCGAATGAGGCGCTTTCCTTTGTTTTAAGGTCATCAGCGAGATCCTTGACAGCAGGTATGTATACAGGTTCTGGAAGGAGTGACCGAATGCTGTTATCAATTCCAGTTGGGAGTGGAATATCATCAGGAGCCAATTGGTCAACAGGCATGGCGTTAATATATCGTTCAATAATCTCCTTGGCCGCTTTCTGTGTACTCACATTGTCAGCTTCTGCAGGGGTCGTCGTTTCTGGGTAGAATGTTCGCAATGCCTCGCCATTCTCTTTCACCTTTTTTCCTTTGAAGAAAGCATCAATCTGGTCAGCGTGATACTTGGGATCGCGAGGTACCAAGGTGACTATGCGGAGCTTGGATGATCCGTCGGTTGCGTAACGGCGCGCAAGCACAAGGTTTTCGGCATCAACATACGGTTCAATTTTGGTACGATGTTCATCAGTGAGGGTTGAAAGAGTCTCGCCGGTCACACCTGTCAATCTGACCTTAATGAGAATTTCTTTATCAGGTTCATAGAACTCAGCACTACTAAGTTTTGTTCCATTTACGAACAGAAGTAGAGCCTGGAGCAAAGATGACTTACCAGCATTATTCTCACCAACGGCACAAACAAAGTCAGAAAGGTTGCTCTCAATCTCCCTTAGTCCTTTATAGTTCTTAACCGATATGTGTGCCAGTTTCATTTTATACCTTGGCTAACGCGGCGGATGAGCTGCGAG
>DFBI01000027.1:0-1211 GCA_002367335.1 Syntrophaceae bacterium UBA3084 | reverse complement strand
GTCTGCTCTATTGCCATTGTTAGGTGGAGCGCAAAGCGGAATGCCTAACAATGGCAATGGCGAAGCATCCGCCGCGTTAAGCTGATCACGAGCATCGCAAGCGGTCAGCTTAACATCATCAATAGACCGAAATAAATTCCGTGATATTGGTGTATATATACGGCATTATTTTCCGCCTATCAGGATATTGATTTACAATTACTGACATTTTCCCCTACATTATTGAATTTTTCTTCATGTAACTTCTAAAAATCAGTACTAAATTCAATTATGAACGTCAAGAACAAATTTAAGCCAAATCCCAATATACGTCTTATGGATCAGGTTTGTGCAGTAATCAGCGATAGGAAAACGTCCCCATAGTTTAGCTACCTTGGCAATCTGTCAAGAATGAATACGCGCCCCTTTGCCCTGCCTATAGGCTACGTCCGAACTCCAGTGTCTTTTTCTGGATACTGACACGCATATCTTTCTGGATTATCTCGAAGCCTGCATCATCGAAAGGGAGATATACGAGTGTTGATTTTTCAATGTCAAAACTTACCTTGGGAAGAAGAGGAAACATGATCTTTTTGAGCATCATCGAATTTGCCAGTGTAGTTTTAATGCTCTGAGCAGCCTCAGTATGAGGAAGCGTAACAGGGTAAAGATTCTCTCTGGGAAGTTCTTCTACCATCTCAAAATCTTTTTGCGTAATGGTCATCAGTCTTGACAGGTTTAAAAAGATCCGGGGCCGGATCTTAAAGGCAGGAGCCCAAAAGTACATATCCTGATTTTCCCAACTCTTTTGAACTGCCTTCGGCTGATTTGTTGCCCGGATGAAATCAGCGTATGAATTGATCGGAATGCCACCATCTGATTTAGCTTTTATCCTCCAGAACGGCAAATAAACGTTATCTGTCCCCTTCCCCTGTACTGTTTTGAAATCTACCTGGACAAACCTGCCGTCCGAAGCCTCCCAGACTCTATTACAATTGCTGCATGTCAGGACAACACTGTCTTTCTCTCCTTCCAAACTCCATCCACAGTTCGGACATATAGTTGCCATAAAGTTTAGCTGCCATCGAGGATTATCTTCGATGCCCGGCTCAAGGGCTTCCCGTCCACCGGGTATGGGAGCTATAAGCTGATTTGTCACGGCATCAAAAACTTTATTCCCTTCCACATACATGGGCAGGTATATCAGGCTTAACGCCTCGCCGATGTAAGCC
>DFBI01000215.1 GCA_002367335.1 Syntrophaceae bacterium UBA3084 | reverse complement strand
AAGGTCATCCAGGCGTATCGCCCCATCAAGAAGACTGTACTGGGTATGGACGTGAAGATGTACAAAATTGGAATGTTCCATAATATACTTGATTCTATTTGCTTGTTAGTAGTTAATGTCGTTGACTTAAGAATATCCTGGACAATCACTATGATATTTTTTACCACGAAGAACACGAAGATAAAGAAAAAATGCTTTGCGCTCTTCGTGTTCTTCGTGTGATTAATAATAAAATCGCTTAAGTCAATGACATTGTGTTAGTAGTTGCCGTATACAGTTTAATCCACCCAGTAATTGGGGGCTTCTTTAGTAATAATCACATCATGCACATGGCCTTCCCTGAGTCCTGCCGATGTTATTCGAACAAATTTTGCTTTTTTTCTCAATTCTTCTAAAGTTTTACAACCAAC
The DNA here is from genome assembly GCA_002367335.1 of Syntrophaceae bacterium UBA3084. Taxonomy (GTDB): domain Bacteria; phylum Desulfobacterota; class Syntrophia; order Syntrophales; family UBA6807; genus UBA3084. The sequence continues at coordinate 2,242 of DFBI01000215.1, read as the reverse complement.
GTATCCCATTCCTGCTTTCAACCCGCCTACCATTTGATAAATACTTGCAGAAAGCGCTCCCCGAAAAGGTACTCGCCCCTCTATCCCCTCCGGGACCAGTTTTAGCTTACTTTCTATATCATCATCTATATAATAGCGATCCTTACTTCCAGCTTTCATTGCTTCGAGAGACCCCATACCCCTGTAAACCTTGTAACTCCTCCCCTGGAAGAAAATTGTTTCACCGGGACTTTCCTCCGTTCCCGCGAAAAGCCCTCCTATCATAACGGAATGAGAACCTGCAGCAAGCGCTTTTACCATATCACCGGAATACTTAATGCCTCCATCTGTTATGGCAGGAATGTTGTACTTTAAACATGCCTTACTGCAATCTCTGATAGCCGTCATTTGAGGAACACCAACCCCGGCAATAACTCTCGTTGTACAGATCGATCCGGGACCCACACCTATTTTCACTGCGTCAACTCCAGCCCTGATAAGCGCTTCCGCCCCTTCATAAGTCGCCACATTCCCAGCTATAAGTTCGCAGTTCGGAAAATTTGCCTTCGTATCCTTAACAGCGTCCAATACTCCATCAGAGTGCCCATGTGAAGTGTCAATAACAATGACGTCTGCCCCGGCCGCAAGAAGGGCGTCGATCCTTTCTTCCCTATCGAGTATTCCTACAGCACCGCCTACTCTCAATCTGCCCAACGAATCCTTACAGGAATTGGGATATTTTTTTATTTTTTCAATATCTTTTATTGTAATAAGTCCCTTTAATCTATAGTCGTCATCTACAACCAGGAGCTTCTCAATCCGGTGCTCATGGAGAATCTTTTTGGAGTCTTCCAGGGTGATGTCAGCAGAAACGGTCACCAGGTTCTTTTTGGTCATGACATTGGAAACCGGTTGGTCTAAATCAGTCTCAAATCTGAGATCGCGGTTTGTCAGGATTCCCACAAGTTTCTGTTTCTTTACAACGGGAACGCCGGATATCCTGTACTTGCCCATTAATTTGAGGGCATCAGCAACTTTCTGCTGGGGTTCTATGGTTATGGGATCGATAATCATTCCACTTTCAGACTTTTTAACCTTATCGATTTCGAGAGTCTGTCTTTCAATACTCATATTGCGATGAATAATCCCTATACCGCCCTCCTGTGCCATACATATAGCCGTTCTCGATTCTGTTACAGTATCCATTGCGGCACTGATAATCGGTATATTCAGGGGAATATTTCTTGTCAGCAAAGTGGATGTATCAACTTCACTTGGCATCACACTGGATTCCGCCGGGACAAGAAGAAGATCATCAAATGTAAGACCCTCCTTTATTTGTTCTTCTATCATTTTGTGCCTCCGCTATCTCTTTTAGAAATCAATCTTCATAAGTCTGTGAATCAAAACCTTTGATATGATAAATCCGGTTATTTAACGATATATAATACAAGTCTTTTTCTTCATTGTATTCTATCCAGTTTGCAATCTGGTAATAACCTGCCCTGGAAAATCTCGCGTCAAATTTATTGTTCTTGACACAGCAATACAGCACGTTATCTTTCCCAATCCATAAACTTGTCGGATCAAGTTCTTCAAGGTCGGAACTATTCAATAGAATTTTTATGGTCTCATTGTTGTTTTCCCCTGAATCAGATTTATATACGGCCTTTACCACATATGGAGTATCTTCGACCTCAATGTAACACCGGTCATTTGCCATTTCAATGATATATTTTCCTGATACGTCCCTCCTCAAATTTTCATAAAAGAGGTTGAGAATATCCTTCCTGAACATTTTCGCGCCATTGTAATACCACCCACCCGTCTTATCCACTCTGATATTACAGGGGGGGATATCATTATCATTTTTCAGATTCATAGTTGTCCGCCTCTAACGCGGATTTTGCAAGAACAATCCAATATCACTAATTTAAGCGATTTTATTATCAATCACCACGAAGAAATAGTTCGGCAAGCGTTCGACTGAGCTCACGCCGAAGCCTCACTACAAGTCATCCTGAGCGTTCGACGGTTCGACTGAGCTCGCCGAAGGCTGAGCTCACGCCGAAGGCCTGTCGAAGGAAAAAGAAAGTGCGAAATTAAATTTTCTTTTTCGTGTTTTCGTACTTTCGTGTCTTCGTGATAAAAATATATTTTGTTTGATTTCGGCTAGTCCGGGTTAGGAGATAGCAAGCTTGAGAGTTTTGAAAGAGAAATCGGGCACGAAAGAGGATCGATACCGTAATCTTTTTGAGGAATC
>DFBI01000100.1 GCA_002367335.1 Syntrophaceae bacterium UBA3084 | reverse complement strand
ATTATTTCAATTGGTTGCAGATAATTACATTAATGAGTAACTGGCGGGAATCGCTTTTCTGCGACCAACATTCATATATATAGTAGCAGAAATGCAACCTCCTCCTAAACCCACGCTCCTTCAATTGTTGACTCGTTTACTTCCTGCAAATGACCGGCCTTCCATTCGGAAAGCGCATCTTTAACTGTTTCAATACCTTTACCAACTATAAAAATTTTTATGGATGCGGCACTCAATGTTCTGAAGGCATTGGGTCCGACATTTCCCGTCAAAACCACATCAACTCCCAGATTGGAAATATTCTGAGCAGCCTGGATTCCGGCACCTTGGACCGCGTTAACATTTTGTTTGTTAGAATAGGCATCAAATGTCTCTTTCGCAGTGTCCACAACAACAAACCATTTAGCACGCCCAAAGCTCCGATCTACTTTTCCGGAAAGATCTTCGCCATAAGAAGTAATCGCAACTTTCATATTCCTACCATCCTTTCTTTGTGTTTCCCCATCGCCCCTGCCTGCCACGGCGTCTCATTCCTCTTCCCCTGGCACGCCATTCATCTGGGCTGCAACCAGGCAATATAAAACGTTTATCCGGAAGGTGATCGGAGAGATAAGCTTCAAATATTTCATCTGTCGTTCCCTTCAGAAAGGGTATAATTTTAATTCCTGAAGTCTCTATCAATCTGTGCAATGGCCTTGAAATGGCCCCGCAGAGAAGAACCTGGACGCCAAGCTCTCTCAGTCTGGTAGCCTTGCCGACGATTGTATTTTCAACAAAGCGAACTGCTTCCCGATTTGTTATCTGTCCGGAATCAACATTTATCATCAAAAGGCAGTCAGAAAAATCAAAAACCGTAGAAACATAGCGACCCCAAACAGGTATGGCAACTTTCATCTTTTTTAACTCCCGTTACCTTTTTCACCTAGCAAAAACTATACCAAAAACCCCGATTTTTGATGGTTATATATTTCTCAATTTCCCTTCAGGAATTCTTATGCTTAGAGATTTTATTTTTCGGAAAAGTGTACTTTTGTGGATGCCAAGTTCTCTGGCTGTCTTTAGCCGATTCCAGTTATTTCTGCGCAGGGCGTTGGTCAGAAATATTGCCTCCATGTCTTTAAATGTCACCATATCAGAATGTTGGGAATATTCCATGCCGTTTGATTTGCAAACCGGTTCCGGGAGGTGTTCTCTTTGAATTATTTTTGATTTGCAAAGTATAAAAGACCGCTCTATGATGTTCTTCAATTCCCTTATATTGCCGGGATAATCATAAGACATGAGGCATGCAAGCGCTTCATCTGTAATTTCCGTAATATCTTTATTCTGGATAGTGTTAAATGTTCCGATGAAATAATCGACTATCAGGGGAATATCTTCTTTTCGTTCACGCAGAGGGGGAAGTTCAAGTCGCATGACATTAATCCTGTAATAAAGATCCTCTCTGAACGTTCCTTCTTTCATCAATTCTTCTAATTTTTTGTTTGTGGCCGCTATGATCCGGACATCGGTTTTCACACTTTCAATTGATCCAAGAGGCTCATACGTTTTTTCCTGGAGAACACGCAGCAGACGAATCTGGAGGGCTGCAGATATATCACCGATTTCATCTAAGAATATTGTACCCTTATGGGCAAGTTTAAATCGACCGGGCTTATCCTTTTTTGCATCCGTAAATGCCCCCGCTTTATAACCGAAAAGTTCAGACTCCAGTAGCGTGTCCGGCATGGCTCCACAATTTACGACGATCAAAGGTTTGTTTTTTCTCGGGCTTAAATTATGAATTGCCCTGGCAAAGAGTTCCTTTCCCGTTCCGCTCTCTCCTTCAATCAGAACGGTGCTTAAACTCTCCGCCACATCCGGCAGGATGCGGAACAGCTCATGCATGGTATGATTCTTCGATATAATATCCTCGAATGTGTACCTCTGCTCAATTTCTTTTCTGAGCTTTTCCACAATACTGATATCCCTGAACGTCTCGACACCTCCAATAACCTTATCGTTTTCATCTTTTAAGAGGGCCGTGGAAATACTGATGGGAGATCTTTCACCCTCGGCGTTTATAATGTGAACTATCCTATCCGCAACAGGTTCTCCCGTAGCCATAGTATGTTTCAACGCACAGTCACGTTCACATATGTCAGCCTTTAATACATCCTTACATTGCTGTCCTATTGCCTCTTCCCTGAAAACACCTGTAATCCTTTCGGCTGCCTTATTGAAAGATGTAATCCGCCATTGATGGTCAATCGTGAAGACTCCATCAGTAATGGAGTCAAGAATAATATCTCTCTCTTTCCCTGATTTGATCTTATCCATGGAAAATCACTTCTGATGGTCTCGTAACAATTCAAATATGTATCTCATTCGGATTTCAAAAAATCCTTTTCAATCATATCGATAACATCCTTTACCTTTTTCATGGTAAAACAGGGAACATCAATATCAACCGGACTGTCACTTATGACAGCCACAAGATTATTATCCCCGGCAGAAAGCAGTTCATCATTTCTCTCTTTGCGAAATATTTCGATCTTAGGATACGGATTTCCCTTATACCCCTCAACTACAATAATATCTACGTCTCTTATATATTTTTCTATCAGTTCCTCAATATCATGATCTTTATCGACACTTTCAATAAGGGCTACTTTCTGTGGTGATGATATAAGGGTCGTGTGGGCACCTGCTTTTCTGTAGCGCCAGGTATCTTTTCCTTCATGATCTATATCGAAACCGTGTGCACCATGTTTGATCGTAGCTACACGGTAACCCCTGCACACAAATTCAGGGATCATTCTTTCAATGAAAGTGGTTTTACCAGTATTCGATTTACCCACAATGGAAACAATCGGAATCATATTGCCATCACCTCAGCAAGACATTTATGAACCGCAGACAGGGGCGCATTGCGGGTGTTCCCCCCCCCTCTGAAATAATCTGCATAACTTTCCGTATATCCAGTATCGCCGATCCGCCCAGATGGGTCACCGGTGTCCCCTGAAACACGTCTCTGCACATTGGCGTGGAAGGACCCAGAATGACTACATGCCTGGAATTTCCAAGCTTGTTGAGAGTCTCTTCCAGCGTATTATTTAATATTGATGTGGCAGTAATAACCGCAACCGTGCAATTTCCCAGTATTTTATCTTTTGTTCTATCGTCGATAATTTCAACCCGGGCAGGATCCCTTTCTATAATAGAAAGATTTGCCCCCGTTTCTTTTATCCTTCCAACAAGAGGCCCAAAATATCCTACCATGGCGACATTGTCTTGAGGACCAAGATTCATCAAGCTAATCGTGTCGTTTTCTTCCTCCGAAGCTTCCGGATTGATGATGGCGTTTGCCGTAGCCAGACCCAGCGCCTTGTCCAGCGGGTTATTGCCATCAACAAGGTATTTTAAGAGACTTGACGCACGTAAAGTTGTAAGGGTCCCCGCTCCATTGAGTGTCGTACATCCCGGTTTTAATTCATTCCTCAATACGGCAGCCAATCCCAGTCTATTGCCCTCCAATTTAACACCGGCATACCCAAGGCCAATCCTGACATCTTCTATTTCAAACCCTTTCCCTATGTTTGACAAATAGTCATAAAGACGTTGAGATATTTCACCTGTTTTTATCATTTTTCTCTACCTCTTATCTAATTTTTACATAATTGCCCACGCTGGGTCAAGAAAACATGTCGGTTCCATTGCGAATTTCGCGAGATTTACTTGAAAGGTCTTTAATGCCGCATAGCGGGGGAGGGTTCAGAAGAACAGGCGCCATCTATCGCCCCCAGAGCTCTTCTTTGTTGCCGTAGTGCGTCCAGGCGTATTGCTCGTCTTTGCAAGCCTCTTCCTGTTCACAAGGGTATTGATGAGGGAGGACTTCCCCACATTCGACCTGCCGACAAACGCCACCTCCGGCAACAGATTATTCGGATACTGTGAGGGATCGACAGCGCTCTTTATGAATTCCGTGGATGTAACCTTTATGGACACTCCTTCCGAGAGGTATCATAACACAACACAGGGGAGAACAGCAAAGCACGCCGGGACACGGTCCATGATTTGCAGATTCTACTTGCAAAAAA
>DFBI01000044.1 GCA_002367335.1 Syntrophaceae bacterium UBA3084 | reverse complement strand
TATCTACCTGTGGTTTCCAGCCATATTGAGAACGTGTAAACCCCAGGTGGACTAAACGAAACATTGTATCAACAGTTTCTTGAATTTCGGTGTTGATTTCTTCTAAGTCATTCCCAAACCTAATTTTGATATAATCCATATTTAAACTCCTGCACACTCAGCCACGCAAGCTCCCAACCTGATATTAATGCTGCAAACTTTATTTACGCAAACAGTCAACCATCCAAAAGTTTTATAACATCAAGCAAGTCAAATTGTAAGAAATTTTTACCTCACGATACCCGCAGATTTTCCTACCTGAAGAGCAGAATACCGATAATTAACAGCATGATCCACCGAAGAAAATCAATAAGAGGGTCCAGAACACCAAAGTAGAGCAACCCGATTATGATAAAAAACCCGAAGGGTTCAAGCCGTAAAAGTTTTGCATGTTACTCTCGCGGCTCCGGACCTTTCATCTCGAAAGGAATTTACAATGTTAACAATCTATCATTTTGTTTTAGGCATTTCTCCCGCTCTTTGTAATCAGGCAGAATACACCTGACTTTAGTCCAAAACAGCCTTGAATGATCAGGCTGTCCAATATGAACCAATTCATGCACAATTAAATAATCTATGACTTCCACAGGCATCATGATGAGCCGCCAGCTGAAATTAAGTGTTCCTCTTGGACCACAGGAACCCCACCGCTTTTGCGCATTGGTGATTTTAACAGAGAAAGAGAATAATAGGGGGTCACATCTCAAATACCAATTATCCAGTATTTTCTTGCGGATCCTCACCATCTGCCGGTTGATGCGTTTTGTTTTATTCATTTGTTCCTCAAAAGCAATGTACCTTTGCGACATTGCGGCTCCCAGGATATTTCCAAACTTTTTCCCCAGGAGGCTGTCCGAGAATAGCTTCGTCGCGAGGGCGAGCGAAAATTTCTCGGGCAAGGCAGCAAAGCCAAAAGCGCCGGAAGCGTAGCTTCCCTACGGTGAGGAGATTTTGGTCTTGCTAACGCAGCACGTGGAATTTGCAGCCGCCCGCAGCAGAAGAGTATTCTCGGACAACCTCCTAGCTACGTTTCCATGCTGTTTCGATTTTGAGCCACGACGAAAACAGGCAGGAGGCCTTTCTTGATCAGATTATCGCCAAAGTACTCGTCCAGTTGGGTTGGATCAGACATCGGCTTTAGGAACTGGAAATAAATAAGTCATTGGAATTCGTGCCCTGATTTAGGTTAGGTTTAGTCGATCNNGCAGGCATAGCAGGGCTACGTCGAAGATTTTGTGATTGAAGATCGGCTAAAGATTGCCTGAAACAGGAATGCGAGAACGATGAGTTATTTGTTTCCAGTTCCTAAGACAGAGAGTGAAACCCTCTTGTTTTTAATGGTATGCATATTTCTCGACCGGTTCCACAGGAAGCTCAGGCGCCAGCGTTGTAGTCGCGCACGCTGTGCAGAGTGATCCAAGGAGAAATAAGGACATTATTTTGTTCAACGAAATGCCCATACATGTACCCTCCTTTCTTTTCTTGATTTGACTTATCATGGATGTCCCCCGATTACCCCAATCGGCTTTGCCCGGCGCTCAGGCACGAGTACAAAGCCTCGTAACTTTTTTCGATAATTACCTCAATTTTAACATATCCTTCAAAAGAACCTCCGGATGATGATACCTCCCATATTTTGGGGTCTTTTTACCATATTGTATCGCTTCTTGCGGGCACCATTGTAAGCAGGCAAAACACTGATCGCATCGATGATTCCAGACCGGTTTTCCTTCACGCATGGTAATGTTTGCGGCGGGGCATACTTTGCGACAGATTTCACAGGAATTACATTTGTCATCGACCCAGAATTTTTTATCCATTTTGGGCACATGAGAAAAACTGATATAATAAATGAGGGTATATAAAATTCTCTGCCAGAGAGGCCCCCTTTCAACCGGCATCTGTGCTTTTTCTTTTATCCTCGCAGCAATGCGGAAAATCTTTTCCTGTGCGAGCTCAAAACGTTTGTGCTGTTCCTCATGCGGTCCCGGACCTCCCCATGGTGTATAATTAGACGGCATTTTTATTTCAAACCCCGCTGAAAGATTCAGATGGTTTTTAGCCATAAGTCTTTTTAACTGGACCAGCGTATTTGAAACCTGGCCGGCATCCACCGCAATCGCAAACACATACTCTGGATTTGAGCCTTTTAATGTATTGACAAATTGAATAACCGGAGTCGGGACACCCCAGATATGCACAGGAAAAACCAATCCAACGATTCCTGAATCAATTGTCTTGTTTTCATATTTACATTCCGCAATAGAGAACAACTCGGCGTCACCCAATTCATCAGCAACCTTGCGCGCTGTCCATAGTGAGTTTCCTGTTCCGGTATAATAAAAAATCGATGCGCTCATTTTATCTCCAAAGGAATTTACAATGTTGATGAACTCGTAAAAAGCTCCGCTATGCCCCGACGAATCGGGACATTATAATTGGAAGTAACTTGCATTATTTAAATTCGTGTATTACTTGGCATATGTTAAGAAGTATCAATAAGTTATGGTGATTTTGTAAATTTTAGTTACTTGAAAGTCGAAATTGCTCCCTCTCCCTTGATGGGAGAGGGCTGGGGTGAGGGTGATAAAGCTGGCATTCCAACAAGTTACGTCCCCCTCCCCTTTATCCCCTCCCACCAGGGGAGGGGAAGTACGACTTTTTACGAGCGCATCAATGTTAGCAATCCGCCATTTTGTTTTAGCCATTTCTCCCGCTTTTTATAATCCGGTAGAATGCTCTTGACTTTAGCCCAAAACAACTTTGAATGATCAGGCTGTCCGATATGAACCAATTCATGCACAATTAAATAATCTATGACTTCCACAGGCGCCATGATGAGCCGCCAGCTGAAATTAAGCGTTCCTCTTGGACCACAGGAACCCCACCGCTTTTGCGCATTGGTGATTTTAACAGAGATCGGCTTATACCCGGTAATCTTTGCATACCACACGCAACGCTCCCTAATGATCCTTAATGCTTCTTCTTTGTACCATTGCGCGATAACCTGCCTTGCATGTGGCAGAACATTTTTTGAAATATCAAGCCTATCATCCCTCAGTCTAATCATTAAAGAGGCGTCATCAACAATATGGAGCTCATAAAACTTTCCCAAATATAAGAACCCCTCACCATCCACAAATTCTTTTGTTATCGGTTTGGGCCGCTTTAATACTTCAGCAATCTTCCGTCTTATCCAAGGGCTTTTTTTGCTGACCAGACGTTCGATATGTTCCACCGGCGTAAACACAGGCGCACGCACAACCAATGTTGCGTCTTGTGTAACAATCAATCCCACGGTCTTACGATTGGAACGAACTATTTTGTCAATTTTAATTTTTTCCATGAATAATTAAGTATCATGTTTGAATGCATAAGTAATAAAGGTTGAAGGAACCTCAAGGCGGTTCACAATGCTTAAATGTAAGCTGCCGGGTCGAGATGAACTCGCCCGGAAATAAACCACAAGGAGGTTTCCGTGAAACGATACTACTACATTGGATTGGACATTCACAAGAAGATAATAGCATATTGTGTGAAGGCCATTGACGGATGTTTAATTGACCAGGGAAAGATAGCTGCCGACAG
>DFBI01000220.1 GCA_002367335.1 Syntrophaceae bacterium UBA3084 | reverse complement strand
GGGATCACTTGCAAATTTTGCTGCCGGTGTTCTCATGATCATTTTCCGTCCTTTCAAGCTGGGTGATTTTGTCGAGGGAGCGGGAGCCATGGGTACGGTTGAAGAAATTAGCATATTTACGACTCATCTCAGAACCGTGGACAACAAAACAATCATTGTTCCCAATGCCAAGATAACAGGAGACAATATAGTCAATTATTCAGCTAAAGACAGCAGACGCCTGGATCTGGTCTTCGGAGTGAGCTACAGCGATGACCTCCAAAAAGTAAAAAAGGTATTGTATGATATTCTTAAAAATGATGATCGAATCCTGAAGGATCCTGCTCCGACAGTCGGTGTTTTAGAGCTTGCCGACAGCAGCGTAAACTTTGCTGTTCGCCCCTGGGTTCGGACAGGAGACTACTGGACTTTATTCTTTGATCTGAAAGAAAAAATCAAAGAGCGTTTCGATGCCGAAAGTATTTCCATTCCATTTCCACAGCAGGATGTTCACCTGTATGAACTGAAACGAGAAGCATCCAGGTAATATACCAACCCTTAACCCTCTTTTGGACCTCCTTCTCATATTGTTGAATATCGGGAAAATAAAAAAGGTGTTACGAATAGACGGTATGAAAAAGCGATATAAACAAACTTCTCAGTCAGGAGAATAACCATGAAGAGTCCAGCAAAGAAGTTTATTGTCTCTCTGTTAGTATGCGTTATTTTATATACGCTATTAGGCTTTTTGGTTGTACCTCTTATACTCAAGACGATCCTGGCAGATAAACTCTCTCAATCCCTTCAGCAAGTTGTCTCTATTGAAAAGCTTAGGATGAATCCATATGTCCTCTCAGTTTCAATAGAAAATTTTACAATAAAAGAAAAAGAAGGGGCGGCGCCATTCGCATCATTCGGTAAATTTTATGTGAATTTGCAGAGCAAGTCTCTGTTTAAAAAGGCATTTATATTCAAGGAATTGCTTGTTGAAGAACCCTTTATACATATAAAGCGAGATCAAGAAGGGGCTGTTAATTTATTATCCCTCGTTTCAGCTATAGAGAAGAAGGAAGATAAGCAAAAGGCAGAAGTATCGGAAAAGAAAAGCATAGAAATACCAGAGAAGGAAAGTAAAGCAGCCCTCCCGATTATACAACTCGACAGTATAGATGTCTCAAAAGGCAAAATTATTTTTTCCGATGCCTCCTTGAGTTCCGTAAAATATCCAGTCAGCATCAAGATTCAAAACCTTAAATTAACGGGAAAGAATATTTCGACAGCTCCAAATAGTCGCGGCGACATTACCCTGACTTTTGAGGATGAACTTGGAGGAACTGTCTCGGCGAACGGGTCTTTAACCATCCTTCCCATTTTTGCTGATCTGCAAATAGCTGTTACTGGCTATCATATTCTTCCATTCAGGACACATGTTTTGGATAAAGTAAGGATAGTCATAGAGGATGGCAAGATTGCAACAAAGGGAAATGTCATAATCAATGAATCAACAGAAGGTAAATTAACGGCCATATATAAAGGTACAGCCGGAGTGTCCGATTTTTCATTTGTTGACGAGGTAACAAAAGATCGATTTCTCGAGTTTAAAACTCTTAGTTTCCTTAATATAGATATGGGTTATAATCCCGGTTTCTTGAAGATAGACAACATTAGCCTTTCGGATTTCTACGCCGGGCTGCTCATTAACGCTGATGCAACAATCAACGTTCTGAATATTCTAAAAAAAGAAGAAACAAAAAAAACAACAGAAAAGAAATCACAGCAGTTATTTGATCCCATTATTATCAAGGAAGTAGGCTTTAAAAACGGTCATGTTAACTTCACCGATAAATCAATTAAACCGGTTTATTCTACAAATCTTTCTAACATTGAAGGAAAAATATCGGGACTTTCTTCCAAAGAAACTCGTCGCGCGAGTGTTGAATTCAGGGGAAAGCTTGATAAGACCGTCCCTATAGAAATTACAGGAGAAATTGATCCTTTTTCTGAAGATTTGTATGCAGATATACAAATTATCTTAGACAATAAGGATCTAAGCCCCTTAACGCCATATTCCGGAAAATATCTTGGGCACGTTATCGACAAGGGAAAATTAGTCCTGAAGCTGAACTATAAAATCGACAAGAAAAAACTCATCTCCCAGAATAAGATATTTATTGATCAGTTAACACTTGGTAACGATGTGGACAGCCCGGACGCTATCAAACTGCCCGTAAAATTAGGCATAGCGCTTCTCCAAAACAGAAAAGGAGAAATTGACCTCGATGTTCCCGTAACCGGCGAAATTGACGATCCTGAATTTAGTGTAGGATATTTTATTATTAAGATTATCGGGAATATTATTGAAAAAGCAGTAACCGCGCCCTTTGCCTTTATCGGTTCAATATTTGGTGGCGGCGAAGAACTCGGTTATGCGGAATTCGGTTATGGAAGCTCTACCATAGCTGAAGAAAATGCTAAAAAACTGGATATACTGGTCACGGCTCTATATGACAGACCTTTGTTAAAGCTTGATATAGAGGGACATGTCGATATCGATAACGATACGGAAAGCATCAGACAAACTGTTTTGGAAAAGAAAGTGAAATCTGCAAAGTATGACGATTACATCAAAAGGGGGTTAAAAACTCCATCTGTCGAAGAAATCAACATAGAACCTGATGAATATCGAAAATATCTGATAATGGCCTATACTGCGGAAATAGCTCCCAAACAAAAAAAAGAGAAAGACAGGATAGAAAAGCAGAAAACTGATGAAGTGGAGCAATTGATGTTAAGTAAGATTATAGTTACTGAAAGCGATTTGAGAGGTCTTGCTTATGAACGTGCTTTCCTGGTTAAAGATTACATCCTCCGTTCCGGTAAGGTCGAAAAAGAAAGGGTTTTTCTCGTAGAACCCAAATCACTTCAGCCTGAAAAGATGGAAAATGTCAAAAACAGCAGAGTAAACTTCAACTTAAAATAATCGTTTCTTTATTCTTTAGACTGTTTGTATCGGGAGGACATAATGAAAGAAGAAATTGAAACCCTGCAAAACTTAACCAACATCGTTATCGAATTTATTGTCACTTACAGTTTTCAGATTCTTGGTGCAATCATAATTCTGATCGTAGGGATAATTGTTGCCCGATGGGCGTCGAGATTAGTAATGCGGCTTTGCGAAAAGAATAATATGGATGTTGTTCTTACAAAGTTTTTAGGAAGTGCTGTAAAGATCATTGTTATTGTTTTCGTTTTGATTATTGCTCTGGGCAAATTCGGCATCTCGATTGCGCCCTTTATTGCCGCTCTCGGTGCGTTAGCCTTCGGTGCGAGCTTTGCTCTTCAAGGTCCTTTATCAAACTATGGTGCCGGGCTGATGATCATTATGACAAGACCCTTTACGGTAGGTAACACTATGACAATTAAGGAATTCAGTGGGGTGGTGGAAGACATTACTCTTGCTTACACAACTTTGTCGACCGAAGATAATGAGAGAATTACCATTCCCAACAAACATATTGTCGGTGAGATTCTGAAAAATTCTTTTGAAAATAGGGTGGTAGAAACTGCTATTGGTATTTCCTACCATGATAATCCCCAAAAAGCGATTGAGGTAATTCATGAAACACTCAAGAAATTCCCCCAAATATCCTCAGATCCCGCACCGCAAATAGGTATTCAAGAATTTGCTGATTCTGCAATCAATATCGGTATGCGTTATTGGGTTCCCACAAAACAATACTTTAAAACCCAATACGAGGTCAATCTGGCGGCTCACCAGGCACTGAAAGATGCAAAAATCACGATTCCTTTTCCTCAACACGATGTTCATATTGTCGAGCAATCTAAAAAATAGATAATCTCCAGAGGAGAATCATGGGGGCAGGTCTCCTAATCGATCACAAGGAAAAAAAGATGAACATATCCGATATGCGCTTTCCCCGTCAGTTGGAAGCGGACGGCTCTGCCGAAAGTATTCGCGGGAAGTTGATGGCGCGGAGCGTTCCTATCGCCATATCGAACAGGTCATGAAAGCGCATGCACCCAGATTGCTCTGCTGCCTTCTGGATATTGACGGCGGCGCTCTGGGTCAGGTGTTCACGGGTGAAGGAGGAGTAATAAAGATCATTATGGCTGAGCATAAAGATGTTATCTCCGACGTCTTGCGCGCGTTTTTTTCCGGTCATGATGGCATTTCAAAATAGTTGATAGTAGGGTGTTTCAGGGAGAGCATCGTTTTCTATTTTGTTGAGTTTTCCAATTTC
>DFBI01000173.1 GCA_002367335.1 Syntrophaceae bacterium UBA3084 | reverse complement strand
AGCCTGGGAATAATTCTGTAAGGAACCTTCTTCATATACTCCTGGTATTCCTTCCCATATTTTTTCATAAGATCCTGTTCTTCAAAATATATAATGAGCAAGTAAGAAAAAGAATAAGGAATCGAAAATATAAGGGCATACATTGATTTTAAAAGAACAGCCATTCCGATTGCTAGTAAACCATTACTCATATATAAAGGATTTCTCACAATTCCATAAATGCCTGTTGTAACCAGTTTCGCTTTTCTTTTTAGGCCCGGAAGCGCACCAATTTTCTTTTGAGCCAGTATCTTGATAATAAAATTCATCACCAGTAGAAATATCCCTAAGCTCAGTGAAACATATGCCGGGACCGCTATTCCAGGCCCTTTAGTAAACGGCAAAGCCATTGGCGGGACTATAAACACAGACATGATATATATTTTTAAAAGAACTTTCGGTAATTTCTTTTCGACCCCGGTAAATAGTCGTGGTAGGCTGAGTACTATTATCGCTATGATAAATCCGATTGAATAGACGGATATCCAGAAAATGGGATTGGCCAAAAAATCATTCAACATTTTGATTGTCTCTTTTCAACGATCTATATGTTTGATAACTGAAATATATAAGACATACAGTTATCCATCCATTGAAATAGGGACGATTCTGAAAAGGAGCAACACCTAAAACAAGCAGTACCAATGGGAATAGGTTCAAAACACCCAGGATAACGGCAAGCAAATAACCTATTGTCAAGTTGGCCAAACATAATAGACAGATGACAGCCCAGGCAATAGTGAAGATCACTATAATGGTAAATGCAGGCATGGGATGCGTTTCAGCAAATATTCTTGATCCCTCAAACTCAAATATTATCTTGAAGAGAATTTGGGCAATAATAAAAGAAATTGAGGCCTTTGATTCCATTGAGATATTCTTCGAGATTTTCATGGCTTATTTCCCCTTCGCCGTGTCAATGTTTTCAGCAAAGAATGGCATGGAATCTGTTCTCTTCGAATGAAGTTCTATAACTATCTTCTATTTGAACATCTGCATATTCACGGATCAGGTCTCACCATCGCAACCGCGATCAATCCGTAAACGCCTGAAAGCGCAATGACTGCAAGATCTGGCCATGCCTCTTTCAGGTTGTGTTTACGAAGACACACAAAAAGAAGATATATAACAATGGAAAGCCCAACTCCGATTAAGCCCTTCCAGCCATTCGGAATAAGGTCAAAGGTCATGTAATCGCTCGTATGGTCTTTAATCTGGATGGAAAATGGAAAGCACGCGGAATAAAACGTCCTGGCAGTTGTTTGTCTTGACGCCTGCATAGCCCGCTTATACCCGGCAATTGTCTCGTAGTCAGGTGTCATGGCTGTCGCATAAATCATGGTTTTGTCGGAGTAGACAGCCGTCCTGTAGAGCGGATTTATGATCAGTTTATAGTTCATGGTGTCAGGGTTGTAATTATCCACCGGCAGGGGAATAAGCCTGTAGTTGTCATAGGAGATAAGAAAAAGTTTTCCGCTGTTAGTAAGCAGCATGCCGTAAAACTCCTTTCTCCTGTTTTCTGAGATTCTGATGCTTCTGATTCCAAGATCTGTGGGAATGGGTGTGCGCACACACAGCGGTTTCCCCCGGACCCGTTTGATATGAAAAACCGCCCCCACAGCGTCCACCACAAAATATCCCTCGTCAAAGGGTTTCAGAATTGTTCCCTTTCCGGCAATAAGTCGCGCTGGAAACTTAAAGCCGGCCTCTTTAAACGCACCGGTAAATACACGGCTCAATCCCTCGTCCACGGTATTGTTGTCGGCATTGACAAACTCCATACGGTCGGCAATACGGAACCTGTCTTCCGGAAAAACAAGCAGGGCCTGATCGGGCTGGGACTCAATGAGCGGGTATATCCCATCCTGCGGGGAACGATCGGCAATCATGCGCGGCCTGAGTTCAATTACCTGCCTGTTTGCCTTAATGGTCTCCTTGTCAAAGCTTTGGCCATCGATTTCAAACGGCAACAAGCCCCACAACTCCATATTTTTATAATAGATGAATGGGATGAGCGTCTCAAAAGTTTTCCGGTCAAGGTCTCTGCCTGTCTCATCCTGTGTCAAAAAACGGTGGTCTTTGACTATTTCCCGGAATACAAACTTCTTAATCACCGGACTGTAAAACAGATGCGTCCTGCCGGTCTTGGCCACAAAAACCTTCTGGTAAAGCATGGGAAGGTAAACGCTCATGACCAGGATGGCCAAGACTATCAATGCATATCTCGATAACCTTTGCAGCATATTTTAACTCCTGTTCCGAAAACGATAAACCGGTAAAAAGATAGCAGGGACAAAGAAAAGCGAGGCCATGATCAGCTTGCCGATGACGGAGATATAGCTACCTGGAATGTTGCTTTGAAAAAAGAGCCAGACAAACCCGTAGGAAACCGCAAGGTAAAATATCTTTCTCGGCCACTCTGGTTCCAGCACAATAAGCGACGTGCCCAGAAATGAAACCAGGCCCGCCAAAAGCCACGGGAGAGCCGTGATCATGGAGCGAACCACTACCTCATGAGGAAAAAAAACATTCGTAATCCGGGAAAGCAAAAAAATATCCACAAGACAGATAACGGCGACAGCAGCAAGACCAATAATTATATAGGAAAGCGCAAGGACATAAGGCCTTACCGGCAGATGCAGGAAGAGACGGAAACGATGATTCTTTGTTTCAGGAACAAACTGAGCGGCGCCTAAGAGAATACCTGTGGCAAGAGGCAGATATTTTATCTGCTCATAAAAGAGCGTATGTATATGAATGACCTGATACCAGACCATCTCGGCATGTTCGAGAATGAACATGTGTCTGGTTTCAATATAGATATAAATAAAAACAAGGATATGACAGGAAAGCGCAATACCCCAGTAAAGGCGCATTTTCATCCATTCCTTATAAAAAGTTGATGCAATCATGCGCCCCTTCCTTAATATTTACCTGACAGACCGATAAACGCGTCTTCAAGGGACATAGGTACATCTTCAAGCCCGGAATGAACCAGGCCGCTTTCTTCGAGATAAGTTTCAACCGTCTCCAGAGGTTCAAATGAATACACGCTGCAACGGTTACCCACAATATCGACATTGTGTATTATTTTATTGTTGGCTGGAATATGTTTATGTTCGTTGCACTCAAACCGGTATTGCCTGAATCCGGTCATAAACAGCTCAAGGGAGGTCTGCAGAACATTTCCACCCTTTTCCATAAAGATGACTTCATCGACGAGCCGTTCCAGATCCTGGATAATATGAGAAGTGACGAATACTGTTCTGTTGTTTTCTTTCACGAATTCAGTCAGAAAATCGAGGAAGAGGCGGCGGTACCCGGCGTCCAGTCCCATGGAATAATCGTCAAGGATCATGAGTTCAGGGTTTTGGGCAAGGATCAGTCCCAGAACAACCTGGGACCGTTGACCGCAGGACATTTTGGAAATCCTGTGATTATGGGATAGTCCCATTCTTTCCACAAGGCCGTAATAAATATCCCTGTCCCAACTCGGATAATAGGACGAATAAAACTTTTCGATCTGGCTGATGCTCATGAACTCGTAGGCAAGATGCCCCTCAAAAAGAAGGCCTATCTTCTCTCGCGTTGCCGGAGATAAATTGTAGGAATCTTCACCCAAAACCAGGCACCTGCCGGAAGTCGGACGCAAGAACCCCATTAATATATTGATTAAGGTAGTTTTCCCCACTCCGTTCTTACCGAGCAGACCGAAAATCTTTCCCCTTCCAACGGTGAAACTTAGATCTTCATAAATGACATTTTTGCCGTAATGATGGCAAAGGTTTCTCACTTCGATGATATTTTCCATGAGCTGTTCCTTCACAAAATAGGACATCACGTCTGAATCGTTTTATCTATGTTCCCAATATCTACCACCTTTTTAGTGATTTTAATTATATTTGATATCTCTAACTTTATAGCGAAAATGTTTTATTCATTTAATACGTAAATCTCTCCGAATAGTCCTCTTATGCTGCTTCGACTTCTCAGATACTTGTATCCGGGTGAATTATCTTTATATGGGAATCTTTTCTTTTTAATTCTGAGTTTGCCATGACTGACAAGGGCATCTAACGTTTCCTCTAACTCATTCTTGTCCATTTGTAACCTCAGCATTAGTTCAAATATGTTGAACGTTTTCTTTTCCCTGAATGCTCCCAAAATTTTTCCTGACATGTTCTCCTCCTTTCGGCTGTCGGAGGTCGGCTGTCAGGAATCAGCCTGAACAGGGCCAGACTGGTCCTCTACCCTGCTTCCCTGATCCCCGACTCCTGACCCCTGATTTAGAACTCCAACGCAAGTCTGGCAAATACTTCATCAACTTCATCCTGCGCGGTGCTCCCTGCAGCTTTTTCATAACTGCTCCTGCGATACTCAAGCATAAGTGTGGTGGTAAAATCGTCTTTTTCAAAAAGTGTATAGTTCGCGCCTATGGAGTATCTGTTTTCCAGATGCCCATCCTGATCGC
>DFBI01000145.1 GCA_002367335.1 Syntrophaceae bacterium UBA3084 | reverse complement strand
CCTGGTTTCCTTTTGCAACAGGTGCGGACAAGTCAAGATTTATATCATAGGAACTGAATTCCATTTTTTTATATGTCTTAAAATTTGGGTCTACATTGTGTGTGCTGCCTTTTTTTAGTCTTAATGTGACAGTCATTGATTCCGGGTTTGATACGAGGTAAGCCTTTTGGGCAATAATTGTGATCGGTTCTTTGCCTATACGGCTGTCGGATATAAAAACATCTTCCATAAAATTTCCGTGAACGGGTATCTTTTCTGCATAGAGAACAATTCCCTTGAAATCATCATTAAATATTTTTTCCTTAATGCCTATGCTGGCCTTTTGTTTTGCTATGTCAAAGAGGAGGTTTCGGGTGGCGTAATTTCCGTAAGGAACGAAATAAAATCCCATAATTGCAGTTATAACAAAGGCAAATATCGATACTCCCGCTATCGGTAATGAAATACGGTACAGGCTTATTCCTGCCGATTTCAATATGATTATTTCATTATCGGCGGAAAATCTTCCCAGTCCCACCAATATGGATATAAGGAGCGATATGGGTATAGTAATCTGAAAAAAGGATGGCATTAGATAAAGAACAAGTTTTGATATGTCTAAAAAGCTTATTCCTTTGTTAATCATGAGATCCATCAATTGAATGATTCTGCCCATAAGGAGGACAAAGGTTAAGATAAAGATTGTAATTAAGAAGGAAAAAAATATTTCCCGTAATATGTATTTATCTATAATTTTAATCATTATGCCTATGATTTTCCTTTTGAGGAGTTTCGTATATATGTTCAACATATAATACATGTGAACATATTGCAATATTAGGTACTATTGTTTTACCGTATCTCAATTCTTTTCATCATTGTTGACCTTGAATGCTAAATTTGTTAAACAGATTCAATAATTTTCATAAAAAATTGAGGAGATATGCCATGATTGATCTTCATACACATTCAATATTCAGCGATGGTGAATTAATTCCGACAGAACTGGCAAGGATGGCTGAGGTAAACGGATACCGCGCAATTGCCATAACCGACCATATTGACCATTCAAATATTGATTTTATTATTCCCAGAATTGTCAAAGTTTGTAAAAAAATATCGTCCGTTTTTTCTCTTAAAGCGATTCCCGGGGTCGAACTTACTCATGTACACCCTGACCATATCTCTGAACTGTCAAAAGAGGCGAGAAGTTTAGGTGCGAAGATTATTGTCGTACATGGAGAAACAATTGCAGAACCGGTAAAGCCGGGGACCAATCTCGCTGCTGTTCAATCTCCTATTGATATACTTGCCCATCCGGGGTTGGTTTCGGAAGAAGAATCAAGAATTGCCGCAGAAAATTCGATATTTTTAGAGATTTCGGCGCGAAAGGGTCATAGCCTGACAAACGGACATGTGCTGCGTCAGGCCCGGAAGTTTAACGTGGGGCTGGTACTGAATACAGATAGTCATTCATCAGATGACCTTGTGGACAGGCAAATGGCACGTAAAATTGCAGCCGGCGCAGGAATGACAGATGAAGAGATTGAGACGATGTTCAATAATTCTGAATATCTTGTAAAAAAATACTCATAGTTATCCAGCATTAAACAAACAGGAGCAAGGAACGAGGTCCAAGGTACAAGGACAAAGGATCAAGGAAAAACTTTTAACCCTTGCGGCTTTGCAGTATTAGTAGTTATCCAGCATCAGGCAACCGGTATTATGAAAGCAATTTTTTTATCTGACGCACACCTGAAATACGAAAACAGTACAGGCTATCGCAATCTCCTCAATTTTTTTGATTCTATAAAAGGAAGTGTGAGCGACCTTTTTATTGTAGGAGACTTTTTCGATTTCTGGTTTTGCAGAAATGGCTATATATATCCGGAATTTCAGGCAATGACCAGCAGGCTTCTGGAACTTAAAGAAAAAGGGATAAATATTCATTTATTTGAGGGGAATCATGATTTCTTTCTTGATGAATTTTTCGGTCCTTACGGTATTCATGTATTTCCTGACTGGGCTGCGATTAATCTGGATGATAAAAGAATATTTGTATCTCACGGCGATACAGTGGATACAAAAAATATCTCTTATTTGCTTCTTCGCAGGTTCATGAGAAGTAAAATATTTTATGGGACTCAAAAAAAACTGCCGGCTTCTATTCTCTGGAAAATTGCCAGGATTAGTTCAAAAATAAGCAAAACTCATCTGCAGGGATCACCTGAAGGCCTTGCCGACAAGATGAGAATCTTCTCCATGGAAAAATTCAGTGACGGTTTTGACGCCGTAATTCTCGGCCACTGTCATCAACCCGTTATTGAGCGCCATGTGGTTGATGGCAGGGAAAAAACATTCGCCATTCTTGGCGACTGGATTAACCATTATTCATATCTGTTGTATGAAAATGGCGATCTGGCACTTGTTTCATACAAACCGTGATGCACTCGTAAAAAGTCGTCACTCCGGTGAAAACCGGAGTCCAGATGGTCTGCAATTACTTGAAAAGACTGGATTCCGGCTTCCGCCGGAATGACGGGAAATGGTGTTTTTCGACTTTTTACGAGTGCATCAACCGTAAATAATGCAAAAAATGTAACTACTCAGGTGGCAGGCTAATGGTTGAGGACTGTTAGGGAAAGACGCCTGACTACGTGAGTAATTACCAACTACGTTTTGAAGTTTAGAATAAGTCTGAGTTTCAGGGGGCATAAATGATGAAATGCCCGGAGTGCCGGTTTGATAATCCTGATGGAGCCCGGTTTTGTCGCGAGTGCGGCCACGAACTGGAGATTTACTGTCGAGTATGTGGGAATGTGAATCCACCTGCCAGTAAATTTTGCAATGAATGTGGCCAGAATCTGAAAGAACCTCAACACGCTATTCACGAGATACATCCAAAGCCCGAATTACAACCCCCGGAATTCATATCTGAAAAGCCTCATGCCACACGCGGTTCGATAGAAAGTGAACGGAAGCAAATTACCGTCCTCTTTTCCGATCTGACCGGATATACAGCCATGTCTGAGAAATTAGATCCTGAAGAAGTAAAAGAGTTTATGAATCGTGTTTTCGGAGGAATTGCACAGGTCATAACCAAATATGGAGGATTCATTGACAAGTTTATCGGCGACGCCGTAATGGCGCTTTTCGGCGTTCCAAACGCGCATGAAGACGATCCGGTGAGGGCAATTATGGCTGCAAGAGAAATACATGATCTTGTGGAAGCCATGAGTCCCCAGGTTGAGGGGAGGACAGGAAAGCCCATATCGATGCATACCGGTATCAGTACAGGTCTTGTGGTTACGGGTGAAATGGATATCGAAAAGGGAAAACACGGCATGACAGGTAACGCCATTAATCTTGCCTCACGTCTGACTAATATGGCCGCGGCCGGTCAGATCCTGGTTAGTCGGGATACCTGCCGTCAGTCAGAGGGATATTTCACTTTTGAAAGTCTGGAACCCACCCGGGTCAAGGGCAAGGCCGAACCCGTCAAAATTTACAGGGTACTATTTGCAAAGAAAACCCCCGTAACTATGCATCGCCTATCAGGGCTAAGGGCTGAACTCATCGGACGGGAGGCAGAAATGTCCCAACTTGGTGAAGCCGTTGAAAAACTCGAAGAAGGGCAGGGTGGAATTGTTTCGATTTCCGGTGATGCGGGTATGGGGAAAAGCAGACTCGTTGAGGAGTTCAAGGCCACTCTGAACCTTCGGGAAATACAGTGGCGGGAGGGGCATGCATACGCGTATTCTCAAAATATTCCTTATTTTCCATTGATTGATTTGCTGAGCCGGGTATTTCGGATTGAAGAGGGGGACTCCGCTGAAAAAGTCAGAGAGAAAATAGAATCGAGTATCAAAAATCTCCCCGGAAAGAGAGAAGATCTAATCCCATACATCGGAAATCTTTATGCCCTGAATTACCCTGAAATAGGAGATGTAAGCCCCGAGTTCTGGAAGGCCCGGCTGCATGAGGCAATACAAATGATTTTTTCAGGCATGGCCCGGAGAGCGCCAACGATTATCTTTCTGGAAGATCTTCACTGGGCAGATCCTTCTTCTGTGGAACTACTCCGTCTTACCCTGTCAAATGTCCGCTATCCTGCTCTCTTTCTCTGCGTCTCCAGGCCCCCGTTTAAGATACTGGTCGATCATCAGTTCAACGATGTGGATGGGTTGTACCGGGAAATCATAATCCGCGATCTTTCGCCTTCGGGTACACGGGCCATGGTGGAATCTCTTCTGGAAACAAAGAGTGCTCTCCCCGCTCTGGAAAACTTAATTCAGGAAAAGGTAGAAGGGAACCCATTTTATCTGGAGGAGGTGATCAATTCTCTTATCGAATCGGAGATACTGATTCCTGAAAACGGTACATGGAAGTTAACCGGACCGATTAGTGAAGCCCATATTCCGTCAACCCTTCAAGGTGTGATTTCCGCGAGGCTCGACCGCCTTGAAAAAGAAACAAAGCGAAT
>DFBI01000117.1 GCA_002367335.1 Syntrophaceae bacterium UBA3084 | reverse complement strand
ATGATAAAGATATGCTTTGTTCTCCCGGTTCTCACGTCCATGAATCGCGCGTCCAACCGCGTATCCAACTCCGCACCCACTTTGCCCGTGGTATCTAAGGGTAAAACGTGCGATGCCACGCTCAACACTTCTATCCGTTCGGGTATGAGCTCATAACCATTCGGCGCTTTTTGCTCGCCCTTTACCATCCCTTCTATCGCCACGACCGATTCACGAGGGACTTTCTTCGCCCGCTCAAACAGCTCCTTATCTACTTTTCGCTTGTGTAGTGTAACCTGAGCAAAGCCTTCACGATCTCGCACGATAAGGAAAAAGACACCGCCGAGATCCCGCTTCTCATGTACCCAACCCGCGATACGCACGTGTTCTCCGTTATCATCTGCGGTTATTTCAGTTGCATATTTTCTGTTCTCGATCGGCAATTTCATATTCTGTACTTTAGCTCTGTTCTTAATATAAAATATTGATATTCAAAAAGAGGAGATGAATATACAGGGAAATAGCATGACAAAATCATTTAGTGGAAAGCTGATTGAGATACTCAAGACGGACTCGCGTTTTGTGGATGATGAGGGAGAGCTGGTCAAGGCGGCGGTGATTGACCGTGCCTGGAAGATAGACCGGGATTTGGTAAAGCTGTTGCTTTCTGAACCGGAAATAAAGAAAAAGTTCTTTGATGAGATTGAAGGGCACTGGATTTTTAATATCAACACTTTCATTGAGTACATATCTGATAAAAATTTCCTTGCTAATTCATATACCCGTTTCCGCAATAAGATAAGGTTGAATATTGATGGAAAATTCATGCGTGAGCGAGGCGAAGTCTCTCTTGTTTGGCCTTATAAGGACTGCGTGTTGGAAGGCGGACAGACAAAGGAAGAAGAAAAGCGCAAAGAGATTTTCTTTAATGAAATACTGGCTCAAGATGAGATTGACCGACTGTTTGACCCGAAAGTACTGACTAACTGGAAACGCTATACGCCGGAAGGTGAACAAAAAGTAACGGAAATAAAACGGGATGAAAAAGGCATAATACGGGAAAATCTGATTATCAAAGGTAATAATCTGTTGGCGTTGCATACACTAAAAACACAGTTTAGAGGCAAGGTGAAGTTGATTTATATTGATCCGCCGTATAATACTGGCCAAGATGAGTTTGGTTACAATGACAACTTCAATCATTCAACTTGGCTTACTTTTATGAGAAATAGATTATCAATTGCCAAAGAACTATTGAGTGATGAGGGTGTTATTTTTGTCCAGTGTGATGATAATGAACAAGCTTACCTTAAAGTATTATTGGATGAGATTTTTGGTACGGAAAACTTTGTGAACACTATAGCTGTAAAGATGAGTGAAGCCACAGGAGTAAAGATGAGTCATGCCAAGCTTCGTTTTCCTAAACTAAAAGAGTATATCTTATTTTATAAAAGGGAAAACTTTTCCGGATTTGTTGAGATTGATAAATACAAACATCCTGTATGGGATACAGAAAACAATATTTTTTTAGAAAATTTTTCCTCAGAGCAGCGTAAAGAATTATCAGAGT
The DNA here is from genome assembly GCA_002367335.1 of Syntrophaceae bacterium UBA3084. GTDB lineage: Bacteria > Desulfobacterota > Syntrophia > Syntrophales > UBA6807 > UBA3084. The sequence goes on along the minus strand of DFBI01000117.1, from coordinate 5,400 downwards.
TAGAAGAAAAAGAAATAAATACCGAAGAAGACGTAAATAAAGCTATTGAGATTTTGAAGGATGTAAAGAAAGTTTCACTTAACCAGAAAATTAAAACATTAGATATTACTGATTCAGACAAAATTCAAGAATGGAAGTTTGAAAATTCTTATAGAATCATAAAAACCGCAGGTTCTTTAAGTTTAGCAAAAAAAGTTAAAGCAAAATCCCAAATCCCTAAACAAGATGTTGCGGCAGAATTGTCGAAAGAAGGAGTTTTATTCTTTTATTTTACTGACTTCAATAAAGATGCTAAAGATCCAAGATTCAGGGTTATATTTGCAGATTCAAATATATATAAAAATCCCTGTGATTTTTGGCAAGACATAAAGACAAGCGGGGCAATTTCTAACGAAGGAGGGGTCAAATTAGAGAAAGGGAAAAAACCCGAAAAAATAATTCATAGAATTATAACCATGATAACTAAACCTGAAGATATTGTTCTTGACTATCATTTAGGAACAGGAACAACTTGTGCAGTTGCTCACAAAATGGGGAGGCAATATATAGGAGTAGAGCAATTAGACTACGGCAAAAATGATAGCATTACCAGACTTAACAATGTGATAAAAGGTGATGATACAGGTCTTTCCAACGTGTTGAACTGGCAAGGTGGCGGTAATTTCATCTATTGCGAGCTAATGAAATACAACGAAGCCTTTATGGATAAAATTCAATTTGCTAAAACTTCTGATGAATTATTAAAAATCTGGAAAGACATCACCGAAAACTCATTCCTTAACTGGTATGTAAACCCTGAAATACCGGAAGAAGCAGTTACTAACTTTATTGAAATTGGAAGATTTGAAAATGGATTGGAAAAGCAGAAAAAACTATTGGCAGAGCTTCTAAACAAAAATCAGTTATATGTCAATCTTTCAGAAATTGATGATGTGGATTTTAAGGTAAGCAAGGAAGACAAGGAATTGAATCAGTCATTTTTCGGGGAGGCTTACAATGGCTGATAAATTCCTCTATGACGAACTGGATGCTGTATCCAAAATGGGATTCTTAAAAAAAGAAATCCCGGACTTTCTGAAAGAAAATCTTAATCCGAAATTTGAACTGCGCCCTTATCAGATAGAAGCCTTTGCCCGTTTTTTTCACTGTTTAGACCGTGAATTTCCTGGCAAGGACTGGCCCTTGCATTTTCTCTTCAATATGGCAACAGGCAGCGGGAAAACGCTGATTATGGCAGGGCTTATACTCTATCTTTACGAGAAGGGTTATCGTAATTTCCTCTTTTTTGTCAATTCCACTAATATCATAGAAAAGACAAGAGATAATTTTCTCAATCCTTTATCTGCAAAGTTTCTTTTCAAAGAAAATATCCGTTTCGGAACTAAGCGGGTCAACATAACACAGGTTGTCAACTTTGAAGGTGTGAATGATAATGACATCAATATTTGCTTTACCACCATTCAAAAACTGCATTCCGATCTGACAACAGAAAAAGAAAACGCGGTTACCTATGAAGATTTCAAAGACAAAAAAATTGTGCTGCTTGCCGATGAAGCGCACCATATCAACACTCAGACTAAAGCACAGATGAAATTATTTGAAAGCTGGGAAAATACGGTAGAGCGGATATTCAGGCAAAATGAGGATAATCTACTTTTAGAGTTTACCGCCACATTAGAATATGCACATAAAAATATTGTTAAAAAATATCGCAGTAAAGTCATTTACCGTTATGATCTGCGACAATTCCGCAATGATGGCTATTCCAAAGATGTTTATATCGTGCAGGCTGATTTTGAAGAGAAAGACCGTATTCTTCAGGCGCTTATTTTAAGCCAATACAAACAGGAGGTAGCGGCTAAACATCGGATTAACCTGAAGCCGGTCATTTTGTTCAAAGCACAGAAAACCATTGCTCAATCACAGGAAAATAAAGCGAATTTTCATAAGTTGATTGGCAGTCTTTCGGATGATGACATTGAGAGGATTCGTGACAAATCAGATATTCCTTTGGTTAAACGGGCTTTTGTTTTTTTTGATGGAAATAATATTAGCTCTAAACAACTGGCGGAAAGGCTGCGCAGGGAATTTGAAGAAAGCCGGTGTATTTCGGTCAATGAAGAAAAAGAAAAGGAAAATCAGCAGATTCTCCTTAATTCGCTTGAGGATATGGATAATCGAATACGGGCGATATTCGCAGTGCAGAAATTGAATGAAGGATGGGATGTTCTGAATCTGTTTGATATTGTCCGCTGCTATACGACCCGTGATTCCAAAGGTGGACAACCAGGGACAACGACTTTATCAGAAGCGCAGCTTATAGGGCGTGGGGCGCGATATTTTCCTTTCATCACCCGAGAACATAATGACCGTTTCGTCCGAAAATTTGATAATGACCTGAATGATGAAATGAGGGTGTTGGAAGAACTTCATTATCACAGCATCAATGATTCCCGTTATATCTCAGAACTCCGTACAGCGTTGATTGAAGAAGGGATGCTGGATGAACGTGAAATTGAGAAAGAACTGAAACTGAAGGAGTCTTTCAGGGAGACGGATTTTTATAAATACGCTCTGATCTATATCAACGAGCGGGTAAAAAACAATTATGAATATGTTAAGTCATTTGCCGATCTTGGCGTAAGAAAAAGAGATTATGTTCACAGGATTGCAAGTGGTCGTGGAATTACAGGTGCGTTGCTCACCGAAAACGGGAATGTTGAAGCCGTTGCTGAATCAAGTCGAAAGGATATAAAAGTTAAAGACATTCCCCGCCATATTACACACAATGCGATTTCAAAGAATCCGTTTTATACTTTCAAGTCTTTGAAGCATTATTTCCCGCACATCAAATCAATACGGCAGTTTGTAGATGCAGATGACTATTTAGGCGGGCTCGAAATTACATTTCAGGGCGATTCAGCAGAAATTTACAACCTGTCCAACAAAGCACAACTTGATGCTTTGACAGGCTTGCTCGATCAGGTTGAAACGGAAGTCCGTAAAAATATTACAGAATACAAGGTGACAGACTTTAAGCCGAATAATATTTCCTCCGTTTTTCATACTACGAAGCTGAAACTGCTTAAAGATAGTGAAAGAGAAAACGGGGATGAGCAGTTTGTATCTGGTAAGGGGTGGTATGTTTTTAATGCAAATTATGGCACCAGCGAGGAAAAGGCATTTGTCAGGATGTTAGACCGCCAGATGGACACATTAAAAGAGAATTATGACGAGATATATCTTATCCGTAATGAAAGATTCTTCAAAATTCATAGTTTCTCCGATGGTCAAGCATTTGAGCCTGATTTTGTTCTTTTCCTTAAGGAGATAAATGGAGATATACTCACGTATCAGATATTCATTGAACCAAAGGGTAAACACCTGAAAGAACATGATAAGTGGAAGCAGGAGTTCTTGAAAGAAATAACTGAAAAGTACAAAGGCAAAACATTAGATTTTATAACTCATAGGGAGACGCAAAAATACAGGCTTGTTGGTGTGCCCTTTTATAACAATACAGATGAAAACCAATTCAAACAAAGTCTATATGAGGTGATAGAAAATTGAATGAACAATGTGGCGACACTACATATAACACCGCATATACGCTACGGGCTAACGCCCTTGCCCTTCGGGCAACTTCCGATATGCTCGAAACGTTATACACAATCAAGTAGGGGAAAATCATAAGAAGATAAAAAGCAATTCAATTTGATGTTTTAGATAAGAGCAGAGCAAGCGAGGAACTTGCTAACTTATTGGAGGGTATCCGCAGATGTCTGAGAAAGCGAAACGAGATAAGATCAAAAAGGCGCTAAAAAGAGCACGGCATTATTTTTTCCTGAATCCTTATGAGGATACGGCGTTTACCCGCTGTCCGAAATGTGACGGAAAAACGAAGATCAGAAAGCATTGCCTACTTATCCACATTGACCCGAAATTTTTATTATCGCTCAACAAGATTTGCCGGTATTGTACCAACTGTGATTTGATTATTGTCAAACAGGCAGAGTTAGAAGGTCTCCTCGCTGCCATCTGTGAACAGTATGAACCGGATATTGTTGGTAATGAGTATTTTGTCTTTGGCACGATGGATAGAAAAGATTGGAAAGATGGACAGACAGGAAAGATAAGCCAGCAAGAGGGGATAAAACGCTCATATCCTTTCAAGGATGCTTGGAAGTTTGAGGTACGTCCGGCAGGGTGGTATCCAGCAAAACAGGTAAAATCTTAGTCGTGTTTCTATAAAGATCGGTTAAAATAACTGTGGGAAACACCTCCACTCTTTTAAGTGCCTTTGTACTCTGTCACCCCCTTTGTCCACATTCATTCAAACAGCAACCGCGAAAGCATGCTTTTCTTCTCGTCTTGTTCCTCTGTATTCCTTTCGGCCGTTTTCGACACCACCTCTTTTTTCTCTGCTCCTCCCTTCGTTTCCGCAGCTCTACCGCCATGTTCACTTCTTCGCACTCGTACGTCAACCATTATGGGCATCTCTATGCTCGGGCTCGATAGTAAAGCAACACCCTGAGGTATTCTTTTGATCTCCTCCTCCATCTCGCTGCTCATGAACTCCAGACCTCTGCTCAACGCCTTGATGTCGTTTGGATTCGTTACCTTCAGGATTATCTGCGTATTGCACTGCGAGATAACGTTCTTATCCACGCGCGCGGGTCTTTGTGAGATGACCAGCAGCCCCAGCCCGAACTTCCTGCCCTCCGAAGCGATGGTCCGCAGAATATTGGAGCTGACCGCCTGTCCAAATCCCCGTTCGGGACAGAAGTTGTGCGCCTCTTCGATGACAAGCAGAAACGGGGGAATCTTACCCATCTTCCTGCCTTCAAATACCTCTTTGCAGAGCCGGTAAACAATCAACTGCTGCAATTTCGGATCGGCACCTTTCATATCTATTATGGACACCTTGCCCACTTTGACGAGTTCTTCTATCCGTGTCGGGCTGTCGGACAGTATGCCCGTCTCCCGGATTCGTTCCAGGAAATGAATAATCCGCCATTTAGTAGTGCTTTTGCTCTCTGCAACCCCTTTAATGATGTTGTCAACCGTATAGAACTCCTTTTGCGTTTTGATTTCGTTTATACACTGGTATAAAACGCCCAATTGCGCATCAGACAGAGTAAAGAAATCGTATAATTCGTTTACGCTCAAATTTATGCCGTCTATGCGGAACAACTTGTCGGCATCGGGATTTATCGAGAAATTGGACGGCGTATAAACAACAACTTGCGAGGCGTACCCTTTTGGAGTGATGCCGAATTTGTCCATCTGTCTCCGCTCTTCTTCACTCCGGTTCTCGTACTTCAGTGAGAGATACTCGCCGTGCGGGTCAATTATAAGTAACGGCACGTTCTTGTCGAGCAACTCCTCTATGAGCACACC
>DFBI01000038.1 GCA_002367335.1 Syntrophaceae bacterium UBA3084 | reverse complement strand
TGTAGTATTGAGGATGGATTAAGCATTTCGGATTTCCTTTTTGGAAGAGACGGGTTTTTAGAAGAATCTGATAAAATCGATTTTTTTCTGATTCCTGATATTTTTCTGGTCCATAATGTTGAATTTGGTAATATATTTTCCAAGATTGACAGCTTATCTGCGGAGGACTATTTTTCTGGATGGGAGAGGCATGGGATAATTACAGGCGCCGGCATCCCGACAGTCGTCCCATCTCGTGCCGATAAGCATAACACCATTGTTACGGATATAGCTCTGGGGGTCTTGATTGCGCGAGAAGAGGAGGCAACTGGTAATGATGCATAGTTTTAGTGAGATCCTGGCTGAAGCCCAAAAAGGAGAGAGACGGATAATGGTTACTCCGAATCCCCAAAGCAAGCGGGTCTTGACTGCTGTCAATGATGCAAGAGCATCGGGTCTCATTGCGCCTGTATTGGTTGGTAACCGGAATCTGATTGAAAAAAGCCTTTTCGCTTTGGGTCTGAATACGGAAGGATGCCGAATCATAAATGAATATGATCCCTTACAGGCATTAAAAAAATCCATAGAGATCACTGATCGAGGGGAAGCGGATATGATCTTTCAGGGGGATGCAAACATCCGGGAGTTTCTTGATGCTGTTACTGATGAGAAGAGTGGTATAGCTGAAGTGGGTGATTTAAGTTATTCATCACTATTTGAACTGCCATCTGAAAATCGTGTAAGTTTTTTTACCGATACCTATATACAGGAGTTTCCTGATTTAAAGCAGAAGGTAAATATTCTGACGAATGCGATTTCTCTTGCCAATGTTATAGGGATAGAAAAACCGAAAATAGCGGCATTGTCCCTTGTGGAAATGATTAATCTGAATGCGCAGTCATCTCTTGATGCCGCCATCCTGTCCAAAATGTCGGAGCGGGGGCAGCTGGATGCGATTATTGATGGTCCTCTGGATGTAGATTGCGCGTCTTCATTTGAAAGGGCCAGGCGCAAGGGGCTGAACAGTTCCGTGTCGGGCAAGGTCGACATATATCTCCTTCATGATATAGAATCAGGCTTTTCCACAGTTGAAGTTTTTACCTTTCTGGGAGGGGCCGGAACTGCCGGCGCGCTTATGGGAAGCAAAATTCCTGTAGTCTTGAATCTCAGATTTGAACCAACCGATTCGATCCTGATAGATATCGCCCTTGCAAATCTCAGAATTCAGGAGGGAATTTTGTTGTAAATAATTGATTGTCAATTATCGCATCGCATGATATTAGCTAAAAATGAAGCATATGTGACAATAAAACTTAACCTGTAAGGTGGAAGAAATGGAAGAAAAGCCCGCAGGCTAAACCGGAGGCATTGCTGTAAATTGCCCTAATACTACAAAGGTAAAAGGTTCAAGATAAAAAGTTAAAGGTTTCTCCTTGGTCATTGAATCTTGTATCTTGTTTTTTACCGCCTGATACCAACATCTGCGCAAAAAACACAGTTGTTGTGAATAAAGGCTTTAATCGGGGAATTTGGCTGTTGAGCGTTTTTGTCTTGATGGCTTTACCACCTTATAATGGTATGGGAGGAGGTGAGAATAAAGGATAAACTTGTGGACTTGTGTTGTCCTGTTCCTGGTGGTCTAAGGTGAAGTACTTGATTCTATTGATTTTTTAACCTGAACAAAAAAATAGGAGGAAAAATGATGACAGAATGTATTTCAAAAAAACCCGGTAGATTTTCAGTATTGTTTCTTGCCGTACTTGTGGCGTTTGTGATTATGCCGGCGGTGAGTTACGGAGCACAGAAACATAAAGAGATGAAGTTGACCATGGCCACATATTTTCCCGTGAATTATCCTTATACTTATGAGGGTGGCAAACTGTTTGTTGACATGGTTAACAAGCGTGGCAAGGGAATTGTCCGTATTGATATGTATTGGGGAGGAACACTGCTGAAAGCAAAAGCGCTTGTGCCGGGGTTGCAGGCAGGCACGGCAGACTTGATTTATCACGTTACCGCTTATCTTCTGGGTTCTTATCCTGTTTTGGGTGTGCAATGCTTACCCGTGTGGAACAATGTCAGTGAATCGTTTGATAGGCTGAAGGTCGGCACACCACTTTACAAGTTGCAGAATGAAGTTCTCAAGAAAAAGAATTTGTTCCAACTTGCGACGGGTGGAACAATTTCAGAATTTATATGGACCAGAAACAAATTAGTACGAAAGCCTGCAGATATGAAAGGGTTAAAGATCAGGGTTGCCGGTAAGGTTCAGGCTAAAGTTATCCAGGCATTGGGTGGTTCTCCCGTGACCATGCCGTCTGCAGAGGTGCCTCAGGCATTGCAGCGTGGAGTCGTCGATGGAGTCGTGATGAACCCCTGGACTGCTCAAGGAAGAGGGGTTGAGGAATTTTGTAAATATATGCTGGTGCTGCCCGTTTCGAATTTGACGGCGCCGGTATATGCATTATCTGATAAGTGGAACAGTTGGCCTGCGGACGTTAGAAAGGTATTAATGGATGTGGCTAAGGATTGGGAAAGTAAATATATTGCTAAGAAAGGAAGCATTTTATGCGATGAGCAGATTGATACCATATTGATGCCTTTCTATGCAAAGAAAGGCATGAAAGCGATTTATCCTACTAAAAAGGAAATAGCGGCCTTTAGAACAGCGACCAGACCTGTAGTTGACTGGTGGGTCAAACAGGTAGGAGAAGATGTGGGCAGGAAGGCGTTAAAATACACGAATCTTAAATAACGGCTCATCACCAGGCGGCGAATCTGCCCAGGCAGATTCGCTGCCTGTCACCATGAACCTTTTGTTGTAACTACTCAGGTAAATAGGCTATAGGCTAAAGGCTAAAGGCTAAAGGCTAAAGGCTAAAGGCTAAAGGCTAAAGGCTAAAGGCTAAGGGCTAAAGGTTAATAGTCGCTAAACGTGACGGAAACTTAAGAGAGGACGAAAAATGGGACAGGCATATTCTTCCGCAAAATCCGCATTGCGCCGGGTAACCGGCAATATGGCAATGCTGTCT
>DFBI01000020.1 GCA_002367335.1 Syntrophaceae bacterium UBA3084 | reverse complement strand
GTCGTTTCCTGCCTGTATTTAATTTTACCACAACGAGTTTGAATATTAACAGTCACTGCCCCGTCGTGTCAAGTCCCATCGGGGTGAAAGCATTATAACTAATCGTATTCTATAGCTTTTATGAATTAACAATTAAACCGTATATGCTTGAGAAGATTTATTGTGCTCCGGGTTACGGAAAGTTTTTTGATTTCTTCCCATGAAAGCCAGCAGGCTTCCAGTGCGTCGTCGGCACCGTGAGGTTCACCACTGACATATTCCGCCATCAGGTCGACGACAATATAATGAAAACGGATTTTGCCAAGATTATCCCGTTCGATAAGATCAAAAGTGTAAACCGGGCCCCGGGCCTTGACGACAACTCCTGTTTCTTCCAGAATCTCACGCTCCGCCGTTTCCTGAAGAATTTCCCCCAATTCTATATGACCACCCGGGATTGCCCATAAACCTTTACCAGGCGGTATGCCACGTTTGACGAGCAATACTTTGCCATCTTTAATTACAATCGCTCCCACACCAACTCTCGGGAAATCAGGATAATCATGTTTTGACATGTTTCGGTACGCAGGGTATCCTAAGGCGGCAAAGCCGCGAGGTTAAAGGCAAAAGGCTAAAGGATTTAAAGCTCAAATTCCCTGATTAGGGGAATTACAGGATTAATCCCTAATCCCTTAATCCTTTTAGCTGTTAACATTTCACTGCTGCCACTAACATCCGCGCAAAAAACGCAGTTGTTGAGGATAAAGACTCTAAAAAGATAATTCCCATCCTCTCTCATCTTGCCGGAGTGTTTGTTGTAGATCAGTCCTTTTCACACCGGTCATATTGATTGTCTGTTTTCAATTGTAAATTCAAATCTTTTTTCTTCGTATTGATCCGGGTTGCCATTAAAGATCTTTTCGACAAATGTAACATGATAATTTTTATCAACCAATATTACAGTTGAAGAGCGTGTGCCATAGTCGGAGCTTCTTACGAACATTGGAGAAAGGAGCCTCTCCCGCTCAATTCCCACACCCGTATCCGGTAGAAACGTGTCATCAGGATGTAAAGTATCAGCCAGGATATCGAAAACAGCTTCAATGCTAAAGTTATTATTGCCGGAAATCAGGTTATCGAGCTTTTCCCTCCCCAACTTTACCTTCGGCCAGGGAGTATCAAGTAAATGATTACTTAATCCATGTAAGCCCGGCAATACTTTTTGAACACCAGCAACCCGGTTGGAAAAATAATAGAGATCAGGGAGATATCCGAAAATGAGGTTAAATCCATTGTATCTATGGACATTTTTGCTGATTTTTTGAATGTACTTCGTTGGTTCGTCCTGGTTTCGAAGATAATTGATAAGCAGTTCTCCCCGGGACGGGGCATCATCTTTTACAGCATGGGGCTCTCGAAAATTCGTGATAGTTGCAATTCTTCCGCTTTTCGTCATACCAAGCCATGTTCCACACTCTTTCAGATCTCTGCCTGCAAGCATATCGGGAGCTTCTTTCCAGAAAGCGGCCGGGCTGGACGGTCTCTCGTAGGACTCATCCCTGTTGGATGCAAGGATTAGAGGATATTCCGGATGTGATTTATATGAAAAAAGGATCAAACACATAATTTTTCAGTCTCTCGATATCAAATCTTTGTTTTAACATTTCCCAAGATTCGTTGCATGATAATGCCGGCTTTTTCGTGGATAACCTCAGCCGCAATATGGTCATAGGTGGTGCTGGTCATATTGATAATGACGAGCTTTGCCCCCGCTTCTGTGGCATAAACCGGTATGTACGATGCCGGAGAAACGATAAGGGAAGATCCTATAACGATGAAGATATCACAATTGCGGGCGTGATTGATAGCATTTGTCAGAACGTCTTGGGGAAGGGCCTCACCGAAAAGGACAACATCCGGTTTCAGCATACCATTGCAATTTTCACAATCGGGAATCTCCTCCCCTTTTTGCAATCGTTTCCTGATGTGTTCCATAGGATATCTCTTATTGCAGTTCAGGCATTTGACCCAATTCATGTTACCATGCAATTCAAAAATTTTTTCGGGAGAGTTGCCTGCCTTTTGGTGAAGGTTGTCTATGTTCTGAGTAATAACACTGTCAAGTTTACCCAGCTTTTCTAATTCGGCAACGGCCAGATGGGCCTGGTTCGGTTCGGCATTGGTAAAAAGCCCGCCATTGATGAGAAATTTCCATTGTTTCCTCCGTGATTCAGGATCACTTACAAACTTTTGTATAGTAAAATCCTCGGGATCAAATTTAGACCAGATCCCCCCGGGACTGCGAAAATCCGGGATTCCGGATTCCGTGCTGACCCCGGCTCCCGTGAACACCACAATTTTGTTGGATCTGACAATCAAATCCGCTACATTACTGGTTTTAACATCCAATTCGATAGATTTCATTTCTAACCTTGATGTTCTCGTACAAAGTCAGGTTTTCCCTCCCCTGGCGGAAGGGGATTAAGGGGAGGGGGATGTAACTACTTGGAATAGCGTTGCTTTCACCCTCACCCCCTCCCATCAAAGGAGAGGTTTTTTGGACTTTTTGCGAAACCGTCGTATTCGACTTTGACCGGTTATCTTATATCACAAAATGGTTATGTCTTCTGTAGAAAATATCATATGTGTTGCAAAGTAATTTTGTCATCGTGTTAGATTTATGATATTATACATTTTTTATCAGGGTGATAATGACGGAAAAATGAAAGGGAAAAGTAAAATATGGAACTTCAAAAG
>DFBI01000157.1:2445-3059 GCA_002367335.1 Syntrophaceae bacterium UBA3084 | reverse complement strand
GGCCAAATATTTTTTGTTTGCCAAAGCGAACTTGATAGCTTCTATCTCATCGTCGCCGCATTTCGACAGGGTGTACGCCTCATATTACGTGATAATTGTTTGTAAAATAGGGTTATTAGTATTTTTAACTTGACATTATGTGACAAATATACTATACTTTGTCACATATGGAAACAAAGGGCGTCTCATCTGCAATAATTTCGGCTGTTCGCGCTGGCGTAGTGGAACAACTCAGTTCCATTGCCAAGTACCCATTTGACGGTGCACGGATCCAATATGTTGAGAAGCAATTCATTGAGACTCTCGGCAAATCCGGAGCGTCTGGGTTGAGTGAGTTGTTTTCACAAAACGACGAACGCGATAAGGCCATTATCCATGACGGTCAGAAACACTATCGTAAATTCCTTGCTCTGGGCAGCTATTTAACCCTGTTAGGTGAAATTTCCCTCAAACGAGGGATTTACCAGAGTAACAATGCAAATCGCAGCATCTGCCCCCTTGAAGTAAAGCTCAAGTTCATAAATGACTATGTAAGCTTTGCTGCTGCTGAGTACATCTGTTACAGTCTGGCCTCTATGACTCTTGGAGAATTTGTTAAACATTGTAAGAAATGG
>DFBI01000157.1:0-2367 GCA_002367335.1 Syntrophaceae bacterium UBA3084 | reverse complement strand
AGGCCGTGACCTTGGCCATGAGCATGGACTCCACATCCGTTCTGATCAGAAAGGAGGGGTGGAGACAGGCCACAGCAGCTACTGTAAGCACATACGATGCCGAAGGCAACAGATTGGATACTGTGTATATCGGTCGTATGCCTGAGAAAGGAAAAATCCAGGTCAAACGCCTTCTTGAAAAAGAAGTGGAAGCCATAACCAAGAAACACCAATTTAAATACACTGTATGTATAGCGGACGGCGCCCGTGATTTATGGTTATTTTTTCGTAAAAAATACCCCAATGCGATTCATGTGGTTGATTTCTTCCACGTCTGCGAGCATCTTTCAAAGCTGTCCGAGCTGCTCTTTAGAGATTCATCAAATGCAAAGGCCTGGTATAAAAAACACCGGACCATTCTAAAAGAAGATCCCAATGGCGCTTCCAAGGTCATTCGGGCCGTTCGATACAGACGGAGCAAAGCGAAAGAGAACCCGGAAATTGAAACAGAACTCAAGTACCTCCAGCGCAACAGAAGAAAAATGAACTATTTTGAATTGCAACAGAACAAGCTCCCTATTGGAAGTGGTGTTGTTGAAGCTGCCTGTAAGAATCTCATCGGTGCTCGAATGAAGAAGTCAGGCATGCGATGGACCATTAATGGCGGCCAGACTGTTCTTACACTTCGATCTCTCATTTTAAGCAATCGCTGGGAGCAGTTCTGGGCATTCTTTGTTAACCGTCATTTTTCCGAGTTTGTAACGTAATATGAGGCGTACACCCAAAAGTTATTATAATCTCTTTACCTGCTAAAGACCCTTTTAATGCTTGTATAGACAATATAATTACATCATTTCATGAAAAATTATTGTTTTTTAATCCAAAAATTCAAAGAAATTATTGTATATCAACTAAAATTTATTAGGTCAATCGTTAGAAAATGGTAATAGAAAAAATGGGCTTGAAGTAAAAAGGAAAAAATTATCGCTCGTGAAGGTAAAATAGAACGACTTTTTATCCTCAAGTATAGCTTTTAAAAAGCTCTCTTGAAATAATCATCTTCTGCATACTTGAAGTCCCTTCCAGGTACTCCATTCCCCTTGCATCAGCACTTAAAAGACTAATGATATTGTTTTTGAAGTAGGCCCTGCCACCCATGATCATTAGCCCTAATTGGGCTACAGAAGTCACCATTTGTGTGGCAAAAAGTTTTGCCTGAGACGAAGCGCTCCTGTAACATGGGCTGTTGATCTGTTTCAAGGCGTGAAAGCATAATCCCCGTGCAGCGTTAATCTGAGTGTGCATATCAGACATCTTAAAGCTGATATCCTGACTCGTGGTGAGAGGGTGATCGAATTGGATCCTTTTACGGGAATACTTAAATACCTCATCAAATATCCGGTATCCAAGACCGCAAGCCACACCTGCAAGTAATATCCTGCCTTTATCTATTGCATCAAGCGCCAACAACAGACCCCTGCCTTCATCTCCAACCAAATTTTCTTTTGGTACAAGGCAGTTCTTATAGATAAGCTTTCCCGTAGGAAGAATCTTGAACCCATCCTTTTCAGATAAAACCCCCAAGCGGAATCCCTCTGCTTTATCCTCGACCACGAACACGCTTAGGGATCTGCCACCTTTCTTTCCTCGTGTATTAACAAGAATTGTGTAAATGCTGGCAAGGCCTGCATTAGATACAAAGGTTTTTTCACCATTAAAGATATAATAATCCCCCTCTTTTGTTGCAGAAAACTCAATAGCAGTTGCATCAGAGCCTGCCCTTTCCTCTGTCATAGCAATTGCTCCAAAATCTCCATCCCTTAATCTCGAAATAAATTTTTTCTTCTGCGCCTCATCTTTTCCAGCAAGAATAAGATCTATCGCCCGACTATGAGCCACAAATATGATCCCGAGGCTTGGGCATGTGTATCCTAAAAGTTCCATTATGAAATAGATATTTTCTTCATTTGTCCTGTTCCCTCCAAAATTAACAGGGATAAAGCGTTTAAAAAATCCGATCTCTTTTAAGCTTGCATAGATAGACTCCCACGGAGGTGGAAAAACAACCTTATTATCTCTAAATGTGAGCCCACGTTCATACATCCTCTGAACATCGGTCATCACCTTACCCTTGAGAATATCTACAAAATTCTCAGTAAATGCCTTATCCTCTTCCCCTTCACTGAAAGAACGTAGTATTCTAATTAGATTATCCATTACTTGCTCTCTTATCAAAGATTTTAGGCTATCTTAGATCATCAATCCTTGTGAATCAAGGATAATTCGTAACTATTCAGCCACGAATGGACACAAATGAACTATCATGACCTATTGGCGACAACTAAGGGTGAAAAGTCAAAAGTCCGTTGTCAGTCCCGATAAATCGGG
>DFBI01000207.1 GCA_002367335.1 Syntrophaceae bacterium UBA3084 | reverse complement strand
TCGCACTTATTCAACATAGTCAATGACGTCCCGCAATTCGCGCAATTCGCACGCAATTCGCACTTCGCACTTCGCACTTCTTTTTATCAGGGCGATTTTCGAGGTTGGATGGTTTAATTTTGGGCTTGGGTTTCTGATTTTTTAGTATGGCGATTTCGTCTCTTAGGATTTGAATTTGTTCCTGCAGTGACAGGATCAGCTCTTGTTGAAGACAACAAATATCGAGTAACTCGGCAACAAGAGGCGAGAACTCCTCTTCAGAGCTTCAGAGACATTGGGGATATTCGGGATTTTAGTAAGACGATCTGTAGCCATAAATCAATCATAATCTATTCAAGCCACTGTGTCCCGCTTTTTTTTCAACGGATGGAGGTATCAGTTAAAAAACTTATGGAAGTTTCATAGGGAAGCGGTAAAAATAGAAATACCATGATTCCGCCCAGATTTATTGAGAAGTTACGTATATTCTTTCTGATCATGAAAAACACGATAGAGCATCAAGCCTAGCCTGCCTCGGCATACCACTTCCTGCCAATCAGCTATTTGCTCATACCATTATCGCACTTATTCAACCTAGTCAATAACGCAATTTTGCAATAATGTCCCGCAAAATCCCTACAGTTCTTTCTTCTGCATTTTTTGCACAAAACACATGAAAAAGGCTGCAAAGATTCCCATAAAAAGTCCAACCACTCCGGCAAGGGCGATAATAAGTCTCTTTTTAGGCTTGATGGGTTTGTCAGGTACCTGGGCTGGTTGGTCAATTTTGGCCACCTGAATATGATCCTGAGAAATGGTTGCCATTTTAATGGTATCCAATTTTTCCTGCAGTTCGCAAAGACCGGGAATAAAAGGATCATCTAACTTACGATTTTGAAAAGCCTTGATCTGTGCACTCAGGGCCTTGCTCCCCTGCAAATATAATCGACCAATATCATAAATAGCAATAGGCCGCACATCACGCTTAGCCATTTTATCCAGAGTGTTGTTGTTAATTTTTTTGTCCACAGATCGTATATCGCCGTCTGAAAGCCTGTCAGCGGTAATCCCAAGCTCTCTGGCAATACCCAAGGCTTCTTTGAAACGCAGTATCTGATCTTCTCTCAGGCTTCGTCCTGTTTTTCTTTTACTTGCAATGCATTGCTCAAAATATTTGATTTGATTTTTTTTGAGAGTTAGCATGTCGTTGATCAACGTATTTCGGGTGTAGTCCACAACCATGGAGACGAACATATTTGTCCAGTCAGCAACACGGGATGCGTCCTTCCATTCAAAACTTAGGGAGTAAAACGATGTATTTTTGTCTCTCTTGTTATCCTCCTTTTGTAACACAAGCTTTTCATTAAATTTCTTTTCAAAAACCTGGTTCACGACAGCATCCTTATCGCCATCCGTCAACACAGGGAAGATACCTTTCTTAGTAAAAAATTTCCTGCGCAACTCCCGGGAACAGAGATTTTGCAGAAACATCTGGTAGACGATTGCCGGCGTATACTGAGCACTGCTGCCGCTTATAATGTTCAATTCCCCAACATCCGCAACACTCGGCGGCAAAAAATATGCTTTGGTTTTATACACCGGCTTTGCCAAAAACGCATACCCCGTTCCGGCCAGAAGGCAAGCCAGCGTAATCCCCAGGACGAGCCATTTTTTCAGCATCAGGGTACGCCATAATTCCAGCAGATCGATTTCATCGTCATCCGGTGCCATGGGCATCATCTGGACAGGCATATACTGGATATTTTTCTCATCGTGTTGATTGCTCAAACCCTTTTCCTCCAGGCGTATACATTCGCCGGCACATCTGCCGACATCAGATTTTCCCAGTCAGACATTTTCCAATTACCGAGCCTTAATCCTTCCAGTCTCCAAAAACAACCCTGATTTTTTGAGCTTTTTCTCATATTTGCAGAACAGGATTACATTCCTGACGGATTTTCAGGAAGAGATAATCGAGGTCACGATAGCCACAAGCTCTACGTACAATTCTGGCAATTGTTGCAATATCCCTGAATGGCCTCATAGATGATCTCGACCAGACGAGCTGTTCCAAGAGGCAGGTCTTTAGCAACTTGCCACAAACGCCTATTTTCTCCCATTTTTTGCCCACAAAAAGGACATCGATGGAGATATCGTTTGTCATGACGAATCTTAATCACAGCTACATCACTACTCAGTTTAATGCCCTTGATAACCCACCGATTAAAGTTATATAATGGCCGTGGTGAGGGGGAGCTGGACATAGTTGAGATCTCCTTATCATAATGGAGTTGTGCTAACCCATTAATATGACAAAGGTCTCAGCTCAGCAACCCCTCCTTACTTTCTGCAAATATGAGAAAGACCCTTATTATTTAATATCGGAAGATATGCGGGATGGTTTTAATCTTGAGAATAAACTTACAATTATAAATCCATTCATCTGAATCAATATTCAAAACCCAAAACCCAGGAGTGGGATATGCTGTCAACAGAGGAGAAAAGATTGCTAAGAAACATAATTATTACCTGCTCCCCTCTAACAAGTTATTTACTTATTTATGGACGTTCCCCATTCTTACGTCCCGCATTCTTGACAAAACCAAACAAGAATAAACGTGAAAAATTGTAATGGCAGATCATGTTTTGGTTAATGCCGCGCCGAACAGCGCAAGCAGCAGCATGACCGGCGGGCGTCTCCTTGCGCGAAATACAATCTGGAACCTAGTCGGTCATGGCGCTCCTCTATTAGTCGCGCTTTTTGCTATTCCTTTGCTAATTAAAGGTCTGGGTACAGCTCGCTTTGGAGTATTGACACTCGCGTGGGCGGTTGTCGGTTATTTTAGCCTGTTTGATCTGGGACTGGGCCGAGCGCTGACAAAGCTGGTGGCAGAGAAGTTGGGTGCGGAACAAGCAGAGGATATACCCAGACTTATCTGGACAGCGCTGGCGCTAATGGGAATGCTCGGTATTATCGGAGCACTGGTGGCGGCAAGCATTTCTCCCTGGCTGGTTTATAATATTTTGAAGATTCCCCAAGCACTGCAAGGGGAAACCCTGAATGCCTTCTATTTGCTTTCTTTGTCCATTCCTGTTGTGATCAGCGCTATTGGTTTGCGCGGTGTACTCGAAGCGCATCAACGATTCGACCTGACAAACATAGTGCGTATTCCCCTGGGGATATTTACATTCCTGGGGCCACTTATCGTACTGCCTTTCTCGAACAGTCTGTTTCCTGTGGTAGCTGTGCTGGTTGCGGTGAGAATTTTGACATGCGGGGTGTTTTTAGCGCTATGCCTGCGTCAGGTCCCCGCGTTGCGTCACAACATCAGACCGCAACGAAACATGGTGCGGCCGCTGATCAGCTTTGGGAGCTGGATGACGGTCACCAATATTGTTGGGCCGGTCATGGTTTATATGGACAGATTTTTTATTGGCGCTCTTATCTCCGTTACCGCAGTTGCTTATTACACCACGCCTTATGAGGTAGTGACAAAACTCGGGCTTATTTCAGGTGCGTTAGTCGGCGTATTGTTTCCGGCCTTTTCTACCACTCTGGCCCAGGATCGAGCTCGTACCGCCCGTCTGTTTGGCCGGGGGATAAACTATATCTTTATTGTGCTGTTTCCGCTGACTCTTATCATTGTCACCATGGCCCATGAAGGTCTGTCCCAGTGGCTGGGCGCGGAGTTTGCCGACAACAGCGCCTTTGTACTGCAATGGCTGGCCGTTGGAGTGTTTGTTAACAGCCTGGCAAAGGTCCCATCTGCGTTGGTCCAGGGCGCAGGACGTCCGGATCTTACTGCTAAAATGCATCTTGTCGAACTGCCAATTTACCTTTTGATATTATGGTGGCTGCTTGGTGCTTATGGTATAAAAGGCGCGGCCATTGCCTGGGTGGCAAGGGTGGGCATTGATACCTTAATATTATTTGCTATGGCGCAGTGGCTTTTACCCAATACAAAAGCTCTCATCCTGAGTAGTCTTTTGAGAGTTATCATAGCTGTCAGTATTATTATTATGGCAGGATATACAGTGGGTCTGTTTATCAAGGGAATGTTTCTTATTGGAACGCTGATAGTTTTTATTGCGGTGACATGGTTCTGGTTGTTAGCACCCGAAGAACGCAGGCTGCTAAAAAGGTTTCTGAGCTTTCGCCCGACTTAAGAGGTATAAGAAAGGAGAGATTATGAATATTTCTTTCACTATTTTCAAAAATATTCTGTTTTACCTAACTGAAGTTTCACTGTTTTTCTACAGTTTTTGGGAAAGGCAGATCATAAGTATTTTTCATAATTTATAGCTATTTCAATAGGTTGCCCAAAATGCGGCATTGCGATGTTTAGATTCCATACCAGAAAAACCTTTCCCAAGAGAGAAGCAATTAATTTTATTCAATAAAAACAGCTAGTTGAAATTTTAAAAACGGTGAAATTTCAGTTACCTAAGAGAGGGCTATTTGTCGCGGGAAATGAGAAGTGATGCCGCCTGAAGTCCTATTAGAAAATATGAAGTGTCCTCTCGGTTGTCCACCGGAAGATGAGACTATTCTGGTTGGCCGGGATCGGCTCCATAATCTGCCAGGTGAATTCACAGTGGTCAAGTGCCGTACTTGTGGACTGATGCGTACAAACCCTCGGCCAACACCGAGAACCATCGGTTACTATTATCCAGATGATTACGGTCCTTATCATGGCACCCGTGTTGACCATACCAAGTTGTCAGATGGACCGCTACCGCCATGGAAACGTCTTTTAAAAAGAGTTTTTCAATTTAATACACAGTGTCTGCCACCTTTACCGCCGGGACGAATGCTCGAGGTTGGCTGCGCCTCCGGTGCGTTTCTTCACAGGATGGCCTGCCAGGGTTGGGAAGTGGAAGGTATCGAACCCTCCGAAGATGCAGCCAATTCCGCGCGTTTATTGGGATATCCAGTATACATGGGAAGCATTGAGGGAGCTCCAGAGCCCGATTATTTATATGATCTTGTTGTTGGATGGATGGTCTTGGAGCATCTGCATAATCCGCTGCTCGCCTTGAAGAAATTACGCCGGTGGGTCAAGCCCGGTGGGTGGTTGGCTATTTCCGTACCGAATGCCGCTGCTCTGGAATTTCGTATGTTCAAAGATGCCTGGTACGCACTACAAGTGCCGACCCATCTTTACCACTATACCCCCCGGACCCTTGAAATGCTTTTGGCCAAGACGGGATGGCGGAGGGAAAAGGTGTTTGACCAGCGAATTTTAACAAACTTGGTTGTGAGCTTAGGGTATTGCCTGCAAGATAAAATGCCCCGGTCCAGGCTGGCAAGCTACCTTGTAAATTTTCCCAACATAGGGGTTGCCGGTAATCTGATGCTGTATCCATTTGCCTATGTTTTAAGTCTTTTTGGCCAAGCTGGCAGGATGACGGTGTGGGCGCGAAGGATGGAGTGACTTTTATGGATATCCTGATCTTCGTAATTTTAGGTCTACTGGCCTATTTCAGCTTTTATTTTGTCAGATTGGTTTATGGCGATTTCTTTGCGCCTATAGGGCTTTGCCTCGGGATTAATCTGGTTTCTATCTCGCTCTATCATTTGAGCCTTATGGTCATGTTGACAAGCATAAGTGTTTATACATACATTATTATATTTTTGTCTCTTTTTTCCTTCCTGGTAGGGGCTTTGATGTTTTCCCCAAGGCTTGTATTACAGGGTGCGGTGCTGGACAGGCATGCACTATTTCAAGAGGCTAAAAAGGAGACCAAAGGTTTGGCGGTCTTTTATTATGGTACGGGTATTCTATCGATCGGTGGCTGGATTAGTCTAGTTTTTTTTGTCAAAGTACTCGCTAATATATGCCTTGATATTTGTTTAAAAGCCTTGCGAAGGATGCTTTGCTTTATAAACGAGCGGATATTACCTCGTTATGTCCATAAGGTCTATACTCCTTTTTCTTGATTAGTGAAGGACTGAACGTGAATAGAGGGAAAATAGGTTTGCAACAGCAACCAGGAAAAGTCGGCTGGATCTCCAGCAGTGTACTATATGCGTTCTTGGTAATCGTTATACTCTTCCCAGCCATTTTGCAATCGATTAAAAACGGATTTTTAGCATTAATCGGAGTATGTGCGTTTTGGGTAATGTTCCATTTGAACTGGAGGCTTGGGCTGCACAAGACGGTTTTTTTTTGGTGGATATTTTATTTGTGTCTCGGATTGTTATTCATTTTTTGGGGGCATATCAATGGCGCTGTGAGAGTTTTGCCCATCATAAAACTATACGTCCTTTATCCGATTGCTTACATGGTTCTTGTCACCCTAATTAGGACACATGGTTCTCTAGTTAACGTGCTAAGGATATTAATCTTTTGTACAATTCCAATGTCAGTGCTTGTAATTTTGCAGGTGTTGTCGGTTATGGGTCTTACGTTGCCAGGGTTCGAATATATTGTAATGGCATTTTCGGAGAATGGACTGACAAATGAGTTATCATATACGCCGCGTGTATTATCTTCACTGATCTTTCTATTGCCTTTTATGGTAGGTTGTCTGGCCGTTTATTCGGGGAAAAATCGTCCAGTACCGCGTGCAGAGCTGTGGTTTTGTACGGTACTCAGCCTGATAGCCGTGATGGTTGGACAGAGGCATGTACTGTTATTGATCTTGTTTCTAACCCCATTTATCCTGGTTGCATTAGCGAGTTTTCTGCGCCGAAAAGAGCGTAGGAACGCCATCCTGAGCTTAGTAAAGGCCCTGTTCGTGATGGCTGCTATTGCATGGGTTGCTGCATACTCCCTGGGAGGTATCATGGGTTGGGAGACGCACAGCTTACTGCGGGACTTCGCGGAAGCCTTTGATTTTAAACATGACGAGAGTGCAATGATACGTGCAGAGCAATTTTCGGCGCTTATGGAAGGCGTTTCCGAACGACCCGTCTTCGGGGCAGGCCTGGGAGTGGGAAGTGACAAGTATATCCGTGATCCCGAGAAGCCGTGGAATTACGAACTGAGGTATGTTGCGCTACTTTTCCAGACGGGAATAGTAGGATTTATTCTTTATATGTCCGGTGTTATCTGGATATTGTGGACAGGAGTCCGTGTCATTGCGGCGAGGACGACGTTGAGTCTGCACATGGTACCCATGTTGGCAGGTTTTTGCGGGGCATTGGTGGCTGAAGCCACAAATCCGTATTTGAACCAGTTCGGACATCTTTGGATGCTTTTCTTCCCGGTAGCGGTCATTAACATGTGGCTACTTGATAGAGCCCAAGCCAAAAAGCAATCAATCGGAAACTTTCATGAGTGCCGCTGATGGAGTGAGAGTAGCAGCTCTTACTGGTGGAATAAACGTGCCGTCCACACGGTTTCGTGTGCGTCAATTGATTCCAGCGTTGCGAGAAAACGGCGTGCTTATGCATGAATTCATCCCGCACGTATCAAAGTATCCCCCTGCAGCGAAATGGCTACGGCCACTCTGGGGTGGCGCTGCACTTACTGTACGCATTCCCGCCGTCCTGGCTACACATCATTATGATATAACATTTCTTCAGCGTGAGCTTGTTTCTACTTTTTTGACGCTCGAACCCTTGACTAAACGTCCGCGTGTCCTGGATGTGGATGATGCCATTTTTTTATACAGAGGAGGGCGCTTTGCTGAGCGTCTTGCGCGCCGATGCGATTTAATTATTTGTGGCAATGACTATTTGGGGGATATTTTTAGCCAATGGAATAAAAACGTCAGGGTTATCCCGACAGCGGTGGATACAAAACGGTACTTCCCAAAGAAGGCAATGGACGCAAGTAAGCGTGAAGTTATTGGATGGACAGGAACAAGCGGTAATCTCAAATATCTTTATGAAATCGAGCCTGCTCTGGCAATAGTGCTCAAGGCCTGCCCTGATGTAATCTTGCGCATTATTGCTGATGCTAGGCCAACTTTTCATAGCATTCAGAAAGAAAGGATTGATTTTATTCCATGGTCGCCTAAAAACGAAGTAAAAGGGATTCAGGGTATGTCAATCGGGATTATGCCATTAGCCGACTCAGCCTGGGAGCGAGGTAAGTGCAGCTTCAAAATGCTCCAATACATGGCGTGCGGTGTGCCGGTTGTAGTATCTCCCGTTGGTATGAATTCACAAGTGTTATCTCTATGTACTGTCGGATTAGGTGCGTCAAATCAAAAGGATTGGGCTGAAGCACTGGTTGGTTTGCTTGGAGACGAGGGAAAACGGGCAAGTATGGGGATAAATGGCAGGAACGTTGTTGAAAAGTATTTTAGTATTGATGTGGTTGTTCCACAACTTGCCCGTTACCTGCGAGATTTAGTTGTATGAAAATACTACACTTCATCACCGGCCTTTCCACTGGCGGAGCCGAAATGATGCTTTACAAACTTGTCTCACGGATGAACCGGGATAAGTTTGAAATACAGGTTATGTCATTTACCGATATTGGTCCAATTGGAAAAAGGATTCAGGCGTTAGGGATACCGGTAGAAGCACTCGGCATAAAAAGCGGGGTTCCTGATCCGCGAATGGTCTTTAAATTGGCCCGCTGGTTAAAAAAATACACGCCCGATCTTATCCAGACATGGATGTATCATTCCGATCTTGTGGGCGGTCTGGCGGCAAAATTGGCTGGAAACATCCCCGTTGTTTGGGGGATTCGTCACAGCAACCTTGACCCTGAAGGGAACAAACGCACCACTATTTGGACGGCAAAGGCCTGCGCTCGGTTTTCCCGCTGGCTGCCGGTGAAGATTGTCTGCTGCTCAGAGGCATCAAAGAGGGTGCATATAGCCCTTGGTTATGACCCTGACAGGATGGTGGTTATTCCCAATGGCTTTGATTTGAACCTCTTTAAGCCGGATTTAGAGGGAGGGACTCTGGTAAGGCAGGAGCTATGTATTCCTGAAGATACTATGCTTATCGGTATGGTGGGGCGTTTTGATCTGCAAAAGGACCATCGCAATTTTATAAAGGCGGCGGCTTTGCTGCACACAGAAACCAAGGATGTACAGTTTTTGCTCTGTGGTGATGATATTACATGGGGAAATTATCAATTGTCATCGTGGATTAAAGATGCCGGTTGGTCTGAATATTTTCATCTGCTTGGGAGACGCGATAATATTCCGCGGATTATGACTGCCCTCGACATCGCTTCTTCTTCT
This sequence comes from Syntrophaceae bacterium UBA3084, assembly GCA_002367335.1. Taxonomy (GTDB): domain Bacteria; phylum Desulfobacterota; class Syntrophia; order Syntrophales; family UBA6807; genus UBA3084. The sequence goes on along the minus strand of DFBI01000207.1, from coordinate 2,138 downwards.
TCTTCTTATGGCGAAGGTTTTCCTAACGTAGTTGGTGAGGCAATGGCATGTGGCGTGCCGTGTGTGGTAACTGATGTAGGGGATTCTGCATTAATCGTAGGAGATACAGGGAAAGTTGTACCTCCAAAAGACCCCCATGCACTGGCTGGTGCGTGGAGCGAATTAATTAAAATTGGCAAAGATAAGCGCCAAAAACTTGGAGATAACGCACGGTTGCGGATCAAAGAAAATTTCAGTCTGCCTTCTGTTGTCAAACGGTATGAGGAACTTTACAAATGTGTGGCATAACCGGTTTTTTTAGCCCTTCCGCAGTACAAAGCGCAAATGAGATGACTGCTGTTATCTCCCGGATGAATGCCTCCCTCTATCTATGAAGATCAGAAATGGCCAGGGGAAATGGATACTGCGGCAGGTGCTGTACAAATATGTTCCAAAGGAATTGGTTGAACGGCCCAAAAGCGGATTTGGCATACCAATAGATTCATGGCTGCGTGGCCCTTTGCGCGAATGGGCAGAGGCCTTGCTGGATGAGACAAGGCTGCGGCAGGAAGAGTTTTTTAATCCTCAACCGATCCACGAAAAGTGGGCGGAACATTTATCAGGTAAAAGAAACTGGGCGTATCATCTCTGGGATGTCTTGATGTTCCAGGGATGGTTGGAAAGTGTTAAGTTAAAATAATGATGCTCCGTGTTACGGACACTGCTTGGGGTAGAAGGTAAAGCGGATGCGCAAAATCCTCTTTCTGGTTACCGAGGATTGGTATTTCTGGTCCCACCGTCTGCCTCTGGCCAGAGCTGCCCAGGCAGCGGGCCACGAGGTGCTTGTTGCCACTCGGGTTCAGGATCACGGCGATCGCATTAGGACACAAGGTTTCAGACTGATCCCCATCGGCTTGCGAAGAAGTTCCAGAAATCCTCTCTGTGAAATAAAAGCGATTTATGAATTATACCAAATCTATTCAACTGAAAAACCTGACCTGGTTCATCAGGTAGCGATCAAACCGATACTTTACGGCTCCCTGGCAGCGCGGTTTGCGGGCATAAAAGCAATTGTCAACGCCCTGACTGGTCTGGGGTATGTCTTTATCGCCAAAGGGAAAAAGGCCTTTTTTCTCCGCAGCCTGATCACGCCTTTTTTTTGGTTTGCATTTTCCTGCAGGAACTGCCGGGGGATTTTCCAGAATCCCGAGGACCGGCAGACATTCATTGATCGCAAAATAATCATTCCGGAAAAGGCTGTCCTCATCCGTGGATCAGGTGTGAATACAGACCTTTTTTCTCCTGTTCCTGAAGCAGAGGGTGAGCCCAAGGCAATACTTGCCTCACGCATGCTCTGGGATAAGGGTGTGGGAGATCTTGTGGAAGCGTCTAAATTGTTAAAGAACCGGGGTATGCCAGGCCGGGTGATTCTGGCCGGGCGGCCTGATCCGGATAATCCCGCCTCCATTCCTGAGGAAATCCTGACTGGCTGGCATGAGAAAGGAGAGATAATCTGGCTGGGTCATAGGGAGAATATCCCCCGGTTGTTGCAGCAATGTCATGTGGCAGTGCTTCCATCATCCTACAGGGAAGGAATTCCTAAGTGTCTGCTGGAAGCTGCATCTGCCGGGTTACCGTTAGTTGCCACTGATGTGCGTGGTTGCAGAGAAATTGTCAGAAACGGTGTCAATGGCTTTATAGTCCCTCCAAAAGACCCGGAGCGGCTTGCCCAGGCATTGGCTACGTTGCTGCAAAACAGGGAATTGCGACAGAGGATGGGTAAGGCAAGCCGGGAAATCGCAGTAAATGAGTTCTCGGAAGAACTCGTAGTTCGTGCTACTCTCGCATTATATGAAGAATTGCTTGGTAATTGACCCGTGAAGAACATCCTTGTGACCGGTGCAAACGGATTTATAGGGCGTGGTTTGTGCGGCGTGCTGGCAGATGCGGGCAAGGAAGTGCGAGGAAGTGTGCGCGACTCCCAACATATAGCTATTAAAAATCCAGCGTGCGAGTATTTCGCAGTTGGAGACATAGATAGTAATACTGACTGGGTTCCAGCCTTGAATGGTATGGATGCGGTGGTGCATCTCGCCGCGCGGGTCCACGTGATGAGGGAGACAGCAGTCGATCCGCTTATGGAGTTCCGGCGCGTCAAT
>DFBI01000152.1:1116-8396 GCA_002367335.1 Syntrophaceae bacterium UBA3084 | reverse complement strand
TGCTGCTCTCCACCGGAAAGCTCACCAGGTTTGTGCGCCAACCTATCACCGAGTCCCAGCTCAGTCAAGGCAATCTCTGCCTTTTCCCTGGCTTCCTGCATAGGTATGCCGTTTATCAAAGCAGGCATCATGGTATTCTCCAGGCTGGTAAACTCGGGCAGGAGGTGATGAGACTGAAACACAAATCCTATTTCTTTATTTCTGAATTCAGCCTGCTTTTGTTCATTCCAACCAAAGACATCAACATTATTATAAATGATGTGACCGGAGGTGGGATGATCGAGAATCCCGAGTATAGTAAGAAAGGTACTTTTCCCTGCACCTGAAACACCGAGAATTGCCAGAGAATCTCCCCTGTTAATTTCAAGATTGACGTCTTTCAGCACCTCTATTTTATTTCCATCCTTTATAAAGGTTTTTCCCAAATTGCTGACTTCTATCATTACCCTCAGTCCTCATCGCTCGTTGCTCATCACTTAGCCCTTTGTCCTTTTCTATTCATTATTCATATCTCAGGGTTTCTGCCGGATCGAATTTTGACGCCTTCCATGAAGGATAAATCGTTGCCAGAAAACATATCAGCATGGTTGCCAGAACAATAATTGAAACATCGGAGTAATTTATCCGGGAGGGAAGTTCGCTCAAATAGTATACATCTCCGGGTAATATTTTGAATCCAAACAGGTTTTCTATGAACAAAGATAGCTTTTCAACATTAAGTGCGACAACAACTCCTCCAACACAACCCAGGACAGTGCCGATAGCACCTATAATAATTCCCTGCAACATAAATATTTTCATGATGCTTTTGGATGTTGCACCCATCGCTTTCAATATGGCAATATCTCTTGTTTTTTCCATAACAACCATAATCAGGGTAGTTATTATATTAAAAGCAGCTACCAGTACAATAAGGCTGAGGATAATAAACATGACTCTTTTTTCCAATCTAAGCGCTGAGAAGAGATTTTTATTCATTTGCATCCAGTTCCTTGCCCAGTATGGATATCCCAGCTTTTTTTCGATCCTTTCGGCAATATCTCCCGCTTTGTAAATGTCCTTTACCCTGATCTCGACTCCCGTGACATTTCTTTTCATATTCAAGAAATTCTGGCACTCTGGCAGAGAAAGAAAAGCCAGCGACGAATCGTACTCATAAAATCCTGATTCGAATATCCCAACGACGATAAATTTCTTGATACGCGGGACAATTCCCATTGGTGTAGGAATACCCATGGGTGATAATACATCAACCTTATCATGAAGAAACAGCCCAAGGTTTTTAGATAATTCTTTCCCGATAACAATACCGGGCAGGCTGCCTGTTCCATTTTTCTTTTCTGAAAGGGCCCGGATACTTCCTTCCACAAATTTCCCGATATTTATTACCTTAAGGACGCTGTCAGTTGATATCCCTCTTAAAACCACGCCGGTTGCTCCGTCCTGACTTTTTAACATTGCCTGACCATATACAAAAGGGGTCGATGCTACGACACCGTCAATTGCCTCAGCTTCCTTCATCACATTTTCGTAATCTTTCATCTGTCCACTATATTTCATCAGGACGATGTGTGAGGTGACTCCCAGTATTTTGTTTCTGAGGTCAGTCTCAAAACCGTTCATGACTGCAAGAACGATTATTAGCGCTGCAACCCCCAGAAATATGCCGGCTATTGATATAAGAGTAATGAGCGAAACAAAAGCCTGTTTCCTTTTTGCTCTTAGATATCGAAAAGCTATGAAAGATTCGTAGGACATGATGGGGTTTCGAGTTTTGAGTTTCGAGTTTTGAGTTTTATCCGACATCCGATTGTCGATTTCTTTGTATCTCTTTTTATTTTTTTCTCATTTGAGGGAAAAGGATGACGTCTCTGATTGAGGGGGAGTTGGTAAAGAGCATGACCAGTCTGTCTATTCCAATCCCCTCTCCTGCAGTCGGAGGCATGCCATACTCCAGAGCACGGATATAATTTTCATCCATCTCATGTGCCTCTTGATCCCCCGCTTCTCTTTCCTTGAGCTGCATGATAAATCTCTTTCGCTGATCCTCGGGATCATTGAGTTCGGAGAAGGCATTGGCGATTTCTCTACCATAAATATAGAGTTCGAAACGATCGGTAAAGCGATCGTCATTAACACTTTTTCTTGAGAGTGGTGAGACCTCAACAGGGTAACTTGTTATGAACGTCGGTTGAATTAGTTTGTCTTCAACCAGCTCTTCAAATATGGCCATGATCACCTTTCCCAGCGATTCATTTTTTCCAACATCTAATCCCAGGGTTTTTGCATATTCTATGGCTATCTTTCTGTCTTCCAGGGATTCGGGATCTATGTCGGAATATTTTATAATAGATTCTTTTACGGATAGCCTTTGCCAGGGAAGAGTCAGATCAATCTCCGTTCCCTGATACTGGAATTTGAGGGAATCAAATATATCCTGTGAAATGCAGGTGAACAATTCTTCTGTCATGTCCATTAAATCCTGATATGTAGCGTAGGCCAGGTAGAATTCCATCATGGTAAATTCAGGATTATGGAATGTAGAAATCCCTTCGTTTCTGAAGTTTCTGTTGATTTCGAAAACCCTTTCCAATCCCCCCACAACAAGACGTTTCAAATAAAGCTCGGGAGCTATTCGCAGGTAAAGATCCATTCCTAGCGTATTATGATATGTTTTGAATGGTTTGGCCATGGCCCCACCTGCCACAGGATGCATCATCGGTGTTTCCACTTCGAGAAAATCCCTTTTCTGCATGAAATCACGAGTCAACTGGATGATACGGCTTCTTTTATGAAACAGCTCTCTGACCTCGGGATTGACTATGAGGTCAAGGTGTCTCTGCCGGTAACGTGTTTCAATATCAGTAAGACCGTGCCACTTTTCCGGGAGTGGCCTTAATGCCTTTGCCAGGAGACGAATTTCATCTGTCTCAACAGTCAATTCTCCCGTTTTTGTCTTGAAAACCCGGCCGGCAACAAAAATGATATCTCCTATGTCGAGTCTTTTAAATAGAGAAAACTGGTTCTCACCGATTTTATTTTTTTTAATATATGCCTGGATCTTTCCTTTTCGGTCCTGTATATTCAGAAACGCTGCCTTGCCAAAACTTCTCACCGCCATGAGCCTTCCGGCCAGACTAAATCTTTCTTCTATCTTTTCGAGGGCGTCATTATCCAAATGACCAAAGCGGTCCAGTATCGTTTCTGTAGTAGCGTTTACTGTTACATCATTGGGATAAAGGTCTATTCCTTCAGCCTTAAGAGAACCTATTTTCTCTCTTCTATTCTTCAGGAGTTCATTTTCTTCCATAAAGACAAATCCCCACTTTCTTAATAAATTCCGCTAACCTATATTTTTTTTGGATTTTAGTCAAGCAGGATTTACTGTTTTTCAAGAAAAGAATTGACAAAAAAAGACCGTAATAATAGCATTATGGCATTTGAAATCTGCCTTGATTTGCAAGGAATGATAAAATAAAAGGATTTGTGTTCAACGCCGGACCTGTGGGGTCGGATTATTGATTCTCGCTATTCCATTACTTATATCATTTATCTGGGTAATATGAAAAGAATTATAACCAAAAAAAGAGCTCTGGGAATTATTAATAATTTTTCAAGTTCAAAGGTTCTTGTAGTCGGTGACATAATGGTAGATCAGTTTATCTGGGGGAAAGTTTCGCGTATATCTCCGGAAGCCCCTGTGCCTGTTGTTGAGGTTACCTCGGAAACACTGTTGTTCGGCGGCTGTGCAAATGTGCTTAAAAATATATATACCATAGGTGGAAAAGTTGCAGTTACAGGTATTATCGGATCTGATAATATGGGAAGGTGGTTGATACACCAATTCAGAAAAATGGGTATTGGCACGAAAGGCGTTATTGTTGAACAGGATCGCCCCACTATTGTAAAAACGAGGGTTATAGCGCAACGCCAGCAGGTGGTGAGATTCGACAGGGAAAATAAAGATTCTGTTGATCCTTATAATGTTCAAACGATGCTGGAGTATATTAAATCTGTTAAAGATGAACTGGGGGCCGTTGTTGTTTCCGATTACAATAAGGGGATGGTAACGAAAAAACTCATTGACGGGATTAGAGATACGATATCAAATACAGACATAGTTTTGTGCGTTGATCCGAAACAAAGCGATTTCTCCTTTTATAGTGGATGCGACATAGTTACACCTAATCATCATGAAGCGGGACGCGCCCTTGGAATGGAATTAACCTGCGAGGATGACATATTAAAGGGAGGCAGGACACTCCTTGAAAAATATGATTTCAAGGCGGTTCTGATAACCAGAGGCGAGGAGGGGATGACCCTTTTTGAAAGAAACGGAGATATTACAAATATTCCCACGGTTGCTAAGGAAGTTTTTGACGTGACCGGCGCCGGTGATACTGTAATAGGTGTATTTGCCCTTTGTTCGGCAGCGGGAGCTCAATTCAGGGAAGCCGCCGCCCTGGCCAATCATGCAGCAGGAATTGTCGTAGGAAAGGTAGGAACTGCCACAGTCACGCAGGACGAATTGAGAAGCACATTATGAGCCAGCCGAAATATCCGGGACCGGTAAAATTGATATCAAGTATTTTTTCCAACAATAAGGACCTGTTAAATATAATAATTAAAGAGCTGTCAAATAAATTTGGAAATATTGACTATATAAGTAAATTCATGCTCTTTGATTATACCAGTTATTATGAGAAGGAAATGGGGACATCTCTCTTCAGGAGATTCATTTCCTTTGAACCCTTAGTCAATCCCGAAATGCTCCCCGACATAAAACAATATACAAACAAAATTGAAGAAAGATTGTCGGAGGGAGAAAAAAGGCGTGTAAACATAGACCCGGGTTATCTATCCCCGGCACACTTAATCCTTGCAACAGGGAAGGCTTATGCACATCGTCCCTATCTGAGGGATGGCATATATGCCGATTTAACTCTCATTTATACAAATAATAACTTTCAGTCACTTGATTGGACCTATCCGGATTACTCAAGTGAGATAATCATGGGAATACTAAATATAATCAGAAGAAAATATCTCATACAGTTGAGGCAGTCAAAAAAACAGTGTAACTATTCACGTAGTCAGGCTAATAACCTGAGCAGTTACAAATAAAGAATCCACAGAGGAGAGGAATTGTAGATGATAAAAAGTATGACCGGCTACGGTAGAGCAACATCTGTTCTTGATGGTAAGAATTATATCGTTGAAGTAAAATCCGTTAATCATCGCGGTGTGGAGGTTATCGTTCGTCTTCCGAGTATGCTTGCTTCGCTGGAAACGGAGATCAAAAAAGTGATATGTCAAAGGCTTTTCAGGGGAAGAATAGAGGTATACATCCGGGTGGAATCTGATTTAAATAAAGAAGCGGGGGTAAAGTTGGAAGTGAATCTCCCGTTGATTCAACATTATTATTCTTTACTAAATCAAGTCAGACAAGAATTTGATCTCAAAGATGAAATAACGTTAAGTATGATTGCCCGTCTTAGGGATGTCTTTTACTATTCGGAATGTGATGTAAACCTTGACGAAATATGGAAACACTTACAAAAAATACTGGTCAATTCAATCGATTCCCTGATAAAAATGCGTGAGAAGGAAGGAGAACTTTTACTCAAGGATTTCGTGTTGCGATTAAATATGATCAGAGATTATCTCAATGCTTTGAAGTTACGGGTACCTCAAGTCGTTGTAGAATATCAGGAAAGGCTTTCAAAGCGGGTACGTGAGTTAACGGATTCGTTAGAAGTCGATGAATCAAGGCTAAGTCAGGAAGTTGCTATAATGGCAGAAAAAAGCGATGTGACGGAGGAAATAGTTCGTTTTGAGAGTCACCTGAGTCAGTTTGAAGAAATGTTGGAAAGTGGTGACCCCATCGGCAGGAAAATGGATTTTTTACTTCAGGAAATGCTCAGAGAAGTAAACACAGCGGGTTCCAAGAGCAGTGATGTGAACATGTCCCGCAATGTAATAGAAATAAAAAGTGAACTCGCAAAAATAAGAGAACAGGTACAGAATGTGGAATGAATAACGGTTTAAAGTTTCGAGTTGGGTGGAATTATGAACAAAATTCAATTGGAAAAGGGATTATTGCTGGTCGTATCAGCTCCTTCCGGCGCAGGGAAGACCACTATATGTAAGGAAGTTTTGAAAATATTGCCGCATCTTCGTTTTTCTGTGTCGTGTACTACCCGCTCTCCCCGTGAGGGGGAACAAAATGGTAAGGATTACTATTTTATCTCAGAAGATGAATTCAGAAACCGCATAGCGAAGGGAGAATTTATTGAATGGGCTGAAAATTATGGTTATCTTTATGGAACATTGAAAAAAGAGATTAAAAATTTTGTAGACAAAACCCTTGATATTCTCCTCGATATTGATCCACTGGGAGCCAAAAACTTAAAGAAAAATTATCCTGAGGGTGTATTTGTTTTCATTCTTCCCCCGTCTATTGCTATTTTAAAAGAGAGGTTAAAAGGGCGAGGATCGGAAAAAAAAGATATGATAAAGGTTCGCCTCAAAAAAGCGATAGAAGAGATAAATGAAAATAAATGGTATGATTATGTAATTTTTAATGATAGCATAGCAGCAGCTGCCAGTGTTATGGAAGCTATATATATCGCGGAAAAAAGCAAGAGAGAAAGATCGAAAAATAAAATAAATAATCTATTTAGTGTCCATTCAGAAATGAATTTCTCAAAAAATGGACACGAATAAGTTTCATGTTCAGAAATGAGCAATTTTTCGCAAGGTCAAGGAAATCAAGGAATTGCGCGGAGGCGTACTTAATGTACGCCGCACAAACAGTCCCGCAGATTGACGTAGAGATTGCGGAAAAGGGCCATTTCTGGATGGAAACTATTTAATATACCGGAGGTAAAATAACAAATGGCAAGAGTTACAGTAGAAGACTCTTTAGCAATGGCAAAAAACAGATTTGCCCTGGTTGTGCTGACTGTCCAGAGAACGAAACAATTACTCAAGGGCTCAAAGCCTCTTACTAACAGGACGGAAAACAGGGAAATAGTAACTGCTTTGAGAGAAATCGCGGAGGGGAAGGTTAGATTCGCTCATCCTGAGTATCTCCGACGTCCGGATATAAATGAAAGGTATGTAAAGAGTATTTTGGAATCTGCAGGCAGTGAAAAAGAATCGTAACTACTCAGGTAGGCACAGAGGGACAAAGGCACAAAGAGTAAAAAGATAACAACCAGCACCGCCTGTGGTCTTCGGCGAGTCTTCGGCGTGAGTTCAGGCTTAGACGAGCTCAG
>DFBI01000152.1:0-1065 GCA_002367335.1 Syntrophaceae bacterium UBA3084 | reverse complement strand
GAGCTCAGACTTCGACGAGCTCAGTCGAGCCGTCATGCGTATAATTTGGCAGAGTCTTTTTGCATTTTGTTATAATAATAACAAACCAAATACAAATAAGCTATGTGTCTTTGAACCTGAGTAGTTACAAGGATTGAAGATATGCAGGTTGTCTATGGTGTAAAACCAGTTATGGAAACAATCCTCCATGGCAGGAGGAGAGTAGAAAAAATTATCTTAGCAACGGGAAGAGCTAGTCCTGACATCCAGAAGATACTGAAGCTGGCAACACAAGAAAAAATATCAGTATATTACAATAACAAAAATTATCTAACCAACATTGCCGGCAATAAATCTCATCAAGGAATTATATGCGTATGTAGCGATTATGAATACACCGGCGTGGATGAGGTCATCGCTAATTGTCATGGATCCATGAAGTATGGATTGGTTCTCATTCTCGATGGCATCGAAGATCCCCAGAATCTTGGTTCGATAATAAGGACGGCTTATTGTTTCGGAGTAAATGGAATTATCATTCCGGAAAATCGTTCAGCCTCTGTTACACCTGCTGTCATTAAGGTATCCGCTGGAGCCGCTCAACATATTCCGATTGCCAGAGTGGTAAATATATCGAGGACAATTGATTATCTAAAAGAAAAAGGGTTCTGGATATATGGAGCCGATGTCTCTTCGGATCAGAACTTTTCTTCCCTTGATTATAGAGGGCAAGTAGGTCTTGTAATAGGAAGTGAGGGAAGAGGAATACGGTCGCTTGTCAAGAAAAAGTGTGATTTTTTAGTCTCCATAACCATGTCAGGGGAAATTGATTCTCTTAATGTTTCTGTAGCGACAGGAGTTATCCTCTATGAAATATGGAGAAATCGTGGCAAATATTAGTGGCTTTTTCTAAACCACGTTTCGGCTTAAGATATTAGTAATTTGATCCGATTTATGAATGTTGGGAATGATAACTCGAAATGACAGGAAACCTTGAAAAATATTTTGCAATGTTCAAAACATTTTTTCGGTCATTGTATATCTTGTTTTGGAAGTAAATGGTTAGCGGAATGATCTTGATTAATT
>DFBI01000096.1:1945-2982 GCA_002367335.1 Syntrophaceae bacterium UBA3084 | reverse complement strand
GGCATTTGCCATAACAATGTTATTCCCCAATTTGCAATTGTGTGCCACATGGCAGTATGCCATCAAGAGGTTATTGTCTCCAATACAGGTCATGCCGATATCGGCGGATGTGGAACTGTGTATCGTGACAAATTCTCTTATGGTATTATTATTCCCAATAATTACCTTACATTTTTCTCCCCTGAATTTTAGGTCCTGGGGGACAGCTCCTATTGAAGAGAATTGAAAAATATGGCAGTTGTTACCTATCTCTGTTTGACCTTCTATGACAACATGAGGCCCTATAGACGTGTCTTTCCCGATTTGCACATCTGAACCAACAATACTGTAGGGACCTATTTCGACACTTTCTTCGATGATTGCACCGGGCGATATAATAGCTGTAGGGTGAATGCTCATAATTTTCCTTGTTCCTTGCTTGTAGTTTCTTGTTCCAGTGCATCAATTCTTTTCAAAAGCGATTTTACAGTCTTCCACATTTCGGGTAGTCTGGGTATGCATGCCTGGGCTCTTAACCATTTTTTGTGAGACATATGAGGAGTACCCGATATAATCTGGTTTGGCGCTACATCTTCGTGAACACCTGACTGAGCGGCAACCATGACATTATCACCGACTTCGATGTGCCCGACAAGGCCAGCCTGTCCCCCGATTATAACGCCCTTTCCCAGTTTAGAACTTCCGGAAATTCCAACCTGGGCAACTACGATGGATTTTTCACCGATAACAACATTGTGAGCAATCTGGACTAAGTTATCGATTTTTGACTCTTTTTTGATCCAGGTCTTTCCAAGTGTCCCACGATCAATGGTTGTGTTGGCTCCAACTTCTACGTCATCATCGATTTGGACTATTCCAACCTGGGGCACCTTTAGATTTTCCCTTCCCGGATTGGCAAAGCCAAATCCATCGCTTCCAACAACAACCCCCGCATGGAGAATAACTCTTCTTCCTATCACGCATCTCCTGTAAACGGTAACATTGGGATAAAGTGTAGAATTTTCATCAATGACAACATGATTTCCAATAAAAACACC
>DFBI01000096.1:0-1768 GCA_002367335.1 Syntrophaceae bacterium UBA3084 | reverse complement strand
TATGGATCTTTAACAACAAGTAAGTTCCTGCTTGATTCCTTGACATCGGGAGAAACCAGTACGGCGGATGCCATGGTTTCCTCAAGTTTGTCTTTATACCTGGGATTTGCAATAAAAGTAAGATCGCCTTCCCGGGCTTCTTCAATCCCCCGTATATTGTATATAGAAACTGTTTCGTTTCCGATAATTGTACCGCCGAGTAATTTTGCAACTTCCTTCAGCGATCTCCCACCCTTTTTCATATTTTCCACTCAATGTCATTGAATTAAGCGATTTTATTATTAATCACCACGAAGAGCACAAGGCATTTTTTTCTTTATCCTCAGTTCTTTGTAGTAAGAAAATATCACAGTGAGTGCCGCGGTGTTTTCACAGCGTGCAAAAAACCTGGAGACAGCCCCCCAGTTTTTTCCTGACCCCTGATCCCTGTTACCTGTTTGTTGCACTTACTTTTTTGATTTATAAGCTTTATTGAATTCCTTTATTACCTTTTTCGTAATGTCTTTAGCCTTGGAATGGTAGGCAACGCCTGTGGCATTAAAGTCGAGTATCATTGTATACCCTTCTTCTTTTCCTATCGTATTTACAACCTTCAGTATTACAGGAATCAACTTCCGGGAAAGTTCCTGATCCATTCTTTTAATATCCGCATTGGAATCTTCAACCAATCGCCTGTAGTCTCTGAAATCTTTCTGGTATTCGAGTTCTTTTTCCTTCATGGCACTTTCCTTGAGTACCAAACGTTGTTTTTCAAGATTTTCTTTTAATTTTTTTAATTCAGCTTCCCGTGCCTGGATTTTTGCCTTGGATTTTTCAAAAACCTTTTGGAATTTCCCCGCTGCCCCCTTACCAGCGTCGGAAAGAAGCAACACCTGTTTCATATTAATAAAACCTATCTTCTCAGCGGCATACGTGCAGGTTGCCGATAAAACAAGAAATGCCACAATTAAAATACTCATAGTTTTCTTCATCACACATTCTCCTTGTCATGATTATTAGGTTAAAGGTAAAAGGCTCGAGGTCAAAGAAATAATATGTAACATTTGATTACTGACCTTATTAGCCTTTAGCCTTGGACCTTGAGCCTTGTACCTTTAACCTTTTATCTTTTGTCTTACATCATCATCCCGATAGTAAATTCCCACCTGCTCGCGGATTCATCGTCCCTTCTGTCAAGGACATGGCCCCACTCCAGCCTTAAAGGACCGATGGGAGAATACCAGCGGATTCCTGCTCCTGCCGTTCGTCTCATATCATCAAGGTGATAACCACTTTCCCAGGCATTACCCGTATCATAAAATAAAACACCCTTCATGCCGGCATTCTTGATGAGTGGAAAAATAAATTCAAAGTTGAAGCAAAGCATAGTTTCCCCTCCCATGACATCATCACTGTCAGGAAATTTGGGTCCTACATTTCTCAATCCTCTCAGAGAATTCATGCCTCCCAGGAAAAAACGCTCGTATATCGGTATCTTTGTGTCCTCATTCTCATGCATAAATCCCGCCCGTCCTTTAACTGCGAATACATTATCCAGAGGAAGGGGAAAGAACCAGGTGGAATTAGCGGTATATTTTGTGAAACTGGTGTCTCCCTGCAGTATCCCGCCGGTGTATTCTATGGATACTTTGTTTTTAGAACCTTTGGTGGGAAACATGAAATTGTTTGACGTATTCCTGGAAAGAGTCACGGTAATACCACTGGATGTTATTTCACCCTCCTGTTCTTTAATCCATCGTGACGCATCTTCGTCAATATTTCTGACATC
>DFBI01000138.1 GCA_002367335.1 Syntrophaceae bacterium UBA3084 | reverse complement strand
ATAACCCCATTTCAAGACGCAGTTCTTCTATGCGTTCGTCAGAAATACGCGAAATATTAAAATTAACCCAAAAATCAGATATCATATCCTTTGCTGGTGGTCTGCCGAATCCTAAGGCATTTCCTCATACTGAGCTTAGGAAGATCTCGGATTATCTGCTTAGCGAAAAACATGAAATCGTTCTCCAGTATGGAATTACTGAGGGTTACAATGAGTTGCGCGAAGCGATTCTCGATCGTATGAAGCGTTATAAAGTCGATGTGACTTTAGATAATATCGTAATCACCACAGCTGCCCAGCAAGGGTTAGCGGCGCTTGGGCTGGTGATCCTAAATCCGGGTGATAAGATTGCAGTTTCTTATACAACGTTCCTCGGCGTGCTTACAGTATTTAGCCTTATGGAGTCCGTAGCAGTACCTCTTTCCCTGGATGAGAACGGGATGAATGTCGATGAGCTTGAGAATAGGCTGGAAGAAAACAAAAAAAAAGGCACGCCTATCAAGATAGTTTATGTCGTGCCAAACTTCCAGAATCCGACAGGCGTGACCTTGTCCGAGCAACGGCGCCGGCGACTAGTTGAATTAGCAAGGGAATACAATTTTTTCATCATTGAGGATGATCCTTACGGAGAATTAAGGTACTCGGGTGATCCGATCGATATGATCATATCCCTTGATATGCCGAAGGGTAATGAAGGGAATACAATTTACATAGGGACATTTTCCAAGACTGTTGCGCCGGGGCTCAGGGTTGGTTGGGCAGTAGGTCCGGAAAGTATGATTCGAAAAATGGTGATTGCAAAGCAAGCATTAGACCTATGCACTGATGTGTTTTCACAGGCCTTAATAGCAGAATATTTGAAACAGGGTTTAATGGATGATCATAATGAACGAATAAGAAATTTGTACAGACATAAACGTGATGTTATGTTGGAGAAAATGGACAAGTATTTTCCTGCCGAGGTCACCTGGACGCGGCCTGATGGGGGATTATATCTGTGGGTGATACTGCCAAAATGGATAGATACCAAGGAGTTGCTTAGAAAGGCAGTTGAGAAGAAAGTGGCATTTATTCCTGGGCATGTATTTGCCACAGATGTTAAAATCCAGAATACCTTGCGGCTCAATTTCTCGTGTGAATCGGATGAGAACATTGAAGAGGGAATCAAACGCTTGGGCGAGGTCATCGCGGCAGAGTTGAAGAAACCCAAATAAGCGGATTTGTTAGATTTTATTGAAAGCCCTACCTCTGTAATATGAGCGACAAAAAATGGCTGATTTGATATTGCTCCTTTTTATTGGATTCTTAGCGGGGATATTTACCGGTTTTTTCGGAGTAGGAGGCGGATTTTTCTTGACTCCTGTTTTGAACATCCTGGGATTGCAGATTGTTTATGCCATCGGAACGAGTTTTTTTGTGTTAATAGGAAAAGCCCTATTTGGTGCCTGGGCTCACTTCAAACACGGCAACGTTATCCTCAAACTGGGATTGATTATTGGATTGGCCAGCATTGGCGGTGTGGAAATAGGCAAAATGTTCGTTTTGTACTTGGAGCAACATGGACTGGCAGGGCCCTATATCCGAATAGCCTACATTATTATTCTTTTTTTGGTTTCCTTTTTTATGCTTCGGGAATATTTCCGGTATAAAAACTTGGAAAAGAAAAACCGAACAACAGAGCAAAATGACAACTCAAAAGATGTGAAAAAAGCTTTTATCTCCAAGATAAAGCTGGCTCCCATCATCTTCTTGCCCAAGACAAAGTCAGGATTTGTTTCGCTTTGGATCCTGCTCTTCGGCGGTTTTGTCGTCGGTTTTGTCTCGGGCATATTGGGAGTTGGGGGAGGTTTTGTCAGTCTGCCCTTTTTAATATATGTTATCGGCGTGCAAACCATAGCAGCTGTGGGCACTTCCTTGATCATTGTTCTTCTCACGTCTGCCTACGGTACCTTTACCTATGCCCTCACCGGCCATGTGGATGTAACAGCAGGCCTGGTTCTTCTGTTGGGTTCCCTATTGGGCATAAAGATAGGCGTCTCAGCCACACGTGTCTCGACGGACGCCAAGATAAAAGTCCTATTTGCCTTGCTGCTCCTTAGCGTGGCTGTTTCGGTTTTTCTTAAACAGATCGAAAGGATTGATATAGGGATCTATTTTGTGGTGGCTGCAGCCTGCCTACTCTGCCTCATCATCATCTGGCCACTGTGGTCAAAATGGCGATTGTCGCGATGTAAAGACTAAAAGCAAAGCTTTGCCGGAAGGAAAACGGGTCTTGACGAGAATCAATTGTGTCTGATGGCATTTATTTATTCTTACATGTAGCCGAGCTTGCGAAGCCAAGCCATCATCTTCTCCTTATCCTGCCTTATCCCGGCCCTCTCCCTGCTGTGCTCCAGATCCTGTTCCCAGGCAGCGACTCCTTTCTACGAAATCTGGCTCGAGCTGGCCGCGGGGGACTATTTTAGAACGAAGCTCACCGAATTGAACCATCCGCTGATCAAGGAAGTGCGCAGTCCCGGATTGATGATCGGTGTGGATTTGAAAGAAAAAGCCGGCCGGTTTGTTCAGAAACTGACAGACCAGGGTGTGCTGGCCTTGCTGGCGGGTGCGAATGTGATTCGATTTCTTCCGCCGCTGGTAATTACCAATGATGAAATAGATCGGGTAGTAACAGCGCTGAAAACAGTGCTCGATAGTTGAAAACTCTGATGTAACGGAAGAAGGGCCACTCGAGAGAAAGGCCCGTTTATTTATTCAGCAAGTTTGTATTTTTTAAGCGCATCGAATATATTGTCTCTGATAGAAACAGAGAAAACTTATGAAGCAGGTGACCCGACTATGACTATTAAAGCCATTACCGATAAAAAGGAGCTTCAAAAATATCAGGAGGACGAATCGTCCGCCTTTCTTGGAACCGCAACGGAATTGATTCTCCCCAGAAATGAACAGGAACTAGCCGAAATGTTGGAATCAGCAACGGCGGCTGGCATTCTGGTAACCGTGTCCGGCGGCGGTACCGGTATTACCGGATCCCGGTGTCCCATTCATGGCGGACAGGTTGTTTCTACCGAAAACATTCGCACGCCTCAAACGGAGTGTCCTGATGAGTATGACGTTGTGTCTGAACAGGGCTATACGGTTTATCTGAATCGTTATGCAAAACTGGCCGCCACTGCCGTGAAGCTGGGCGGAACCATATCTGCAGAACATGGTGTTGGAAAGAAGCAGATTCTTCTTAATGAATCCGGAAATATGATTCCGTATCTGGAAATCATGTTCGGACAGACCGGATTGAAAGTGATTGCGGAGATCAAGCATCAGCTGGATCCGGCCCTGATATTAAATGTGGGTAATATGGTTCCAAAAGAACTGCTGGAACAGGTTAAATCTGAAAAGGAGGCCGGATAATGGATATTATTGTATTTGCCAAATATGTACCGAACATAGACCATATTCCTGCCAATGCCTGGGATTATGAAAAAGGAACGCTTCTCAGATCCCGGCTTCAGATGCATTTTAATTCCTATGACCAGGTTGCTCTAAACATGGCCCTGTCTATCCGCCAGCAGCGGTCAGATGTCCGCATCACGGTCCTGAGTATGGGCCCGTCAAGTGCGATTGACATGCTGAAAGAGGCCATTGCCTATGGCGCAGAGCAGGCCTTTTTATTAACCGATAAGAAATTTGCCGGTGCCGATACCATCGTGACAGCATATGTATTATCGGAAGGGATTAAATATCTTCAATCAACTGGAAAGATTAGTCATGAATATGCAGTCATCTGCGGGATGCAGTCTCCAGACGGTGACACGGCTCAGGTTCCGGCACAGGTGGCCTATTATCTGGATGCCCCGTTATATCCCTATGTGACGGGTCTGACCATGAATGATAAGGAGTTTTCCTTCCATTGCCTGAATACCGTAGGTGCCATGACCATGACCACCTCACAGTTTCCCCTGGTAGCCACAGCAACCAAATTATATAAGAAGCTGGCATTTTATGTGTCCCTGGACGATATGGTCAGAGCAAATAACACACCGATTTCATTAATTACAGTGGATGATATGTCTCTGGATGTGAACCGGATTGGACTCACTGGTTCTAAAACCCGAGTTATCAAAGTTTTTTCTCCGGAAAAGCAGGAAAAAGAGCGCAAGGTTCTGGATTCGCGTAAAGATAATTTTAAAAGTGAGATCACGGACATGATTCGGAGCCAGATCCGACTGTTCGGTCAGTCTGCTGAACAGACTGATTCGGGAGCAGCTTCAGAGCAGCTGGATACCAGTGCCTCTTACTATTCCGGTGATTGTGTATCGTTATGTGAAATAGTGGACGGTCACCTGTCACAATCCTCACTTGAAATCTCGTCCCGTTGTGTTCAACTGGCTCAGCAGCTGGGTGTGAATGCAATGGCGGTAATTGTCTCAAAAACCGATGCAGAGGTGGCTCAGACACTTCAGACCTATGGCATCACAAAAGTCGTGTTTATTGAGGATCTGGATGAAGACTCGGTCTGTGTCCATGACCGGGCCCGTGCCATCGCCGCCGTACTCAAGGATCTGAAACCTCAGATTGTTATTGCCAGTGCGACCCTGACCGGGCGTGTGATCGCTCCGTATATTTCGGCTGAACTGAATAGTGGATTAACTGCCGATTGTTCCGCTCTGGAACTGCGGGATGCGGTCCTGAAAAAAGAAACCTATTCCAATATTCTGCATCAGACCCGACCGGCGCTAGGTGGTAATATTATGGCCACCATTGTGTCGATTTATGACAATACTGAAGACTATGTGCCTCCGCAGATGGCCACAGTGCGCCCCGGTGTTCTTGATGCAGTAGAAGCTCCGGCAGAGTCCTGTGAAGTGGTTACGGTATCTGCGTTACCCTATAAGTTGAATTTTTCAGAAACCTATATGCCGCATCAGGTTCAGCAGGATGATGAACAGGCGGATTTGACCAGTTTTGAGGTCATTGTCTGTGTTGGAAATGCAGTAGATACGCCTGAATCTGTCGATTAGGTCATCCGGCCCTTCTGTCGCCAGCTGGAACGGGTGTTAAATACACAAGTTGGTCTGGGATGTACCCGCGCGATTGTAGATAAGGGGATATTGCCTCATAATCATCAGATTGGGCAGACTGGTGTTGTCATTAAACCAAAACTCTATATCGGAATCGGTGTCAGTGGCGCTATTCAGCACAAGATCGGTATGGAACAGACGGAGATGATCCTGAGTATTAATACCAATCCGGAAGCACCGTTGAACAGTTTTTCAGATGTGGTGTTCCTGGGGGATTATGAAGAGGTGATTGAACAGTTTTCAAGTCAGTTAAGCCAGCTGTCGGTCCAGTAATTTTGAATCAGCCGTTCCGGTTTCGATCTGATGTTTCATATTCGTGATGGCCAGCTCATCTAAAATCTTGGTTTTGGATTCTTTAGAAGCATTTTTGTAGCGTTTGTAAGTTTTCTCTAAGTATTTCATTCGAAGATCCAATCTCATAACCTAACCGCCTTTCTCTCAAGGTTAAGTTATAATCACTTTAGATTTTCCTGTCTACTACGGTTAGATTTTTAAATGACAAGACATTACTACTAAAGTTATATTTTAGCTGATTTGATTCGACATTTTGACTTTGCTTAGACAACATGATAAGAAAATAAAGGAGGAACAATGAAAGAAATTGTGATACTGGCGGCAGCCAGAACACCTATAGGAAAATTTGGAGGCAGCTTTACCGGCGTGGGAGCTGTCGAACTCGGCAGAATCGCCGCCCGGGCCGTTTACGAACGATGCAGAGTGGATCCGTCCTTGACGGAGGAGGTTTTCATCGGAAACGTTCTGTCGGCAGGACAGGGTCAGAATGTAGCCCGTCAGGTCGCAATGGCGGCCGGTCTTCCAGATAGCGTTCCCGCAGTTACTCTGAACAAAGTCTGCGGTTCCGGCCTGCGAACGGTCTCTCTTGCGGCCCAGATCATTAAAGCCGGCGACGGAGATCTCATTCTGACCGGAGGAACGGAAAACATGACCCGGGCACCCTACCTGATGAACAGTCACCGCTGGGGTGAGCATATGGGCGACGGGATGATCGTCGACTCTATGATAAGAGATGGACTCTGGGATATTTTCAACGATTACCATATGGGAATCACCGCGGAAAACATCGCCGAACGGTACGGGCTCAGCCGGGAAGAACAAGATGCATTCGCCGCGGCCAGTCAGCAGAAGACCGAAAAGGCTATCAAGGAGGGTCTTTTCTCAGATGAAATCGTTCCGGTCAGTATCCCTCAGCGGAAGGGCGAGCCGCTTCTTATGGATACTGATGAGTTCCCCCGGGCGGGAGTCACCGCCGAGGGGCTGGCAAAACTGAGACCCGCGTTCAAAAAAGATGGCACCGTGACCCCCGGCAACGCGTCGGGTATCAATGACGGCGCCGCGATGCTTCTTATTGCATCGGCCGATAAAGCCCGGGAACTGGGAGTCAAACCGCTGGCCCGGATCGTATCATACGGCAGTGGAGCCCTCGATCCGGCATACATGGGACTCGGCCCCATTCCCGCGACGAAACGAACCTTGGAAAAAGCGGGATTAACCGTAGACGACATGGACCTCATCGAGGCAAACGAGGCCTTCGCTGCCCAGTCGCTGGCTGTGATCAGGGAGCTCGGGCTGGATCCCGACCGTGTCAATATCAACGGAGGCGCAATTGCCCTCGGCCATCCTATCGGTGCATCGGGTGCCCGTATCCTGGTGACTCTGCTATATGCCATGATGAAGAGAAAGGGACGCTATGGTCTGGCAACCCTCTGTATCGGCGGAGGCCAGGGAACCAGCGTCATTGTAGAAATGGCCGATTGAAGAAAAAACTATGGATAAATCAGGAAAGGAGGATGGTATATGAAAAATGAACAAGTCGGGTTCGGTGTCGTTGCTTCGGGAACGGGTCAGGTGTTCATGGACCCGGACCCGGACAAGGCCCGTGATTTTTTCAGAAAAAAATCAAAGAAGATGTCGGTCAAGTTGACATCCATGAAAAAGGCGGTTCAGGACCATGTTCACGACAGAGACTATATCGCCATAGGCGGTTTCGGTGCCGTCCGGACCCCCTTCGAGGCGGTACACGAGATCGTCCGCCAGAAAAGGCGGAACCTCAAATTCGCCGGACATACCTCGACCCATGACATGCAGGTTCTTGCCGCCGGCGGGGTGATCGATACGGTGGATATAGCCTATGTCATCGGTCTCGAGGCACGCGGTCTTTCCAAGTGCAGCCGCAGGCTCTTCGAGGAGCAGCGCGTCACTTTCAACGAAGATACGAATTACGGCCTGGCGATCCGCTTCAAGGCGGCCGCTATGGGCATCCCCTTCATCCCGATACGGAACGTGATGGGAACCGATACTTTCATCCACGGCTGCGGCAAGATCGTCACGTGCCCTTTTACGGGCAAAAAACTGATTGCCAAACCGGCCATCTATCCCGATGTCGCCGTTATCCATGTACACGAAGCTGACAAGTACGGCAACGCCCGTTTCCGGGGGATATCGGTATCAGATATCGATGTCGCGAACTGTACAAAACATCTCATCATCACGGCCGAGCACATCGTTGAACATGACAGCTTCCGTGAGAATCCAGATGCAACGCAGATACCGTATTACCTCGTCGACGCGGTTGTTGAATCACCCTGGGGTGCATACCCGGGGAACATGCCCTATGAGTATTTTTCCGACGAGGAGCATCTGAAGGAGTGGCTGACTGCGGAAAAGGATCCGGCGGCTTTCGAGGAATTCCTCGATAAAAATATCTACAGCTGCAAGGACCACCTAGAATATATCGAAAAAAACGGCGGTTTGCGTAAGCTGAAATACCTGAGAGAGTTGGAAATGCTGACCGACGGGGAGGAACAGAATGGCTGAATATAACACCATGGAACTCATGATCGTTTCCGCCGCCAGAGAGCTCGAAAACGCTGCTACCGTCGGAGTGGGAACGGGAGCCCCGTGTGCGGCGGCAATGCTGGCCCAGAAGACCCACGCGCCAGACTTAGTGATACTTTTCGAAGCGGGAGGAATAAGTCCGCAACTGCCAGAAATGCCTATCAGCGTCGGTGACAGCCGGACCTTCTACAGGGCGGTCAAGGCCGGTGGTATGTGCGACATAATGGAATCCTGTGCCAGGGGGCTCGTGGACTACACATTCCTGGGCGGTGCGCAGATAGACGCCTACGGTAATCTCAACTCCACCGTGATCGGAGACTACAATGCTCCGAAGGTACGTCTTCCCGGTAGCGGGGGCGCCAATGACTTCGCCTCCTTCTGCTGGCGGACGATGGTCATAACCCCGCAGGACAAACGCCGCTTCGTTGAGAAGGTCGATTTCATCACGACACCCGGGTGGCTCTCCGGAGGGAATTCGAGAGATGAATCCGGCCTGCCGCTGGGGACCGGACCGTACCGTATTATCACCAACATGGCTATCATGGGATTCGAAGAGAAATCCAAGCGGATGATCGTGCTCAGTCTAAATCCGGGAAGTACCAAGGAAGATGTACAGGAGAACTGTGGATTTGAACTGTTGTGGTCTGAGGATCTGTCGGAGACGTCGCCACCCACCGCGGAAGAGCTGGATATACTCAGGAACCAGGTGGACCCGAAGGGCTATATCATAAACAGGTAAGCCACGCCGCTTAGGCAATTCGGGACAAAATTAAACCACCGGTTGTCCTCGGACAGTCGGCGGCTTTCTTTTTACAGCAGATGATTCAAAATCTCAGTGATGGTGTTTTTCACCATAAATGATCCCGAACTTTCCCAGCTCTTTCCCATCGAAAGACTTTCGAATAATGAGATATTCCGAAGCATACCCCTCAATTCCTAACTCCATAAAATAATAATGAAAGCCTAGACCCGCCCTCATTTTATTCCCTGGAAGCATAAAGTAGAGGTTAGAGAACATCTTGATCACCAGATCACAATCAAGTTCAATCGCCGTTATCTTGATTTTCATGAGGTTTTTGAATCTAAACCGGCTCAAATGAGGAGGTCTCAAAAGATGTCTCCTGATGTGATAAAGAAAAAGGGCAAGTATATACCACCACCAGATCATCCGTGGAAATGACATAATCCTAGACTTCATCATAACTATTACCTAGAGAGAATCTAGACAATGATTAAACCGGAAATTTTCACGTTGATAAGATCCGGAAGTTTTTACGTTGCCTTGACAAGAATGTGGGATTT
Source organism: Syntrophaceae bacterium UBA3084 (assembly GCA_002367335.1). Classification (GTDB taxonomy): domain Bacteria; phylum Desulfobacterota; class Syntrophia; order Syntrophales; family UBA6807; genus UBA3084. Next base: position 11,106 of record DFBI01000138.1, on the reverse strand, counting down.
TTTTTGACATAAAATTTTGCCTGTGCTATATGCTTTTTTTGTGAAGTAAAGGCGGAATTACGTTTTGTGAAATTGAGGACTGTTCCAAATTTCCATAAATCTTAAAAGTAAAAAGGAGGAATAAGATGAAAAAATTATTGTTTGTGATAGCATTGTGTTCACTTGTTTTAATCCCCCAAATTCTTCTGCAGTATCCGTCAGTATATCCGACCGGTACGACAATATACAATCCTGAGAAGTGCTGGAATGGCTATACTATATTTCCGGCAGTCGAAAACCAGGGCGCTTATCTGATCGATATGAACGGCAGAGTTGTCAAGCATTGGGAAGAGATCTTGGGTGCGCCGATACCTACCAGGATTCTCCCGGGTGGTTATGTCATGGGAGGCTCTGTAAGGGGAGAAGAGCATCAGGAATTTAATGATCTTGTCCAGGTAGACTGGGATGGGAACATTGTCTGGAAGTTCAATAAGACCGAGCAGATTAAGGAGGAAGGTAAGGAGCCTGTCTGGATGGCCAGGGCACATCATGATTGGCAGAGAGAAGGTAATCCTGTGGGGTGCTATACTCCTGGAATGGATCCATTGGTTGATAAGGGGAAAACCTTGATCCTTGCCCACAAGAATGTGAAGAATTCCGAGATAACAGATAAGCTTCTTGAGGATGACTACATAATCGAGGTGACTTGGGAAGGGGAGATTGTTTGGGAATGGCTGTGCAGTGATCATTTCGATGAGCTGGGATTCAGCGAGGAAGCCAAAAACACCTTGTACCGCTTTCCGGGTTGGAGAGAGAATCGAGGAAGTGCTGACTGGATGCATATCAACTGTGCTTCGTATGTTGGCCCTAACAAGTGGTATGATGCAGGAGATGAACGTTTTCACCCGGACAACATCATCTGGGATAGCCGCAGGTCCAACATCATAGCCATCATCGAGAGGAAGGAAGGTAGGATTGTCTGGAAGGTAGGGCCGGACTACTCGGCTTCTCCGGCGCTTCGCAAGTTAGGCCAGATGATCGGTACACATCATGTTCACATGATTCCCAAGGGCCTTCCTGGTGAGGGAAATATCCTGATCTTTGACAATGGAGGGAAAGGCGGATATGGGGCTCCTAATCCTGGTTCTCCGACTGGCTTCGGCAACGCATGGAGGGATTTTTCCCGAGTCATTGAGTTCAATCCTGTGACGTTGGAGAAGGTTTGGGAATATTCCGCCCGCACAGCTGGATTTAGGAATTCTGACAATTTTAAGTTTTACAGCAGTTACATTAGTTCAGCCCAGCGTCTTCCCAATGGGAATACGCTGATAACAGAAGGGGCAGATGGGCGTATCTTCGAGGTCACGCATGAATGCACGATTGTCTGGGAATACGTTTCTCCCATTTTCGGCGTTAAAGATAAGAATTGGAATAATGTTTATCGTGCTTACCGGATTCCCTATGACTGGATTCCGCAACTGGAAAAGCCGAAGGAAAAAGCTGTTATCCCTCCTGACCTTTCAAAGTTCAAAATCAAGCCTCAGACAAAAACTCTATATTAGGTAGAGAGTAACTATATGAATAATCAGGTAAATTAAAGATATGGAGGGAATTATGAAAATACCTGTATGGGAACTGTTGGAAGAACGTAGAGCAACTGCCAATATAACCAAGTTCATAAGTTTTGTTAACATGCAGCATGCAAAGGAATTTACAGAGAACCTAAGGGAAAAACTTGAATCAATCGCCTAAGACTCTAATCAATAATCTGTTAATGAATACAGCATTTTTTAGAATTGTATCTGCTAGGCTTTAGAACAGGGCTCAACAAGGAAAAAACATCTTGACAAATTGTATGATGTGATTTATATACAAGTTGGTCGTGAAGAGTAAAAATATAAAATATTATGCAGGCTATGAAATATTGAAGCGGAAAAGAATAAGTCAAAAGACAATTATGATTACATACAGCGAAACGCTCAAATGCGAAAACAAGCTTCATTTTTTAATTGTTTTATTTTTTATGGGTGGAGATGAGCGATAAGAGTAATTTGGGAGATTTATTTATGATGAAGATGGAAATATTCAGGTTGAAAGTGCCATCTCCCTTATTGGGTCCTATGGGGAGAGTCCCCAAAATAGTAAAAAGGGAGGAAAAATTGAAACAATGAAAAAATTAAAAACAATAACACTAATAGTCGGAGTCTTGGCCTGTATGGTCGTTGGCAGTATTTTCCAGCCGGCTGCAGCCTATGGTAGTGAAGGCATTGTGCCGACACAACGACTTGGTGTAACCTGTTTGGACTCAACCAAGACCAATAATGGCTATACCTTGTTCGCTCCGCTGGGGGGAAAAGATGTTTGGCTAATAGATATGCAGGGCCGAATCGTCCATCACTGGCCGATGTCTAGTATGCTAGGGACCTATGCAAAACTATTGCCAAATGGAAACTTGCTTTGTTCCTTAAAAAGTAACCTTGAAGAGAGAAGAAAAGCGGGTGCCCCCATGCTTTCAGGTTTCGGAGGACTAATTCGGGAGGCAGATTGGGATAACAACTTGATATGGGAATATAAGGATCATTTTATGCACCACGACTTTTATAGGATGAAAAATGGAAACACTATGGTTCTCAAGTATGTGCAAGTACCTCCTGAACTTATGGGTAAGGTTAAAGACGGTATCCCCGGAACCGAAGATGATGGAAAGATGTGGACCGCTCAATTTGATGAAGTCACTCCAGAAGGTAAAGTGGTTTGGAGCTGGAAATCATATGAACATTTAGATCCTGAAAAATACCCTATTTGTCCTTTGGATTGGCGTAAAGAATGGACCCATGCTAACACGTGTGTTGTTCTCGACAACGGAGATATCCTTACCTGTTTTCGCAATTTAGATATGGTTTGTACAATTGATAAGAAAACAGGTGATATCAAGTGGCAATGGGGTCAGGGACCAGAAGAATTGGCGCATCCACATAATCCTCATTTTCTACCCAACGGGAACATCCTGATATTTGACAATGGAATAAACCGTCCTATTGAAGAAGTATCTTTTTCGAGGGTAATTGAACTCAATCCAGAAAGTAAAGAAATAGAGTGGGAATATGAAGCCTTGCCTAAGACTGATTTCTATAGCGCATCCTGCAGCGGTGCTCAGCGGCTGCCCAATGGCAACACTTTGATTTGCGAAACTATGAATGGAAGAATATTTGAGATAACAACTAAAGGTGAAATAGTCTGGGAGTACATTTGTCCCTTTTTTAATCCTTTTCACAACTGGGGAAACATTAATTGGGTGTTTAGAGCTTATCGTTATGGGCCTGATGATCCCCGTTTGAAAGGAAAGGAACTCGACCCGAAAAAACATGAGGAATGGAATAGAATTTATGGCCCAACCGCCTTCAAATAAAATTTTTGAAGGAAAAGTTTTTCTGGGTAAAAATAGCCCAAAGGAAGGTTAAAAAAGAAAGATGCCTAGATTAGACAATACTGTTTGATTGATGGCAAGAGGATTATCGGTTTTTTTATGATAGCTTATACATAGGGAAAAGCTAAAATATGTAAAAAGAGGAGTATTAAAATGGCCGACGAAGGCAAAGAAAAAAGATGTATAGAATTGGTTGAGAAGTCAAAAAAAATTATCAGGGAAACATTTGAAAAATTCAAATCCTCTGATTTGGCTGTCACCTGGACAGGTGGTAAAGACAGTACTTTAAACCTCTGGATAGTTCGCCAGGTATGTTTGGAACAAAATCGCGACCTCCCAAGGGTTATGACAATTGATGAAGGTGATGCATTTCCAGAAATAACAGATTTTCTGATAGAGGTTTCAAAGAAGTGGAACATAGACCTTGAGTGGTGTTGTAATTTCGATGTGCTTAAATGCTGCCAAAGCCACTTAGGTAATACTGTTCAAGTGAAGGATCTGAACGAACGGAATCAGGCTGAACTTAAGCGTATCGGATTTAAAGATGATACATTTAAGTTTGAAGCAGAATCCGAAGCAGGCAATCACCTTATGAAGACAGTTGTATTTAATCAGTTCGTTGAAAAACATAACACAAAAGGTATGTTCATAGCTTTGCGATGGGATGAGCAGCCAGCAAGGAAGAACGATAAGTACTTTACAGAAAAAGAAGGTGGAGAGTTAATGCCCCCGCATACCAGAATAACTCCAATCTTGCACTTTACAGGAAGAGACATATGGAATACCACCAAGCTTTACAATATTCCTAGCTGTTCACTTTATGAAGTAGGTTACATTTCCTTAGGAGCAAGATCTACCAGTAACCCAACGGAAATTGGGGTACCTGCCTGGGAACAGGATCTTGAGCACATACCTGAAAGAAGCGGCAGAAGACAGGATAAAGAAGATGCCATGGAAAGGTTACGGAAGTTAGGATATATGTGAGCGACAAAGTTAAAATTCTTAAAAGAAGCTTTCGGTTTTTCATTAGATAAAATTATTTTCAAAGGAAGATAATTAAGCAATGAAGAGAAATCAGTATGGTGTAACTTTTTATAATCCATCCAAAACTTATAATGGATATACCCTGTTTGCCCCGATGGGATGTAAAGATACCTGGTTGATTGATATGCAGGGTCGGGCTGTTCATCATTGGCAGCTGCCTAACAATCCAGGGTGCTATGGAAAGCTTTTGCCCAATGGCCACTTGATTTATGGTTGTAGATCTGACCCTGATAAAAGGGAAAAAGCAGGTGCCCCCAAATTTTCAGGTTTCGGAGGATTGCTCCGTGAGGTGGATTGGGATGACAATCTTATATGGGAGCATGAGGATCATTTCATGCACCACGACTTTTACCGCATGGAAAATGGTAATACCATGGTTCTTAAGTATATAAAAGTACCTCAGAAAATCGCGGCTGAAGTAAAAGGTGGGGTCCCGGGAACTGAGGACAATGGAAAAATGTGGTGTGATAGTATTTATGAAGTTACCCCGGATGGCAAAGTAGTTTGGGAGTGGTTATCATACGAGCATTTAGATCCCGTAGAAGATAGTATTTGCCCTTTATGCCTTCGCAAAGAATGGACACATGGTAATACCTGTGTGGTTCTTTCTGATGGTGATATTCTTACTTGTTTCCGTCAGACAAATTCCGTTTGTATTATTGATAAAAAAACGGGTGATATCAAGTGGCAATGGGGCTGTGGTTTAGGTGAACTGGCGCATGGCCATGATGCCCATCCATTGCCCAATGGAAATATTTTAATATTTGATAATGGGTTTCACCGGGCTGGTGTTGAGTTAACTTCCTCAATGGTGATTGAACTCAACCCGAAAACCAAGAAAATAGAATGGGAATACCGGGGCAATCCTGTAACCGACTTCTATAGTGCAGCTTGTTCCGGCGCCCAGCGATTGCCCAATGGCAACACCCTAATCTGCTCATCCATGGAGGCGCGAATTTTTGAGATAACAAAGAAAGGTGAAATAGTCTGGGAATACATTAATCCATTTTTTGGAGAAATTGAATTTGGAAGAGTAAACTGGGTGTTTAGAGCCTATCGCTATGGGCCTGACTATGAAGGCTTGGAGGGGAAAAAACTTTCTCCAGAAAAATTCGACTCGTGGAATAAGCTCGATAGCTCAAGTGTTTTTCGATCATAGTTATATGCTTGCTAAAGTGAAATAAGGACAGTTATCCTTTTACCTTTGGCATACCGAATAAGAAACAAACAAAGGATATTTTAAGGCGTTTTATACCAGTTGCTGAAGCAGCTAAGAAAGACAACGTGTATGATGTGGTTTTTTATAACAAAAATTGTGCAGCCAAATAAAGGAGGGCATGGATGGAATACACAGGACATGGTGGCAAAGCAATTGTGGAAAGAGTAGTATCTTCACAATCTCAGGCAAGAGAGCTCATTAAAGGATTAAAAAGTGTAGCTGTAACCGGACGAACTGCCAGGGAATGTATCGGCATCGCTTATGGCTTTTTTACTCCGTTAGAGGGTTTTATGCACAAAGCAGATGTAGATACAGTATGTGAAAAGATGACACTGGCAAACGGGACGCTTTGGCCTATTCCGATTGTTTTCGACATTAGAGAAGAAGAAATCAGAGAAAAAACAATTGAGAAAGGGAATACTATTCTTCTCATCTATCGAGACAGAGCTTTCGCTACATTAGAAGTGGAAGAGATATTTAATTACGACATAGCGAAAATGAAGCAGGCAGTATTTGGCACAATTGATGCAAAGCATCCTGGCGTAAAAATGTATGACGGTTTTGAGGACACATTCATTGCTGGCAAGATTACACTTGTAAATCGTCCTAAGTTCCAGCCTCCTTTTGATAAGTTTTGGTATACTCCAAATCAAATGCGTCAGAAAATCGCAGAAAAAGGTTGGAAAAGGACTATTGCACATCAAACGAGAAATGTTCCTCACAGCGGTCATGAGTGGCTGATGAAAGGCGCCTGGTTTTCTGCCAATGGTGAAATGCCTGTGGAAAAGTTGGAAACTGGCATTCTGGTTAGCTGTATCATAGGACCAAAACGATTAGGTGACTATATCGACGAGGCCATTCTTTTAGGCCAGCAGAAACTCCACGATGCAGGTTATTTCAGAGATGATATTCATATGGTGTCATTTGTCATGTGGGATATGCGATATGCTGGCCCTAAAGAAGCAATTCTACATGCCATAATAAGAGAAAACTTGGGCTGCACGCATCATATGTTTGGCAGAGATCATGCCGGCGTGGACAGCTACTATGACTCTTACGATGCCCACAGGATATTTGATCAGCTTCCGCAAGGAAGCCTGAATATCAAACCTGTCCGTGTCCTCGAATGGGGGTATTGTCCTATCTGCGGAGAAGTAACTTACTCCGGATTGTGCGGCCATAACAAGGAGAGACAGGCCTTTAGTGGCACTATGATAAGAAGCATAGTTCAAGATAAAGTTAAGCCCACCAGGCTCATCTTCCGGCCTGAAGTTTTTGACCAGGTGATAGAATCTGCTGAAAAATATGGTTTCGGTTCTCCTTTCTGTACTGAAGAATATCTTGATAAAAGGCAGCCGGTCTTTGAATTGGCAAAATTATAAGAGTAAAATATCTTTGAGAAATGAGAGGCAAAAATGGCTGAAAAATATCCTATCAATATATGGATTAATGAAGAACGGCACGAAAAGCTAAGCAAAGTCGGCCTGGCTGATATTACTGAAGATGTGTTGGCGGGGATGAAAGTTCTTCGGCTATACTGCACCGCCAAACAGAAAGACCAGTTATTGAAGCTTTATTCAATGGCCAAATACGACTCTGCCACCACCAAGACTATTGAGCTGCTCCCTGCTGAGGTTAAGGATAAAATGTTTGATTTAGTAATCGAGAGAAAAAGATTGAATGTTATAGAGGAATTTTTGAAAAGAGTAAGATAAATGTATGTCGAAGGTAAGACCGTAAGTACATTATTAAGGAGATTGAAAATGAATTGTAAAAAATTATTAATGAGAAGTGGTGTTATTTACTTGGTCTTTTCGATGATGGTAGTATCGCTGGCCATGATGACAAGTTCGTGTGCAAAGAAAGAAAAAGTAACTTCAGTAGAAAAAGAAGAAACTTCAACGGCAAAAGTACCATTTAACTATAAACCTATAACCTTGAAAGTAAATATAATAACACCGCCTGTAGCAGGTTACTGGGAACATTGTTTCAAGCCTCTTTTCGATAGAATAAAGGAGATGACTGATGGTCGAGTGAATTACCATGTTTATTTTCAAAACCAGTTATGCTCTCCCATCGGGTCTTCTGACGCAGTCAGGGCCGGCATTGCCGATTTCAGCTGGGCAGTTCAAGGCTACACCCCAGGTAAATTTCCTCTATCCAGTGTAGTGGAGCTTCCGTTTTTAATTCCCAGCCCGGTCGTTGCGATAGGCAGTCCAATTTTGCGTGACCTCTACGAGGAATTCCCGGAGATTAGAGCTGAATACAAGGATTGGAAGGTTTTATGGCTCCAGGTCCATATGGCTGCTGACATCCACTCAAAAAAACCAATCACCAGCCTGAGCGATCTCAAAGGGATGAAGATATTAACTCAGCCGGCAGAGGCTAAGATAGAAGCGATGAAAGCGTTGGGAGTTACTCCACTCAACATAGATATTAGCGACTTCTACTTAAGTCTAGAAAGAGGAATGGCAAATGCTGCTTTTATGGCATGGGGTGCTTATGAGGCTATGCACATTTATGAGCAAGCATCCAATCACTACCTTATAGCGATGTTGCCGGTACCTTGTTACTACATAATGAATAAAGAAACATTTAACAAATTGCTACCGCATGATCAAAAGGTAGTAGAAACAATTTTTAGTCTGGGTGGTTGTGGCGCCATGCGAGACGCTCTTGCCTGGTCGAGGTCGAGAGTAATCAATGGGCCTTGTAAAGACGATACCTACATTCAACCTACGCCGGAAGATATAGCAAAGGCCAGAGCATTAGCTAAGCCCATATGGGATAAATGGGCAGCAGATAGGGATGCCCAAGGATTGCCGGGGACTAAAGTACTTAATAGGGTGCTAGAACTCGTAGAGAAATATAAAGATGTGTAATTCGGCTTGACAAGAGCAGATTTTGGCAATTTGATAATCGTGGGGTATTATTAATTTTATCAAGCATTTCACGTCGTCCTAGAATTATTTTGGAAAGACAAAATTCTATATAACGCAGGAGGGTAATGTTATGTGGCTTGATAAGGGGCAGCAATTTATTATAAAAATAGTTAACACCCCGAGTAAAATACTGAACTATATAGGCAGTGTTGTTCTTTTTATGCTCGTAATAATGACTACAATTGATGTTACAGGACGATATCTTTTCTCTAAACCACTACCAGCTACATATGAGCTTACCCAATTTATGTTCTCAATAACAGTCTTCTTCGGGATGGCTTATTTTGGCATTATTAAAAGGCATATTAGAATAAATTTGCTTGTTGATAAATTTCCGACGGCGGCCCAGAATATTATTGATACTACAACCGGCCTTCTCAGTCTGGGAATGTGCATCGTGTTAAGCTGGCAGGCATTCGTACAGGCACGCGTTCTGCAGCTTGATAAGTTAAGGTCAGATATATGGCACATTCCCATCTTTCCCTTCCAGCTTCTGATCGCTTTGGCCTTGGCTATTTTAGGCATGGTGCTTTTGGCTGATTTCCTTGAATCTCTGGCTGCCGTGTTGAAAAGAGGTGGACTGTTGTGGTTATGGCTATTACCCGGGGCAGCATTGGTTCTGCTTTTAGTTGGAATGCCAGTATGGCTTAAATCGTTGCCATTCACAATAGATGGTCCTACTTTTGGCGGTCTCTGCGTCGCTATCATGTTTATACTTCTGTTTTTGCGAATGCACATTGGTTTTGTTCTTTTCGTTATAGCCTTTCTGGGTTTGAGCTATATGACTAGCATAACCGCAGCAAATAAACTGATCTCAATGACGCCTTATAATATTGGGACCACCTATATCTATAGCGTAATGCCTCTTTTTATCTTTATGGGCCTGTTTGCCTCAAGTAGCGGGATAGCTCGCTCCCTCTATGAAACTTCGTATAAATGGTTGGGACATAGGCGAGGGGGATTGGCTATGGCTACAGTTGGCGCGTGCGCTGGTTTTGCAGCAATATGTGGCGATAGTATGGCTACCGCGGTTACCATGGGCTCAGTATCCCTACCCGAAATGAAGAAATACAATTACCATAATGGATTGGCTACGGGTTGTGTTGCTGCTGGAGGAAGCGTAGGGATTTTAATTCCTCCAAGTACTGCCTTTATTATCTATGGGCTTCTTACAGACCAATCCATAGGCAAACTCTTCATTGCCGGCATTCTACCTGGCATACTTCTGACTTCTGTATTTATAATTACTATCTCTATTCTCTGCAGACGCAATCCTGCATATGGCCCTGCGGGGCCGGTCGTACCCTTGATTGAGAAGATCAAGTCTCTCAAGGGTACATGGGCGGCAGCAGTTTTGTTTTTGTTTGTTATGGGAGGTATTTATAAGGGTGTCTTCACTCCTACTGAGGCTGGTGCACTTGGCTCATTCGGGGTTCTGGTTATCGTCTTAACAACAAAGAAATTCCGCTGGACAAACCTTTATAAAGCTCTGAATGAATCTTTGGGAATAACCGGCATGATATTTATAATGTTTATCGGAGCTATTGCCTTCACCAGATTCTTTTCAATAACCCGATTGCCTACAATGTTGGCAGGATTTATAGCAGGCTTAGAGTTACCTCGCTTAGTTATTATGATATGCATCTTAATTCTCTATATAATACTTGGTTGTGTTATGAATGCTCTTCCAGTGATTATTCTGACCCTTCCTGTTATTTTCCCTACAGTAATGGTTTTGGGTTATGATCCAATATGGTTCGGGGTCATAATGGTATTAATAGTGCAGATAGGCGTTATTACCCCTCCCATAGGCATGAATGTGTTTGCCATAAGCGGTGTAGCTAAGGGGGTTCCTTTGGCAACAATATTTAGAGGAATAATGCCTTTTTGGATAGCTATGATAGTTGCAATAGCTATTTTAATAGCTTTTCCTCAAATAGCGCTGTTTTTACCCAATCTTCTGATGTAGGAATTTCAAGAGAAGGATTCAAATAGGTTTTGGAAATCTCCATCTGTTCGGGTTTTTACATCTATAAAAAGCAGTAATAACTGTTGCGTTAATTAGCGAGATTTATTTTGCTAAAACCAGACATTATCACGTTGCTGCAACAGAGAATGTTTGCTAAGTTTGACATTAACACTTATCAATGCTAAAAATTCAGGCAGACTGGATTATCCAGGTAATTTTTTGAACAGGATTTATTAGCAGTATATATGGAAAAAATGCCTCTAAGAATTATCAAGTTTAAAGAATGTCCTGTATGTTCAGGTTGTCGATTAAGGCTTTTTAGAAAAGGAACATTCGATTTTCTTTCTTTAAACAAAGAGCGGATAAAGATTACAGATAGCGACTACGGAAAAATCGGGGATTTGACATTCTGTGAAACTTGCAGCCATGTTTTTGCAAATCCATGCCCTTCGCCTGATTTTATTCATTCGCTTTATAGCGAAATTGAAGATCCTCTTTACGAGGAGGAGGCAAAAGGGAGAGGGAA
>DFBI01000130.1:2550-4642 GCA_002367335.1 Syntrophaceae bacterium UBA3084 | reverse complement strand
AAATCAACCAGTACCTCAGTCCATGAGAGCTCGCTTTCCCTGAAGCCGCCCTCAATTGCAACCAGTTCTTTTCGGCCGTCTTCTGTTGCTCCGATGATAACCAGAAGGCACTGTTTCTCTTCCATACGAACATTGCAGTAGATACCATCGGCCCAAATATAAACATACCGTTAACTTAAATTACCAAACCGAGCGCTCATATCCAAGTTCAACAGCAAGTGGCTTGAAAAACACACCGTAAGAGTATACGAGACCAAAAGCTACCATGTTAGCCAAGGCGCACATCCCAACCACAACCCATCCGTAATATGAAAAGCTGAATATCAAGTATATGCCTGCGGTCTTCGGCGAGCCTTCGATGAGCTCAGTCGAGCCGTTATTTTTTTCGCATGCCCTGCCTGTGCGTGTCCGCACGCAGATAGGCTTGATCTTGAACGAAAATCCTCATAAATCAGTAATGAATTCCCTTAAATCTGACTTAAGGATTCTTTCCAGCTCGGAAAAGTTTTTCTCTCTTGTTTCTGTAAACAAAAATCCAAAAACGGGATATTCTTTGTAATTAATTCTTCGCAATTCCAGTGGCTTTTCGAAATTGGATAGCAACATGTCGTAGTCAAATGCTGTTATTCGGTCTCCTTCGATACCGGTGGAGTTGTCCAGAACGATAATACTGTAAAGCTTTCCTTGTTTGTTTTTTAAAATTTGATTCCAGTCAGGTCGGGTTTGAGAAAAATAATACTCGTAAGAATTGAATCCATAGGCAAAATAAGTCATATCGGGAGTTGTACACCAGCCACCAAATCTCATTGGGTTTATTTCGATCGGCAAGACTGAACCGGTATGATCACGTCGGATCTCAGCGTGGACAGGAAAATTCTTGACCTTCGCCAATTTCCCTGTTTCCTTCAGAAACACAGAGAATTGATCTATGTTGCTTTCAATAATTTCTTTCGATGAAATATAAATCCGATCGCTTACATCTTCGCTGGAAGAAAATATGTGCTGATAGATGTTGAGTATGACGGGTTCACCTGTGGCATTAAAGTAGGCATCAACTGCGAATTCTTCACCTTCAATACACTCTTCAATAATGAATGAAGTGGTATTCAGAACCTCCATTGGGTATAAATCTTTCACACTGAGTATCTCAGACTTGATGGCTTTTTTCGTTTGCTCCCATTCACCAGGATTTGTGACTTTATGGACCGCCATACTGAAAAAACCAATGGCAGGTTTGATAATAAATGGCATAGGAATGTTTTTCACTGACAGATTTTCTAAGTCGTCCAGATGTACCTTCCTGAAGTAGAAATCAGGATACATTGGCTTTGTCAGGGTTCGAAATTTTACCTTGTCTTTGAATAAATCAATTTTCTCAGGAAGATCGGTGAATGACAGATGTCTGGCTATCCAGCCGATAGAATTTTCAGAAGTAGTGTAGATTGATATATTTTCTGAGGATTTTGCTTTTTGAATAGCATCCACTTCGTCAAGCATATTTGGCCCGTTATTAAAACCGAGTTCTTTAGCAATTTTAGTTTTAACAACGGGAAAATCATTTTTTCTTATTGTTTCTCTCAGGAAATCGGAAACGAATGGCTTATCTACAAAAATCATTTTTTCTCCACATTCTTACGCAGGAATAAACAACACTGCATAGAGCCTACTCATTTGGCTTTTTGCAACGTATAAACCCATGCTCAGCAGAAAGCGAAAACTCCGATACATGCCACCTGCACCAACTGAGATTTTGGGTAGAACGCCAGATAAAGCCTGAGCATATCTTTTGCCCATACTAACAATAGCAGCCTCCATTGCTACGGTCAATGCCTTTTAGATGCTGAAAGAGACAATGTATGTAACGGAATATCAAATCGGCTTTGTTGGATTTCTAATTCAACTTTATCTTTGATCTGGTTGGGTGTAAAAGAACCTTCTGGATTATCACACTGAAGTAGTGCGCAATGAATCCACACTTCAGTAGCAACAGAGGGGTAAGTTCTTCATTGATATTTTCTGAAATATGTGAAAGATCATTTCAAACAGGAACAGGTGAGAAAAGGTATATGACCACAATTAAAGAATTATCATC
>DFBI01000130.1:0-2506 GCA_002367335.1 Syntrophaceae bacterium UBA3084 | reverse complement strand
GAAGTTCTGCGCTGCCTCAAGGATAATAAGAATCTTCTCATAGAGGCGGGGACAGGTGTCGGAAAGTCTTTTGCTTACCTTATTCCGGCAATACTTTCGCAGGAAAAAACGATTATTTCAACTTCTACACTGGCCCTTCAGGATCAGCTTGTAAACAAGGACCTTGTCTTTCTTCAAAAGGCGCTCCCACAGAAATTTTCTTTCGGTGTTCTTAAAGGAAAGAACAACTATCTTTGCTTGAAACGGGAGAAAGAATATACCGGAACGGGAAGGAATTATAAACGATTTCTCACGTGGCTGTCAAAGACTGAAACAGGCGAAAAAGCAGAGCTTTCATTTATTCCAAAATTCTGGGCGGAGGTCTGCGGGGATTCACAGGATTGTAACGGCAGAATGTGCCCCTTCTATAACAGATGCTTTTACTATCGTCATTACAGGAATATCTACAAAAACGATATTCTTGTAGTCAATCACCACCTCCTTGTCTATGATCTCATTTCGGATTTAAATGTCCTACCATTTCACAAACAATTAATAATCGATGAGGGCCACGATATTGAGGAGGTAATTTCCCATGTTTTCGGCAGCGCTCTGAGTTATTCGCGGACTGTATGGCTCCTCTACCGGTTGAAAGGACTGAAAATAATCGTTGATCACCTTTTTCCCGAGGTAGAATATCTCTTTAAAAAAACCGGGGGGGCCTCCCACCCGATTTCCCCAATTCCTCCTCACATGATAGAAGAATTAAGAAATTTTCGGACAAAACTATCACTGGTTAAGACTATATCAACGCTTGAAAAATACAGGAATTCGGTAAAGGACGATGGAATCAAAGACAGAATAGAAACGACAACGAGTTATATCAAGTCATTCGCGGCGGATATAGATGATTTTATCGGAAGGAATGATGCGGACAAAGTTTACTACATATCGGGAAACGCCAGAGCTGTTGAGTTCAAAAGCAGCCTTGTGGAATCCCGGAGCGTTTTCNNATCGCGGATTTTGAAGAAAAAATTATTGGTTCGCCATTTGATTATAAAAAACAGTCACTTTTGTATGTGGACGAGGATCTGCCAAAACCTAACAGCGGAAATGATAAGTTATTTCAGAATGAGAGTATCAGAAAAATAGATGCACTTATTACTGCGTCGCGCGGCAGGGCCTTAGTGTTGTTTACTTCGTATCGTCATCTCAATTTTGTGGCGGAAAATACCACTATCCCCTACCCTTTCAAGTTACAGGGCGACATGCCCCCCGCTAAACTCATTCAGTGGTTCAAGTCTACCCCGGATTCCGTGCTTTTCGCAACGTCCACTTTCTGGCAGGGTGTTGACATAAAGGGAGAGGACTTGAGCCTGGTTGTTATCGGCAAACTTCCCTTCAGTTCACCGGGGGACCCCGTGTACCAGGAGCGATGCAACAGACTGGGAAACAGCTGGTTTAACGATCTCGCTCTCCCGTCCGCGATTCTGACATTGAGGCAGGGGTTTGGGCGGCTCATAAGGGGAAGCAATGAATACGGTGTGGTTGCCATTCTGGATACACGAGTTGCCAAAAGCTCATACGGGAAAACCATCATATCCTCTCTGCCGGATGTTGCCATCACCCACAATGTTGCAGACGTGAAACAGTTTTTTGATTCTGTTCCCTCATCTGCACAGAAAAAAACTAAAAAGAGCGCGGGGGTTAGGGTATCAACTTGAAAACTTGTGATATCTCTGTTCTGTCATTTCGGAACTATTGCCTTGACATTAGCAAAAATAGGCTCTAGCTGTTGTAAGAAAAATGAAAATATCACTGCGAGGAGGAACAAGAAAATGGACTGGGGAATGAAAAATCGCATGTCACAGCTTATTCAACCGGACGGGCATTGTTTTTTTATGCCCATTGACCATGGTTATTTTCAGGGACCTACAACCTGTCTGGAAAAACCCGGCGAAACTATAGCACCTCTTTTACCATATTGTGATGCCCTTTTTGTTACCAGAGGGGTATTACGATCCGCAGTGGATCCGGAGAGCAGCAAACCCATTATTCTCAGGGTATCCGGTGGAACCAGCGTAATCGGCAAAGACCTGGCAAATGAAGGCATCACCACATCAATCGATGAAATTCTCCGCCTTAATGCGTGTGCTGTGGGTATTTCCATCTTTGTGGGAAGTGATTATGAACGCGAATCACTCTTAAATCTTTCAGAGCTCGTGAATCAATGTGAAGATTACGGCATACCGGTTATGGCAGTGACGGCTGTCGGCAAGGAATTAGAAAAACGGGATGCCAGATACCTTGGCTTATGTTGTCGTATTGCCGCTGAGCTGGGCGCACGTGTCGTCAAAACATACTGGTGTGAAGACTTTGATCAGGTTACGAATGGCTGCCCTGTTCCTGTGGTTATGGCAGGTGGCCCCAAATGCGAAACAGAGCTTGAGGTCTTTGAATTTGTTTATGACGGTCTGCAAAAAGGTGCCATCGGTGTCAATCTCGGCAGAAATGTATGGCAGAATCC
>DFBI01000097.1:24966-25604 GCA_002367335.1 Syntrophaceae bacterium UBA3084 | reverse complement strand
ATAGGCGCCATGACCGATTTTGGTCCCGTTATAGCCAATCCGAAGACACTGCTCCTCGGTGCGGGAGCGCAATTCGGTGTTTATGTAACCTTTTTTGGATCACTCCTTTTAGGATTCAACCTGCATGAAGCAGCTTCCATCGGAATCATAGGGGGAGCCGATGGACCTACGACGATATTCCTTACGGCAAAGCTTGCCCCGCATCTTCTCGGCGCAACGGCGGTAGCCGCCTATTCATACATGGCCATGGTGCCGATCATCCAGCCGCCCATAATGAGACTTCTGACCAGCAAAGAAGAACGCAGGATCAAAATGAAACAGATGCGTCCCGTCAGCAAGCTTGAAAAAGTTGGATTTCCCCTCGTAGCAACGCTGATCATATGCCTTCTTATTCCACCCGCTGCGCCCCTGGTTGGCATGCTGATGGTCGGCAATCTGTTCAGGGAATGCGGTGTGGTAGAACGTCTCTCCAATACAGCCCAGAACGAGCTGATAAACATTGTTACCATATTTCTGGGTCTGTGCATCGGCGGCACCATGCCGGCGAGTGTCTTTTTGAAACCCCAGTCACTGTACATCTTTTTCCTTGGATTGATTGCTTTTTGTTTCAGCACGGCAGCCGGGCTTCTTCTGGCCAA
>DFBI01000097.1:0-24923 GCA_002367335.1 Syntrophaceae bacterium UBA3084 | reverse complement strand
GGCAGCCGGTCTCTTTCTGACTTTATTGTTACACTAAAAGGATTTAACCCCTGTCATAGAAAATGCAGGGCAATTTTATACCATTTAAATTAGAGGAGGTAAATACATAATGAGTGAAGAAGTAAAGTCCCCCATGCCCGGAAGCATCCTGGAGGTTCTGGTTAACGAGGGTGATAAAGTAGAGGAAGATGATGAGCTCTTAATTCTTGAGGCAATGAAGATGGAAAATCCTATTTGTGCCCCGTCAAGTGGAACAGTAAAAGAAATCAAGGTGAAGGAAAAAGACACCGTAGAAGCAGATGAATTACTGCTTGTTTTAGAATAAAACAGGAAAAATGGCTGCCGGGAGTGTCCCATTTTTCCCCTTTGAAGATGAAGATAAGAAGGAGGTAGGAAAGTGAATATTGAAGATAGAATTCTTAATAAAACTTTGTTGTCTAAGGTTACCACAGCCGAGGAAGCCGCGAAATATATCAAAGACGGCATGAATGTGGGTTGCAGTGGTTTTACACCTTGTGGTTATCCGAAGGCTGTGCCTCTGGCTCTGGCTGACAGGGTTAAGAATGGTGAAAAAATCAGGATCGGGCTTTTGACGGGCGCTTCAGTCGGTCGTGAACTGGATGAAGCCCTTGCCGGGGTTAACGCTGTATCCCGCAGGTATCCCTATCAGACGGGTAAATTGATCAGCAAGCGTATCAATGATGGAGATACCATGTACCAGGACATACATCTCAGTCAGGTCGCACAGCAGCAGAGATACGGTTTTCTTGGTCATCTGGATGTCGCTGTTGTTGAAGCGGTAGCAATAATGGGTAATGGCGGTATTATTCCTTCGACTTCCGTCGGCAATACGCCGAGTTTTATTCAAGAGGCGGATAAAGTAATTGTCGAGGTCAATACATCACAGCCTATGGAGTTGATAGGAATGCACGATATCCTTATACCTAAAGATCCCCCCTATCGTCAGCCAATTTTGATAACAGATCCGTCCCAGAGGATCGGTACGTCGTATATGCCATGTGACCCCAGTAAGATAGTGGCGATTGTTCCCTGTGATATCACAGATAAGACCAGACCCCTGGCTCCCCTGGATGAAACTTCCAAAAAGATGGCGGCTAATCTGCTGGATTTCCTTGAGGTTGATCAGGGTGATACCCTTCCGCCTTTGCAGTCGGGTGTTGGTAATGTCGCTAATGCGGTTATGGCAGGTCTTTTGGATAGTAAATATACAAATATTAACATGTGGACTGAAGTCATTCAGGATGCCATGTTTGATCTTATTGATTCCGGTAAAGTGAATGCCATATCGGGAACATCTCTTACCCCCTCTCCTGAGGGATTAGAACGTTTTTACAAGGATATAAAAAAATACCGTGAAAAAATTATATTAAGGCCTCAGGAAATTAGTAATAACCCTGAGATTGCGAGGAGACTCGGGGTTGTTGCCATGAATACGGCGCTGGAGGTGGATATCTACGGAAATTCCAATTCCACTCATATGTTTGGTACAAGAATGATCAATGGTATCGGGGGATCCGGTGACTTTTCGAGGAATGGTGGTCTTGTCGTTATGCTTACGCCATCCATAGCAAGGGACGGTAAAGTGTCATGTGTCGTACCCCATGTTTCACATGTTGATCATACGGAACATGAAATCCACATAATTGTTACCGAGCAGGGTGTCGGTGATCTCAGGGGGTTGGATCCCAGGGAAAAGGTGAAGGTGATGATCGAAAATTGCGCGCATCCCGATTACAGGCCTGCGCTTTGGGATTATTATAATAGAGGAAGGAAGGAGGTGGGGGGGCATATTCCTATATTATTAGGCGAGGCTTTCTCGTGGCACGTCAGGTTTTTAGAGACTGGTACCATGAAATCTTAAACTATAACTTAATTTATTGAAGAAGGAGGAGATAACAATGGAAGGTGCTATTAATTATACGGGTGCATGGATTACGATAGCAATTGTAGCAGTGGCTTTTTTGTTCTTTCTTACTGAGTGGATACCACTCGTGGCTACGGCTATGGCGGTGCCTGTGGCGTTGACTATGACAGGTGTTCTGCCGGCGAAGCTGGCTTTCAAGGACTTTGCCAATAAGTGGACATTGATATTCATGTTTATGTTTATGATGGGTGAAGCTCTGTTCAGGACGGGTTTTGCCGATAAGGTGGGTAGATGGGCGGTTGAAAAAGGCAAGGGACGTGAAACACTGATAATGACCAATATCATGGTTGTTACCGCAATACTTTCCGCCTTTCTTTCAAATACGGGAACCACTATATGTTTTCTGCCGATAATTCTGGCCGTGATAGCGAAGGCCGGATTCAGCACAAAGCGCTTCATGATGTGCATGGCGTTCGCCGCTTCCTTCGGAGGGACAATGACCCTGATCGGTACTCCACCGAATGGTGTTATCCAGAGTGTTATGGAAACAGCGGGACTGCCGACATTTGGTTTTTTTGAATACAGTTTGATAGGTGTGCCTCTGGCTGTTATAGGAATCGCCGCCATGGTACTTGTAGGAGCGAAATTCCTGCCCAAGGGGATGATAGATACATCCGGCGAGGATTATGAGGGTCCGAAGATTGATGAAAACTTCAAATACAGGGAGAACAAGATGGGGTTGGCCGTTGGGCTGTTTGCCATGGTAATTTTTGTTATGGCTGCGGGGAAATATGTTCCCTTTATAGGGAAGACATTACATATAAATCTTCTTGTGGCGGCCGGGGCCGGGGCAATGCTGGTTATTGCCACTAAGTGTATTTCGTGGAAAGAGGCGACAGGGGCTGTATCCTGGACAACGGTATTCCTGTTTGCCTGTATGTTCCCGGTGAGTACCGCGTTGATAAAAACGGGGGGTGTCGTGATGATAGCCGGCGCCGTAAACAGCGTCGTACATTCAGGGTTCATGCTTATGGCAGGCATGGTGCTTATTACTGCAATCCTGACGCAGTTCGTATCCAATACGGCTACAACTCTGATTGTAGCGCCGATCGGTATCGCTTCCTCACTGGGGATGGGTGTAAACCCCGAGCCCGTTCTGATGGGAATCGCTATGTCGGCAAGTCTCTGTTTCATGACGCCTATTGCCACGCCGCCTAATACAATTGTGTTGGGACCGGGGAAACTGAACTTTATGGATTATATAAAGGCTGGCTGGTTTCCACAGCTTCTGAGTACCATTCTGGTTATTGTTCTGGTGCCCATGATCTGGCATTTCTAAGAGAGTAATTTAACCGGTGGGAGCCCTGTTTGGGGCTCCCACCCATTAAGGAGGGTTTAAGATGAAGGTTTTATGCGTGGATCATATTGGCATTGCGGCCAAGAGTATAGACGAGAGTACAAAATTCTATACTGAGATATTGGGGCTGGAATTAGTTGGAAGTGAAGAAGTTGCGGAGCAGAAGGTTCGAACCGCTTTTCTGCCTGTCGGGGAATCCGAGATTGAAATACTGGAGTCAACCGCTCCGGACGGACCCATTGCAAAGTATATCGATAAGAATGGTGAGGGAATACAGCACATAGCTCTAAGGGTTGATGATATCGAAGCAGCTCTGGAGGAATTGAAAAGCAAGAATGTCAGATTGATTGATGAAACGCCCCGACGTGGCGCGGGCGGGACAAAGATCGCATTCATTCATCCAAAAGCTACGAAAGGGATTCTCCTGGAGTTGTGTCAGAGGCATTAAGTAAACAAATTTTCACAAGAGAAATATTAATACCTGGATATTTCCGGTGTAAAATCAGGTGTTGACTTTTTACGAAACAGAACATATTCAGGGTTACTAGCAGGAGGATAAATTTAATGACGAATCAGGAAAAATTAGAATTAATGAAGGAAAAAGCAAAAAAGATTGAAGCCGGGGGCGGAGAAAAAGCCGTCGAGAAATTGCATGCAACGGGGAGATTAACTGCCCGCGAAAGGCTATCCCTGTTGTTTGATGAGGGCACTTTTATGGAGCTGTATCAATTCGTTGAGCACAGGTGCGCGAATTTTGGTATGGCCGACAAAGAGATCCCTGGTGAAGGAGTTGTGACGGGTTATGGTAATGTCAACGGGAGAACGGTATTTGCCTATGCTCAGGATTTTGGTGTAGTGGGTGGATCTTTAGGCGAAATGCATGCAATCAAGATAGTGAAGTGTCTGGAAGAAGCCATGTTTGCAGGGTGTCCTGTAGTAGGTATGAATGACTCCGGCGGCGCACGGATTCAGGAAGCAGTCGATTCCCTCGCCGGATACGGGAAGATATTCTACAAAAATACGATGGCTTCAGGCATGATTCCACAAATATGTGCGATTATGGGGCCGTCAGCGGGAGGAGCTGTTTATTCGCCGGCGCTGATGGACTTTGTTTATATGGTCAAACAGGACTATGCACAGATGTTCATTACCGGCCCTGTCGTGGTTAAGGCCACGACAGGTGAAGACGTTTCCGCTGTTGAGCTTGGAGGCGCAATGACCCATAATCAAAAAAGTGGTGTTTCCCACTTTGTGGCGGATACCGATGAGGACTGCATCAATCAAATCAAGACATTATTGAGTTACCTGCCGGCAAATCACAATGAAAAGCCGCCTGTTATCGAATGTGATGATCCCGTGGATCGTATGGAAGAAAAACTCAACACAATAATCCCTGAAAGCAGTCATCGTCCATATGATATGAAAAAATTGATAAATATGGTGGTAGATAATGGTGATATATACGAAAGTCAGGAGCTCTTTGCCAAGAATATAATCACCTGTTTTGCGCGAATGAATGGTTCTCCTGTAGGAATCATAGCAAATCAGCCGCGATTCCTGGCGGGTTGTCTGGATATCGATGCATCTGATAAGGCCTCACGCTTTATCCGGTTCTGTGATTGTTTCAATATACCCATCCTTACTTTTGTTGATGTACCTGGGTATTTACCAGGGACCAAACAGGAATTTGGAGGAATCATAAGACATGGCGCCAAGCTGTTGTATGTATATCCTGAAGCGACGGTGCCGAAAATAACTATCGTGACCCGTAAGGCTTATGGTGGTTCTTATCTCGGCATGTGTTCCGGTGAATCCGGCGCTGACATGGTTATTGCCTGGCCGACAGCCGAGATTGCCGTGATGGGTGCAGACGGTGCAGCGGATATTATATTCCGAAAAGAATCTGCAGAAATCAAACAGCAAAAGAAAGATCAGTACGTCGCGGAATTTGCCACTCCTTACCAGGCAGCCAAACATGCCATGATCGAACAAATAATAGAGCCCAGAGAAACAAGACCGGTCATAATAAGCGCGCTGGAGATGTTGAAAAACAAGAAGGAAGATCGCCCATACAGAAAACACGGGAACATCCCTTTGTAGAAACTCAAATAATAGGAGGAATTATACGATGTCGGAACATCCTGATATAAAAAAATGGGAAGAACTTGCAACAAAGCAATTGAGAGGAAAACCCATTGAGTCACTCAACTGTAACACACCTGAGGGGATATTGGTTAAGCCCTTGTACACCGCCGAGGATATCGAGAAACTGGAATGCATCAACACCCTTCCCGGACTGCCCCCCTTTGTTAGAGGCCCCATGGCTACCATGTACTCTGGAAGACCCTGGACTATTCGGCAGTATGCCGGTTTTTCCACGGCAAAAGAATCGAATGCGTTCTATAGAAGAAATCTTGCAGCCGGCCAGAAAGGGCTTTCCGTAGCCTTTGATCTCGCGACTCACAGGGGGTACGACTCAGATCATCCCAGGGTTACCGGTGATATCGGCAAGGCCGGTGTTGCCATAGATTCCGTGGAAGATATGAAGATTCTTTTTGACCAGATTCCGCTGGATAAGATGTCGGTTTCCATGACCATGAACGGCGCTGTTCTGCCGATTCTTGCCGGGTACATAGTCGCGGCAGAAGAGCAGGGTGTAACCCATGATAAACTGGCGGGTACTATTCAGAATGATATCTTAAAAGAATATCTGACACGTAATACATATATCTATCCGCCGGAGCCTTCCATGCGGATTGTATCCGATATTATCGGGTACTGTTCGAAAAATATGCCCAAGTATAACACCGTCAGCATAAGCGGTTACCACATGATGGAGGCCGGAGCAAATTCTGTTCTGCAAACCGCATTTACTATAGCCGACGGTCTGCAGTACGTGCGAGCAGCTATCGCAGCGGGTCTTGACATAGACGTCTTTGCGCCGCGCCTCTCCTTTTTCTTCGGGATTGGGATGAACTTTTTTATGGATATTGCCATGTTACGAGCAGCCCGTTTCCTGTGGTATGAATTGATGCAACAGTTCAACCCCAAAAATATTAAATCAACCATGTTGAGGACACATTGCCAGACCTCGGGATGGAGTCTGACAGAGCAGGATCCCTATAACAACATTATAAGGACCACTCTCGAATGTATGTCTGCCGCCCTGGGCGGAACACAGTCATTACATACCAATTCCTTTGATGAGGCCGTTGGGCTGCCTACAGACTTTTCCGCGAGAATCGCAAGAAATACACAGATAATCGTTCAGGAAGAATCCCAGATATGCCATGTTGCTGATCCTCTGGGCGGTTCGTATTACGTTGAGGCCTTAACCAATGGGATTATCCGCGAGGCGATGAAAATCATTGAAGAAGTCGAAGAACTCGGCGGGATGGCCAAAGCTATCGAAACGGGTATGCCGAAGATGCGCATAGAAGAATCTGCAGCCAGGAAACAGGCGCGCATAGACCAGGGTCTGGATGTTATTGTCGGTGTCAATAAATATCGTATTGAAGAAGATAAAAGTATGGATGTCCGTGAAGTTTCAGAAACCGTACGTGACGAACAGATTACACGCTTAAAAGAAATAAAAGCAAAACGGAATAATACTGAGGTGCAGAAGACTCTTGAAGCCATAACAAAAGGCGCGGAATCAGGAGGGAATCTGCTTGAGTTATCTATTTCTGCTGTCAGGGCCAGGGCGACTGTCGGAGAGATTTCAGATGCCATGGAGAAAGTGTTTGGGCGGTTCGTGGCAACTACTCAATGTATATCCGGTGCTTATGCCGCGGAGTATCACGACAGCGAAATATTTGACGCGGTGAAGAAGAGAACAGATGAATTCGAAAAGAGAGAAGGCCGAAGGCCGAGGATACTTGTTACCAAAATGGGTCAGGACGGTCACGACCGCGGGATAAAGGTAATAGCGACCGCCTTTGCGGATCTTGGCTTCGACGTGGATATCAGTCCCATGTTCCAGACTCCGGAAGAGGCGGCCAGAATAGCCGTGGAAAACGATGTTCATGTTATCGGAGTATCGAGTCTGGCCGCCGGTCACAAGACCCTGGTTCCGCAGCTTATTGAGGAACTCAAAAAAGAAGGTAGTGGAGACATCCTGACGGTTGTCGGGGGTGTTATTCCTCCCGGTGATTATGATTTCCTTTACAAAGCGGGAGTAGTTGGAATATTCGGCCCGGGGACGCCGGTTATAGATTCCGCGAATAAGATATTGAATATTCTGGAGAAGCGGCAGTGACATCAGATAATTTTCATGACTATATTCACGGTGTTCTGGAGCATGACAGGCGTATACTCGCCAAGACCATTACGCTGATCGAAAGTTCGCTTCCGGTTCATCAGGATCTGGCGCGAAAGATTGTTGATCTTCTGCTTCCCCATACAGGGAAGGCGGTGCGCCTTGGAATAACAGGTGTGCCCGGAGCGGGGAAAAGCACTTTTATAGAAAGTCTCGGCATAATGCTTGTGCAGAAAGGTTACAGTGTTGCTGTTCTTGCCGTTGATCCCAGCAGCACGCGAAGCGGCGGGAGTATTCTGGCAGACAAGACACGCATGGAAAAACTTTCCATTGAAGAGATGGCTTTTATCAGGCCATCTCCTTCGGGTGGTACTCTGGGAGGTGTTGCACGGAAGACAAGAGAAACGATGCTTGTCTGTGAAGCTGCCGGTTTTAATGTGGTGATTGTTGAAACCGTGGGAGCGGGTCAATCCGAGGTGGCGGTGGCTTCAATGGTCGATTTTTTCCTGGTGCTGATGATTCCCGGTGCGGGAGATGAACTTCAGGGAATGAAAAAGGGCATTATGGAGCTGGCCGATGCCGTTGCGGTTAACAAGGCGGATGGCGACAATGTCAAGAAGGCAAATCTTGCAAGAAGGCAGTATGAAACAGCCCTGCATTTTTTGACTCCATCATCTCCTAACTGGTCGCCTCCTGTTCTTACCTGCAGTGCCACAGAAATGATCGGTATAGATAAAATCTGGGAGACCGTTTTAGACTACAAAAAAAAGATTACAGCCTCGGGAGAACTCGAAGCAAAACGGAAAAAACAGGCCATTGACTGGATGTGGTTTCTCGTTAAAGAAGGACTGACAGCGTGGTTTAATGAAAATCCATACGTTAAAAAGATGATACCAAATGTTGAAAGGGAAGTGGAACAGGGAACAATCGCACCGACCGCCGCTGCGGATAAATTGCTTTTTTTCCTGGACGATAATTGATATAATCTATAAAAAGAACACATTTTATCATTCCTGCCCTGCCTTGATTGACATTTTTGTTTTTCAAAAAATGCAACTGTTGAGAATAAAAAAAGAAGGTGTGAACATGAGAGAGATTAAAGCAAACCAGGTCAAAGATAAGGTGAAAGAACTATTTCTGAAAGCCAATTACCATATCGATAAGGATCTTATGAATCGACTTGAGGAAGCCCTGGATGAAGAAATTTCTGAGACAGGAAAGTCTGTTTTAGGTATGATTATTGAGAATAATAAGATTGCCTCTAAGGAAGAAATTGCTATCTGCCAGGATACGGGACTTGCGGTTTTGTTTGTTGAACTGGGGCAGGAGGTACATATAACAGGCGGAGATTTTAAGGAAGCAATAAATGAAGGTGTCAAAGAAGCTTATCAGGACGGGTATTTAAGAAAGTCGGCAGTGGATGATCCGGTCTTTGAAAGGAAAAATACGAATACAAATACGCCGGCAATTATCTATACGGACATAGTTCCCGGGGATAAGATTACGTTTTTAGTAACCCCAAAAGGATTTGGCAGTGAGAATATGAGCGCTTTAGGCATGTTAAAAGCGGCGGATGGATCAGAAGGGATAGTAGATTTTGTGGCGGAAACAGTAATCAAGGCGGGGCCCAATCCGTGTCCTCCCACCATTGTTGGTGTTGGAATTGGAGCGACTGCCGATATGGCCATGGTTATGGCCAAGAAGGCTACTACCAGAAAGATAGGTGAGCATAACAGGAATGAGAAGTTTGCGGCAATGGAAAAGGAGATACTGGATAAAATCAACAGATCAGGGGTCGGGCCTGCAGGTCTGGGTGGTAGTGTAACGTGTTTGGCCATAAATATAGACTATCTCCCCACCCATATAGCCGGAATGCCCGTAGCAGTGAATGTATGTTGTCATGCATCCAGACATGCGGAAGGAATACTGTAAGGAAAAGGAGGAAGAGAATGGCGAATATTAAAAAAATAACCACTCCCCTGAACGATAAGATTGTTATTGATTTAAAGGCTGGAGATACCGTGAATATAACCGGTTATATTTATACCGGAAGAGATGCCGCCCATAAAAGACTTATTGAGTTGATAGATAAAGGCGAAGGGCTTCCAATAGAACTTAAAGATCAGATTATTTATTATGTTGGTCCGGCGCCGGCCAAACCGGGATATGCCTGTGGTTCTGCCGGTCCTACTACCAGCTACCGCATGGATCCTTACGCGCCTGTTCTGTTGGACAGGGGTCTTAAGGGTATGATTGGCAAGGGACTGCGTTCCCGGGAAGTAATTGACAGCATGAAAAAGAACAAGGCCGTCTATTTCGCGGCTGTAGGTGGAGCAGCAGCACTTATTGCAAGGAGTATTAAAAAATCCGAAGTAGTGGCTTATGAAGATTTAGGGGCGGAGGCTATACATCGTTACTATGTGGAGGATTTTCCCGCCATAGTGGTTATAGATTCGGAAGGTAATGACCTGTACAAAACCGAACCGCCAAAATACGCGAAACAGGAATCAGATAGCTTGATGAGTGTCCCCTCAAAGTGAAATCCTTGAGATGTCTTTATAATATCACTAAATGGAGAGAGTAAATTATGAGTAAATTAAATATCGAACTGACTGATCTCAGGAAGGCTTTCCCTGAGAATTTTACAGAGGCACAAGTTGCTAAGGCACAGACTCTGTTTCTGAAAGAACTGGCCTATGATGCACACAAGTTTTACACCGGTAAAATGATGACCGTCCCGAAATGCGGCTATTATGGTTACAACTGGTTTAATGTCTGGTACACACCTGGAGTATCCAAGGTTTCAACTACCATAAGAGATGACAATCTTACATCCTATGATCTTACAAACCGTGGAAACTTTGTGGCAGTGGTAAGCGATTCCACCAGGGTCCTGGGTGATGGAGACTGTACACCACCCGGTGGTCTCGGAGTGATGGAAGGTAAAGCCTTCTTAATGAAATATCTGGGTGGTGTTGATGCGGTAGCTCTCTGCGTCGACAGCAAAAACGAGAAAGGTGAAAATGATCCAGATAAGATCATCGATTTTGTCAAGATGGTTCAACCCAGTTTCGGGGCTGTCAATCTTGAGGATATTTCACAGCCGAATTGTTTTAAGGTTCTTGATACACTGCGTGAGGAATGTGATATTCCGGTCTGGCATGATGATGCCCAGGGAACAGCTTCTGTAACCTTAGCCGGTCTCACCAATGCCCTCAAAGTTACCGGTAAAGATATTGGCAAGATCAAAATGGCCTTTTTCGGCGCCGGCGCCTCAAATACCACCATCTGTCGTCTAATCATGGCGGCGGGTGCGGACCCGGAAAATATAGTCATGTGTGATTCCAGGGGCGGTCTGCACAAGGGGCGTGATAACATCAAAGCCGATCCGAGATTCTATCGTAAATGGGAGATCTGTGAAGCCACCAATCCAAAGAAGGTTGACAACATAGTAGATGCGATGAAAGGAGCGGATGTGCTTATTGCTCTTTCAACACCCGGTCCAGGCATAATCAAACCCGAGTGGGTAAAAGACATGGCTGATAAGTCTATCGTCTTTGCATGTTCTAATCCGGTACCGGAAATCTATCCCTATGAAGCCAAGGAAGCAGGAGCTTATGTTGTAGCTACGGGAAGAGGAGACTTCCCAAACCAGGTTAATAATTCCCTCGGATTCCCGGGAATACTGAAGGGTTCCCTCCTTGTCAGGGCAACTAAAGTCACGGACACGATGGCAATCGCCGGGGCCCATGCCATCGCTAAAACCGCAGAGGACAGGGGTATCGGTCCCGATAACATAGCTCCCCTTATGACGGAGACACAGGTTTATCCGACAGTAGCAAGTGCTGTGGCCATGCAGGCAATAGAAGATGGCGTAGCCAGAATTAAACTGACTGCAGAAGAAGTATATAAAAAGACAGAGGACGGTATCAAAGAATCAAGAACGATAATTGATTCCATGATGAAAGAAGGGTTTATTAAAGCACCGCCTGTGAATCTTCTGGAAGATGCATTAAAGAGAGCCCTCGAACAGGTTGACTAACAGGATAGTCGGTCCCGGAAATCAAGGGATTGCGCGGAGGCGTACTAATGTACGCCGCACAAACAATCTCGCAGATTGACGCAGAGATTGCGGAAAAGGGCCATTTCTGGATGGAAACCAGCTAATGCGGCAAAGCCGCAAAGTTATCAGGGATCAGGTGCCGGGACTTCGGTGAGCCTTCGGCGTGAGCTCAGCCTTCGGCGAGCTCAGTCGAACCGTCGAACGCTCAGTCGAACCGGATCAGCAAAAGACAACGGTCGCCCATTGGGCTTTTGGCACGATTAGACATGTTGTAAAAACACCGCTGATCCCTGGCCCCTGACACCAACATCTGCGCAAAAAACGCAGTTGTTGTGAATAAAAACTCTAATAAGGCGCACAGGAAAGGATGGAAAATGCAAGTAGAAACCGATTTTCTGATTATAGGCAGCGGAATTGCGGGGCTCAGTTTTGCAATAAAGGCGGCCGATCTGGGAACTGTTGCCATTGTTACTAAAAAAGAGAAAAAAGAATCTAACACAAATTACGCCCAGGGCGGAGTAGCCGCCGTTGTGGACGAAGCTGACAGATTCGAATATCATGTGAACGATACCATTACCTGCGGGGCAGGTCTCTGCAGAGAAGATGTTGTAAGACATGTAGTGACAGATGCTCCTGAAAGAATTAAGGAACTGATAAAATGGGGAGTCGAGTTTACAAGGTCCGGAAGCGACAGTCCCACAGCTTATGACCTCGGACGCGAGGGAGGGCACTCTAAGAGAAGGGTTTTGCATGCGGGAGATATTACCGGGCACGAGATAGAAAGAGCACTTATTAATAAAGCCGTTTCTAACAAGAATGTAACAATCTACGAAAACTTTTTTGCCATAGATCTCATTATGAAATCAAAAGTCTTGGGCAGAGAGGCAGGTGAAAAAAATCAGTGTCTTGGTGCGTATGTTTTTGATGAGCGGGACAATGAAGTATATACCTTCAGATCAAAATTCGTGCTTCTTGCCACCGGAGGAGCAGGAAAGGTATATCTGATTACAACGAACCCGGATATTGCAACCGGAGACGGAATAGCGATGGCTTACAGGGCTGGTGCGGATATAGCGAATATGGAATTTATTCAATTTCATCCTACCTGTCTTTATCACCCGGAGGCTAAGGCATTTCTTATCAGTGAAGCTGTGAGGGGGGAAGGTGCAGTCCTGAAGCTGAAAAATGGTTTCACCTTTATGGAAAAGTACCACCCGATGGAGAGTCTTGCCCCGAGAGATGTTGTCGCAAAAGCTATTGATACGGAACTGAAAAAATCAGGTGATGAGTATGTTCTTCTGGACATCAGCCATAAAAGCAAGGATTTTCTTACTAAACGATTTCCCAATATATATAACAAATGCCTTGAATACGGTACAGATATGTCAAAAGAGCCGATTCCCGTTGTCCCGGCTACCCATTATATATGTGGCGGGGTAGTAACAAATCTGTCCGGTGAAACCAATATTGACAGGCTCTTTGCCTGTGGTGAGGTTGCCTGTACAGGTCTTCATGGCGCGAATCGTCTGGCAAGCAATTCCCTTTTAGAGGGTGTGGTATTTGCCCACAGATCATTCGTAAGAATGTCAGAACTGTTTAACGAAGCAGAAGATGAATCTGTTGTTTTTATACCTTCCTGGGACACTGGAGAGGCAATTGAGAGCGACGAATCGATAGTCGTGTCTCATAACTGGGACGAGATAAGGCGATGTATGTGGAACTACGTGGGAATAGTGAGATCGGATAAAAGACTGGAACGGGCAAAGAGGCGAATAGGTCTCATCAACAGAGAGATTGATGAATATTACCGGAATTTCATTATAAGCAGGGACTTACTGGAGCTTCGGAATATCGCCACAGTGGCAGGGCTTATCATACGCTGTGCTATATTAAGAAAAGAAAGCCGCGGGTTGCATTACAACATCGATTATCCCGAAAAAGATGATAAAAACTGGTTGAAAGATACAGTAATAAACAAAAGTATGTAGATCATATGATTCCTGTGGAACCCTATCTAACACTCAAGCTTTTTTCTTATAAAAAGACATAAGAAATTCTTCTTCCTTTGGTGAAAGATTAAACTCACTGGATGCCGCCTGAATGAGTTGAAAAAGTCCTTTACTTTCATCATGTTCCAGCCTGCTCGAGATCCACTTTATCACACGCTTCATTTTTTCACCCTTTGGCTGGTGGGTTACTGCCATCCGTTTTCTCCTTCCTGAAAAGCCGATATTGAGCTATACAGTATCTCGTTAATATTATCCATTTCATTTTTCATACGAGATCTGTGAAATGAAAAAGGGTTAGTTATACTTATAGCTAACCCTTTTTTGTTGTTATGGTGCCGAAGCCGGGACTTGAACCCGGACAGGCATACACCCACTAGATCCTGAACCTAGCGCGTCTACCAAATTCCGCCACTTCGGCATATTTTTATATGTTAATAGTCTGCTAAACTATACTTGTGGCCGATGTCTTGTCAAGCAAAAATACACTTGAAAATAATATGATAACTGCTAAAGTACGTTAGCTTCAAAGTAAGTATATAAGGAATGAGATTTCATGAAAATCATTAGAGACTTGGAAGATATCCCTGTAGAATTTCGGGGTTCTATTGTTACAATAGGTAATTTCGACGGTATTCATCTGGGACACCGGGATATATTTCAAAAGCTGATCAGAGAGGCTGAGAAGGAACATCGAAAGACCATCGTCATCACATTTGATCCTCACCCGCAAAAAGTTCTCCATCCTGAAAGGAGACCCTTTTTCCTGTTAACCCCCCTGGATGAAAAACTTAAGCTTATTGAAAAATTCGGTATTGATGCCGTTGTCCTGATCACTTTTTCCATGGAATTTGCCAAAACTACGGCTGAAGAATTTGTACGGAATATTCTCTGGGATAAACTTCATATTCAAAAGCTCTATGTCGGATATGACTATGTCTTCGGACGGGGCAAGGGGGGGAATGCGGAATCTCTAAAGACCTACGGCAAAGAGCTGGGATTCGAGGTAGAGGAAATCGGTGCGGTAAAAAACGGCGAACTGGTTGTGAGCAGCACGAAAATACGAGTTTCAATTCTCGATGGCGATGTTTCTCTGGCTGCAAAGCTTCTCGGGAGACCTTACAATGTTTACGGAAATGTCGTACAGGGATACCGGAGGGGAACTGAAATCGGATATCCTACAGCCAACATCAAAGCAGAAAAGGTCATCCCCGGCTGCGGGGTATATGCCATTATCGCCGGAATAGAAGGGCATAAGTACCAGGGTGTTATAAACATCGGGTTCAATCCCACATTTGGTAACGACGAACTTTCTACCGAAGTGTATCTCTTTGATTTTCAAGACAATATTTACGGGAAAAACATTGAGATTTTCTTTATTGACAGATTGCGTGACGAGATGAAGTTTGAAAATTCCGGGAAGCTTGCAGAACAGATTAAAAAAGATGTTGAACAGGCACAAAAAATCCTTCAACCCAACGCCAGACAAACAACTCCCCGTTGACAGTCTTGAAAAAGTCAGAATATCGGACATATGCTGAGAGCTTCGCAACAGGTCTCAGGTTGAGCTTTTCTTATTACGTTTTTTACCATGAAGAACACAAAGAAACAGGGTGTCCCGTGAAGATTGAAAACCTGCATGACTGGGATGTAAGTTATAGAAACGCCGTTAAAATACAGACTGATTTAAAAGAAAAGCTGATACTCCACGACGAAGATATTCCCAGTGAAATCCATTTTATTGCCGGGGCTGATATTTCTTATTCCAGAGGATCCGATCTTTTTTTTGCCGCCGTTATTCTTCTCCAATTTCCGACGATGGAAATAATAGAGAAAACATCTTTTTCACAAAGGGTAAAATTCCCTTATATCCCCGGTCTTCTGACTTTCAGGGAGGGGCCGGCACTCCTAAAGGCCTTTGAAAAATTAAATCATAGACCGGATGTGGTGATATTTGACGGGCATGGGATAGCACATCCACGAGGGATCGGACTGGCTTCACATATGGGTCTGTTTTTGGACATGCCAACGGTAGGTTGTGCGAAGAAAAGGTTGGTTGGAATCTACGACGAACCGGGTAATGAAGCAGGCAATTATTCGCCCCTCACGCTGGATGGCAGGAGTATCGGGGTTGCCGTGCGGACGAAAAAGAAGGTCAAGCCCGTCTTTGTATCGCAGGGACATAAAATCTCCCTGCAAACAGCAATTGATGTAGTGCTCTCGACGTGTGCCGGCTACAGACTTGCAGAACCCGTAAGAAAAGCACACCTTGAAGTGAACAGGATCAGATTGGAACACGGATTTTCATAAGGCGGCAAAGCCGCAAATTTAACAGGAGTCGGGGATCAGGGTTCAGCGGTGTTTTTAAAACATGTTTCATTGTGCCGAAAACCCAATAGGTAATCGTTGTATTTTTTGTAATTAATCGAAAGATTAATCTTTTACTGACTCCTGATTCCCGGCCCCTGATCCCCGTTCTCAATCCTCGCTGAAATAGACGTCGTAAATATAACTTTCTGCTTCGCTCTTCGTATGCTGTGAATTGATGAAAAACGCAATACCTTTGACATCCCGGGGGGTTCCCCCGTCAATGTCGGGAAAGAGTTTCCTGAAGTCCTCGTATATATTTCTCTTCTCCGTGTGCCAGTCGCCCAATTTGTCGTTCTTGTCTCTTATTACGATATACCTTACCTTGCCCGCGAATGGTTGAGAACTTGTGACCATGGTTTCCCTGGGACATTCATTACTCCAGATATATCCAATGACCGGCGTTTTCAATTTAGCCGGCCATCCCGTTTCTCTAAAGGCAATATAAATTTGTATTGCCTGATCATCGGTATCGGACTTTCTGACATCTCCGCCAACCGGAAGTTTACACACCTTCCATTTCCAGTTTAAGAAGGGATATTCTCCTTTCTTTAGTTTTATATCCTTTTTTATTCCAAAGGATGATTCACTGTCGCTTTTTAGATGGAGTGTGTATTTGCCATCTTCCTTTCCGAGCTCAAGATCAGGCGTTCCCTTTTTATCATCCAGTTTCCAACCCACAGGCGCCCCATCCTTCATTTTTCCGGAATTAAACCCGGCAACCATAACCGTATTTTCTCCGGCGGAGAGCGTGGAAACATAGAATAGAAGAACAGTAAAAACAACAAGAGAAACGAGACATGTTTTATTCATGAGAAGATTTCCCCCCATATAAATCCATAATTTCAGTTCTGGTAAAAACGGAATAAACATTGCTTACAGACTTTTCAATATTCTCTTTGCCGCCTTCCTCCCGATCAATCAGCGTAATAACTCTATCAATCACTAAACCGTAATCCTGTGCTTTTTCTATAGCCGCTATTGTTGAACCTCCTGTTGTAATCACATCATCCAGTATGGCGACTCTTTCACCCTCCTTGACATTTCCTTCTATCTTACTCTTTGTTCCGTGTGCTTTTACTTCTTTCCTGACAATAAAGGATTTTATTGGCCTGCCTCTTTGGTAAGAAATTACAGATATCGCATTGGCTATGGGATCAGCTCCGAGTGTTAATCCCCCCGTGGCGGTTACTTTAGAATCTTCCAGCATATCAAAAATGATATTTCCAATAAGATTCATTCCCTCAGGGTCAAGGGTGGTTGGCTTGCAGTTGAAATAATAATTACTCGTCCTGCCGGAAGCCAGGGTGAAAGGCGGATTTTCCCTGTACCGGAATGATTTTCTGATGATAATCTCGGCAAGTCTTATCTTCATTTCATTGTGATATATTTTCAATTGTTTTCCTTCGCCTCCTTTGATTCCTTACCTTTTTGTATGTCGGAATTTCCCCTGCGATTAAGCATTTCCACCTTATTAAATAGGTAATCCGGGTTCAGGTAAAGGGCTTCTTTATATTCAGCAGCAGCCATATCATGCCACCCTTTTTTATCATAGTACAAACCGAGCGTAAAATGTATTTCTGAATTATCGGGATCTATCTTAAGCGCTTTCTTTGTTTGTTTTATAGCCTGGTCAAGGTTTCCTTTTCCATAATAGGCCTTGCCGAGGTAAAATCGTGTATCTTTGTTGAAAGGATTTATCTTAAGGGCAACATTCAATACCTTCAGGGCATTTCGAAATCTTTTCAATTTCGTATAGACTATTCCCAGATTTACAAGAGTTTCTTCGTTGTAACATCTCATTTTCTTGGCCCGCAGGTAATAGGCAGCGGCCTTTTCAAATTCCTCCTGCTCTGCATAAATTGCCGCGATACTACAGAGTGCTTCAAAATATTTCGGTCGATATTTTAACGCCATTTCATATTCTTTTATGGCCTCGCCTTTTTCGCCTTCTATATCGAGAATCTTGCCGCGGAAGTAATGCTTTTGATACTTTTTAGGATATTTAAAAATGCAGATCTCATAATATGAAATTGCCTTTTTGTGGTTCCCCCCTTTAAAATAAACATCGCCGAGACTTGAGTATGACCAGTAGTATTTCGGGTCAACGTCTATGGCTTTTTCATAATTCGCAATTGCTTCATTAACGGATCCTTTTTTCTGATATGCTCTCGCCAGCTTGTAATAATATCTGGCTACTTTCGGATTGATTTTTATAGCTGTTTTATAATTTTTTATTGCCTTGCGTAACTTGTTCTTTACTAAATATTTATTTCCCTGAAGATAATAAGTGTTTGACGATGTTGCCTGTCTGGCTAAGGCCCATGTCGGAGACAGAAATAAAGCATACAGGAGCACCAGCAGAATTGAAAATATTTTGATATTAAATCTAATCATTATTTTTAAGTTCAAAGCGTACCGGAACATCTACCCACATAGTAAATGGAATTCCGAATAGAGATGCCGGCTCGAACTTCCATTTTTTGACTGTTTTCAATGCTGCCCGGTCAAGAATCGAATATCCCGAAGATTTTTTTACACTTAATTCACCGGCTGCTCCATTAGCAAGTATTTTCACAGAAAGCAAGACTGTTCCCTCATATCCCCTTCTTCTGGCGATAGAAGGATAACCCGGTGGGGAATTTTCTCCGTATCGTGGAATGGCTGGCAATATTTCTGCTTCTTTTTCCAGCGGGTCAGTCCTGAACGAGGGAGCATGACTTGGTTCCACGGTGGTTTTATTAATTTGCTGTGCCTCGCTTTGCTCCTGGATTTTGGTCTCAATATTTCTTTTTGAAGGTACATTTTCCTTCCTGGCCGCCACTTTTTTTATTGTTTCTTTCTTTGTCCTTTCCTTTTTAACTATTAACTTTTTTTTCTTTTTTATAAGCGGGGGAGCAGGTATCTTCTTCTCTGCCTCTGTGAAAGTAGAAACAAAGGAAACTGCAAGGGATCTATGTTGGTCCGTCTTTATGTGAAAGACAGGTTTAGCGACAGGAACCCGGGTAAAGGCCACGCATATATGAATGGCCAAGGCTAAGGAAACTCCAAAGAGCAGGTCTTTTTTTAAATTTACTCCTTCCATTTTGTCTCTAATGATACTCCTGTTATTCCGGATTTTCTTACCGCGTCCATAACTGCAATGATCGTTTCGTAGGATACCTTCTTGTCTCCCGAAATTAAGACTTTTGTTTCCGGAGAATTATGATGAAGTGTATTTAATTGCCTAAGGAGACCTGAAAGATTTACCTCTTTTTTGTCGAGAAAGATTTTCCCATTTTTCCTGATTGTAATATCGGCAAAATTCTTCTTTTCTACCTTGGCTGTGGATGATGCCGGCAGTTGAACGGGCAAACCTCTGTGTATAGTCATAGACATAGTAAAAAAAATAAAAGTCACCAGGAGGAGAAAGACGACATCAATAAGCGGTATCATTTCGATCCTGGCTTTTCCCGTGTATCGCCTTGAAATTTTCATCTTGATCTATCTACCCCGTTTTTATGCTTTTCAAAGATAATTTCCAGATCAGTGCCATATTTTTCAATTTCCAGTGTGGCTTTTTCAATCTTTGATAGAAAATAGTTGTACGGTATCAGGCTGAATATTGCGATGATAAGGCCGAAGGCAGTTGTAAGCAAGGCTTGTGCAATACCCTCTGTAATCATCGCGGGATGTTCCACTCCGACAGTGCCAAGCATATGAAACGAGGAAATAATACCGGTTACAGTTCCGAGAATTCCCAGCAAAGGCGAGAGGGTAATCATTGTATCGATGACAGGCAGGTATCGCTTCATGCGAGCGATTTCTTCATCGGCACTCATCTGGAGAGCGTCCCGCAACGAAAATTCACGATGAACCGTTCCGCAGACCATGACACGGATAACATAATCTTTTGTATCCTCTATAAGTCTCCTGGCCTCGTCAAGTTTGTCCTGCTCAACCAGGTCCATAAATTTATCTAACAGTTTTCTGTCGCGGTTTCTTTTTTCTCTAATCCAGAAGATTCCTCTTTCTATGATCAGGGTAAGGGATAATAGGGAACAAAAAAGAAGCGGGTACATTACCGGTCCCCCCTGATAAAAATAATCCAGCATAATACATAATCCTTTCTATTTGTAACTGCTCAAACGTTTAGAGTCTTTATTACACAACTGCGTTTTTCGCGCAGATGCTGGTGTCAGGGGTCAGGGATCGTGGGTCAGGGATCTGCGGTGTTTTTACNNTCATCGTGCCAAAAGCCCAATGGGCGACCGTTGTCTTTTGCTGATCCGGTTCGACTGAGCGTTCGACGGTTCGACTGAGCTCGCCGAAGGCTGAGCTCACGCCGAAGTCTCACCGAAGTCCCGGCACCTGATCCCGAGCCCCTGTTAACTATGCGGCTTTGCCGCCTTTGCCTATTCAACATTCGATGTTGGACGTTCGGTGTTCATCTTGGTTCCGGCTTTGCTGCCTTAGGTTGAAACCCGGGAACGGAGGTGATCTAGCAGTCTTCCACCTTCAGTCTATTTAATTTACGGATGAATAATCCTGGCTATTTCCTCCAATCCATCCACAATTCGAGGCGATGAATGGTCTATCAAATCCGATTCAACGATGTAAATCCTGTCGTCCTTAACTGCGGGGATATTTTTCCATTTCTTCCATTTGTTTCTTATGCGGAGGAAATCCCCTCCTCTTTTCATGGATGACACGATTATGATGTCCGGTTTCCCCGCAATTACATCTTCCATACTGCAGCGGGGGTATTTAATTGTCACATCGCCGAAGACGTTTACTCCGCCGGCGAGTTCTATCAACTTATTGTGAAGCGTACTCCTGCCAACTGTAACAATAGGATCGATACCTATCTGGAAAAACACTCTTGGTTTTTTCAAATTCTTAGTCAACGAAACAATCGTCTTAATTCTTTTTTGCAAATTGCCAACAAGTATATTTGCTTCGTTTTCCCTTCCCGTGATTCTGCCGATGTTTAATACAGTTCCGAATATATCATCAAAACTCTCCGGATTGATGACATAAACGGTAAGCCCGATCCTTTCCAACTGCTCAACAGTTTCCTTTTTATTCCCATTGGCAGTACTGATAATCAGGTCGGGACTCAGAGAAACAACCTTCTCAAGAGAGATATTGATAAAACTTCCCACTTTCGGCTTTGACCCGGCAGCTTCAGGGTAATCACTGAACATCGTCACCCCCACGATTTCCTTATCCAGACCAAGGGCAAAAAGTGTTTCTGTTATATTAGGCGCCAGAGAGACGATTCGCTCCGGACAGGAGGGAATATTGACCTGCCTTCCCAATTCGTCAATATACACCTCTGCACTAACTGCGGACAGAGAAAGGAATAATATTATAAGAGGCAACAGAAAAAATGTTTTGGTGTTATGATTTTTCATACGAAAGGTCATTTTTTAGCCACAGACACACACGGACTGACGTAGACTTTTTTCTTCCTGGCCTGTATCTTGGGCAGCACTTCCCATACCTTGCGATCAATCTCAAGGGCCTTGTCAAATGAATCCGCCTTTTCCAACATCATAAACCAGAGACCATCTACGGCAATAAAACACTTTTTGAAATACTCACTTAATACCCCGTGGATCCATGTATTTCCCCATGCTGCATTATTGTCCTGTTTTCTCTCAACTTGAGCTGTGTTCTATTTCTCCTGTGATTGCCCCTTCGTCTGGTCCGCCATCATCTGCTGCAGGTTCGCAAGCGACTTCAGATTAGAAGAACCGTCTATCGCCTTGACAGCGATATCTTCCACCTTCTGATACGAATTTTCGAGCTGCGCGGAGAGTTTTGCGATCTGTTCACTCTGCCTTTTTACCGTTTTCTCAAGAGATTCGATTCTGGTAGTGAGCACCCCTCGCTCACCTTCAAATTCCTTGTTCATCAATTGCTCTCTGTTTTTAGCTTCTGCTGTAATTTTTTCGGTCGCTTCCTTCACGGCTTTATTGACGGCCGTTTCCAGTTCCTTGGGAAATACACTCATTTTTTGCCGCAGCTCATTCAGCTCTTCTTCTTTTTCTTTTTTCCATTCTGCGCGGGTTTTCTCAATCTCCCGCATCAGATCATCTTTCTTTACGGCCATTTCGGATTCAAATTCCTGCCGCTTCTGGTTCTGAGCTTCTATGAGCGCGGCCAGCGCAGCCGCTGACTTTTCTATCTCATACAGCTCCTTTATCTCTTCCTCCTTGATATCAATAGCTTTCTGGATACCGTTCAGCCTGTTCACCTCGTCTTCCAGCTTATCTGAAATCTGGGTCAACGTCCTGCTCATGTCGAGCTTGAGGCTGCCGATCCCCTTTACGACACCCTCGGACGACAGAGAGCTTGCGACCTCGATAACCTCCTTCGCCCTTTTTTCCTCAATCCTTTGCTCCGGTTTCAGATCGGCACCTCTTTTCTTTAGTTTAATTGTTTGTAACTACTCAGGTTCACAGTTCAAAGTTCAAGGTTGCAACATCCTTTTCACCACAAAAAGCACAGACGCCACCAGCTTCTTGAATAACTTTCTTTTATTTCGTACAGGTACTGACGTGATTTTAGCCAATTCTTTCATTTAGCCGAAACCATCACTTGTCGGGCCGATATGCCCTGACAAGTTGATATTGGATGAATTTTCCGATAAATTTGCCCAGTTCCTGTTATCAATAAGACACCATTGCAGTAACAGGGAACAGTAGCAGATGTCAACATCAAAGAAAAGTGGAGGTCAGGTCTTGCAATACAACATTCCATCTGCACGGCATCGAACAACCCATTTAAAATGTGCTATTGCAAGACCTGATAACCATATCAATGTGACACGTTTTATATAAAAGGAACACCTCCCCAACCAATAATTATATCGGTATCATCAACGATAAAGATCAACGGCGCTTTAAAAAACGACTGCCCAATGACCTGGATGTCGTACTCTCCGCATTGGAACCGTTTCAACAAGACCTTCTCGGCATCGTTGTAGAATCCACCTACAACTGGCTGGTAGACGGTCTGCAGGATCACGGATATCATGTTCATCTGGCCAACCCGCCGGCAATCAAACAGTATGAAGGTCTGAAACATATCGATGACCAGTGGGATTCATTCCGGCTTGCCCATCTGTTACGTTTAAATATCCTGCCTGAAGGATATGTTTATCCGAAAGAAGAACGGTCTGTGCGGGATCTTCTTCGCAGGAGAACAATGTTGGTAAGACAGCGGGCAACTCATATATTAAGTCTGTAGAGCATGATTACCAGGAACCTCGGCATAAATATGTCAGGCAATGCGATAAAACGCCTTACCGGAGACGATGCCGAAGAACTGTTCAAAGATCCCTGTCTCGTGCCGGTGGCTACTAACAACATCTCAGTCATGAAGTTCTTGAAAGAGTTGATAATCATTAGATCTGTGCCATAACAGTTGGACACGGCATGGAACCGATGGTTTTCTGCGGTCTGGAAATGGACCAGAGACTAATGCCATAATATAACAGCCTTGATCCCGATGGGTGACCTCCGACAAACCGGAACTAAATAGTTTCCATCCATAAATGGCTATTTTTCACAACCTCAGCGTCAATCTGCGGGATTACTTGTGCGGCGTACCATAGTACGCCTCCGCGTAATCCCTTGATTTCCTTGATCTTGTAAAAAATATCTCATTTCTGGATTGGAAACTCACTAGTGCCCAAAATCTATTTGTGGATGGATACTAAATAAGATTTTTCTACCACGAAAGGCACTCTCTTCCGATATTTCCTTTGACTTGATGAAGGTATTTGTTTAAAATTCACTAAGTAAATATCATAAGGCTGATACTATGAGTCAAAATGACCATCTCGACGATCTTGCATTTTGTGAAGAATATCTTGTTAAGGTTTCGAGAACATTCGCCATCAATATCAAAATTCTCAAGGGTAATTCATATAAGGGACTTCTCCTGGCATATCTTCTCTGTCGTATAGCCGACACCATAGAAGACGATCCCGGTTTCCCTGTTTTCTTTAAGGCGCAAAAACTGTGCGAATATTCCGAGCTTCTTCCGCCCTCGCTTGACTATAAAGATCAGATTGAAAACTTCCTGAAAGATATCACTTTTAAACAGGAATCTGATTCGTCTGACCTTTTGATGAATACTGTACGCGTCTTTAATGAATTTGTCAGACTTCCGGACAACATGATTTCCGTTATATCTGCACATGTAAAGGAGATGGCCGTCGGTATGGCAAGCTTCCAGAAAAAGGCTTCCGATGATGGCATCATATTCCTGGAGGATCAGGAAGAACTTGACAGATATTGCTACTTCGTGGCCGACACCGTGGGTCTTATGATCACATCTATATTTTCAGAAAATTCCCAAAGGATTACACCGGAGATCAAGAAAAAGCTTCAGGAGAGAAGTGTTGCCTTCAGGTTGGGTT
Source organism: Syntrophaceae bacterium UBA3084 (assembly GCA_002367335.1). Taxonomy (GTDB): domain Bacteria; phylum Desulfobacterota; class Syntrophia; order Syntrophales; family UBA6807; genus UBA3084. Next base: position 574 of record DFBI01000097.1, on the reverse strand, counting down.
TGCAGATTACCAACATCGCCAAAGATTTTTATGTGGATCGCGAGTGGGGCTGGTGCTATGTTCCCCGTTCCTTTTTTATTGAAGAGGGCATTGATCCTGTCAACGATTCTTCCGAAAAAGCTTTGTTCTCTGGGAGTATAGGATGAGAAATGGCGGATCTTGTGCTTTTGAATAGCCGATTTACCGAAAGGGGTAATCCGCTTTGATGACTCGGTTTTTTTATGTCAACGGTCTCATAAAGCTCAGTGTGAAAAAAATACAGGGGGATATTATGAAGTGTGATTCTGTTTTCAGAGGTGCGTTACTATCCTTTTTCATTATTGGTCTCATATTCACGACCAGTTCTCAGGTCTCAGCTGCTTGTGTCGTTGAGGACGGTGTTGTAACATGCACGGGCGACCAATCCGAGGGTATTGCGATCGATGATGATTTTTCTTCCCCGCCTGTCACAACCCTCCATGTTCACAGCCTTTCCCTCCCCATTAAACCTACTGATGATGGGATTTCGGGAATTTCCTTTGGCAACTCCTCCGGAGGAAACGTTATCATTAACAGCGGCACCAGCGAAGAAACG
>DFBI01000013.1 GCA_002367335.1 Syntrophaceae bacterium UBA3084 | reverse complement strand
TCAGGTTGAGCCGCTGGCAAATGATCTTATTGAAAAGGGCGATGCAATTATTGCTAAGTATGAAGATATAGTGGGTTGAATTTGCTTGGACTATTTGGAATAAGCGCCAAAAATATCAGGCTTAAAGCCTGCCCTATGTTTTGCTGTATCTTTCCTTTTTTCTCATCAGAAGTTTTTTATCCGTGAAGTGGATATGATTTTTTTATTGATTTAAAAATGAAAGTAGGTTTTCATAAAAGAAAATCTTGGAGGTTTGAGATGTCATTCAAAAATATCTATCTGAAGCAATTTTTATATACGATTTCTCTGTTAATCTTATTTATTTTTGCCAGTTTTGTGGCTTTTAGTTATTCTCAGGAGATAAGCCCTGAGATTTATAAGCAATTCAAATTACGCCATATAGGCCCAATTGGGAATCGAACCATCGCAGTTGTTGGAGTTCCGGGTGATCCCAATGTGTACTATATTGGTGCAGCTTCAGGAGGTATATGGAAATCCATTGATGGGGGTATCAATTGGAAGCCCATTTTTGATGATCAGCCCGTTTCATCGATCGGTTCATTAGCTATTGCACCCTCAGATTCCAATATAGTCTGGGCAGGGACGGGTGAAACCTTCATCCGCAGTAACATTTCTCAGGGTATAGGTATCTATAAATCTACGGACGCTGGCAAAACCTGGCAATGTATGGGTCTTGAGAAAACCGGTAGGATAGGCAGGGTTATCATCCACCCTAAAGACCCAAACATTGTTTTGGCTGCCGCAATGGGCCATTGTTATGGTCCTCAGCAGGAACGGGGGATTTTCCGCACACAGGATGGTGGAGAGACCTGGGAGAAAGTACTTTTTGTAGATGAGAAAACCGGCTGCTCTGATATTGCTATGGACCCTAATAATCCGCGCATTCTTTTTGCCGGAATGTGGCAGATGCTTATAAGGACTTGGGGGAGATGGAGCGGAGGTCCGGGCAGCGGTCTTTATATGTCTAAGGATGGTGGCACTACTTGGAAGCGCCTTACTGGCAAAGGACTGCCAGAAACCGAGATGGGGAAGATTGCTGTGGCTGTGGCTCCGAGCAATTCTGATTGTGTCTATGCCCTCATTGAGACGGAAGATGAAGGGCTCTGGAGGTCGGATGATGGTGGTGAGACCTGGAAGCATGTCAATCACGACCGTATGCTGATCAATAGACCTCTTTATTATACACGGTGCACCATTGCTGCCGATAATCACAATGAGATTTATACCATTGCAGGTACGATAGGCAAGTCACTGGATGGGGGTGAGAACTTTAAAAGAGTAACAAATATGGTAGGTGGAGATAATCATGACATGTGGATTGATCCCTTGATACCTGACCGCATGGTTGTTGGTAATGATCAACACGTTAGTATTTCCACCAACCGGGGCGAAAGCTGGCATGGTGTTTCCCTTCCTATTGCTCAGATGTATCATGTGTATGTCGACAATCAGATCCCCTACTATGTTTATGGAAATCGACAGGATGGTCCCTCTTTCCGAGGTCCCAGCAACAGCCTTTTTGGCAAAAGAGGAATCCCCTCAGGATTGTGGCATTCCGTAGGAGGTTCTGAATGTGGTTTTGCAATTCCGGATCCCATGGATAACAATATTGTCTGGTCTGGTAATTTCGAGGGGTTGGATCGTTTTGATTTACGTACGGGTCATAGCCGTGCCGTTGGTGTTTGGCCCATAGATAATTATGGCTCGGCTGCTTCTACGGCGAAGTATCGCTGGCAATGGACTTTTCCTATTGCCATTTCACCCCACGATCATAACAAAGTCTATGTTGGCAGCCAATATGTACACCAGACGACTAACGGGGGAGAAAGTTGGGAAATTATCAGTCCCGATCTGACGACAAATGACAAAAGCAAACAACAGTTGACTGGAGGAATCACTCGCGACGATACACCCCCTACTTATTGTTGTGTGCTTTTCGCCATAGCCGAATCTCCTATTGAAAAAGGATTGATCTGGACGGGGAGCAATGATGGATTAGTGCATGTCACTCGAGATGGTGGCTCTAACTGGACCAATGTAACCAAGAACTTTCCCGACTTACCACCCTGGGGTACGGTAAGCAATATAGAGCCTTCACGATACGAAGCCGGGACTTGTTACATAACGATCGATTTTCATCAGGTTAATAATAGAGATCCATATGTCTATAAGACGACCGACTATGGAAAAAAGTGGACATCAATTAGTTCAGATATTCCCAGGAGTGAGTTGAGCTATGCTCACTGCATAAGGGAAGATCCGGTACGGAAGGGTCTGCTATACTTGGGAACAGAGAATGCTTTGTACGTCTCCTTCAATGATGGTAAAAATTGGGTTTCTCTCCAAAACAACCTCCCTCCCGCTCCAGTGCACTGGCTTACCATCCAGGAGCATTTCAACGACCTGGTGATCGGCACCTATGGCCGGGGTTTTTGGATCCTGGATGACATTACACCACTTCAACAGCTTACTCCGGAGGTCGTAAAATCCGATGTCTATCTTTTTGCTCCAAGGCAAGCGTATCGATTTCACTTTAAAGCTCCTCATGTCGCAGATCCAAGTGACCAATGCAGGGGAAAAAATCCGCCTTACGGGGCTTCTCTTAATTACTATCTAAAGACTGCTTCAAAGGATGAGGTTAAAATAAGCGTTTTAGATGAAAAGGGCCAGAAGATACGGACTCTCAAAGGGTCCAAAAAGCAAGGCATTAATCGTATTTGGTGGGACTTGCGATATGATCCGTCGTCAGAAATTAAGCTAAGAACAAGTCCTGTTGGACATCCGTATGTTGTTGTAGGGCCTAAAGGATGGAGATCTTATTCAGATGAAAGTGATAACCGAGGGCCCAAAGTCATACCGGGGACTTATGTAGTTAAACTTACTGTTAGTGAGAAGGAATTCACTCAAAAGCTCATTGTAAAAAAAGATCCGAATTCAACCGGGAGTATAGAGGACATTAAAGCTCAAGAAAAGATTTTGCATGAGATTCATGATAATATGAACTCTGTTGCAGGAATGATCAATAAAATTGAATGGATCAGGAAGCAGCTTTATGATTTGCAAGAAATCCTTGAAGGCGACAAAAATGCTGAACAGATCTTGAATAAAAGCAAAGAACTGGATAAGAAGTTTATTACTTTAGAGGATAATTTCATCCCCGTGGGATATACGGGTAGGTATGATCGTGATGGTCTGCGTTGGCCCGATAAGTTATACGACAAACCCTCAGTTCTTGCCTCTGGTATAGCGCAAACTGATTTTGCACCCACGACTCAACAAAAAGAAGCTCATGAAGTGCTAAGCAGTCAACTATCTTCTTTTAGTAGCGAATACAACGAACTTATTAATGAAGATCTCAACGATTTCAATAAGTTGCTAAGGGAAAGTAATATTGCTAACATTATTGTTGCAAAAGTGCCTGATAAATGATGATCCGCTATTTTAAAATAATGGAATAGGATTATAAGATGAGTGACTGTACTCTACTTTAAATATGGTCAATAAAAAGTCCCTTCATTTGTTTTAGGTAAACGGAGTTGGAAAGATATGGATAGGCAAAGAATAAAGTTTCCCTATGGAAAATGTGAGATAGAGATAGAAATACCCAGCGAAAATTTTATAGGTGTTTTAAAAAGCATAGATCCTCCCGGCGTAAACGATCAAAGGGCAGAGATCGACAGATCTTTAAAAGAGCCTATCGGAACTGAAACGATTGGAAGAATGGTAAGACCAGGTGATAAAATCGTTATCATAATCAGTGATAAGAGCAGGCCCGTTCCGAATAATGTCATCGTCGCTTCCCTACTTGACGTGTTGGAAAAAGAGAAGGTGGCCCGCAGAAACATCAAAATCATTGTTGCTCTGGGAATGCACCAAAAGATGAGCGAAAATGAGATCATTTCCATGCTTGGGGCGGATATCGTCAAATCCTACGATGTGCGCAACCACGATTGTTTTGACAGGGACGGTCTGACTTTCATTGGCAGCACTCCAGATGGTACCAAGGTAAAGATAAATAACCTTGTGGCCGAAGCAGATTTCGTCATCTCCACCGGATACATAGAGCCTCACGAATTCGCGGGATTTACTGGAGGCCGAAAGAGTATCTTGCCTGGCGTATCTGGTATTGAAGCCATCAAATGGAATCATAGAATTGGGATGTTAGAAAACCGGAATGCAAAACCTGGTATTCTTGATAATAATCCCATACATGAAGATATGCTCAACGCCTGCGGCATGGTGGGATTGGATTATATCGTCAACGTCGTCTTAAACAGCAGGAATGAAATCGCAAGATGCTTTTCAGGTGATTATAAAAAAGCTCATGAAGCAGGTGTGGCATTCTTCAAGAAGTATTCGAAGATAGAGGTCAGCGAAAAAGCGGACATTGTTATCACTTCTCTCGGCTACCCTACCAATAGAGACTTATATCAGTCGTTGAAAGCTGTCTTCGCTGTTGAGCCGTTGATAAAAGATGGCGGTTGTATAATTTTGCCGGCTCAATGTGAAGATGGGCTGGGCCCTGATCTGTTTGATGAGTGGATGACCTCTGTATCATCTTCAGAAGAATTCTTTTCCAAGATAGAACAAGAAGGTTATAGCCCTGAGATTGATCATTGTTACCTGCTGGCAAAAATTCTTAAGAAAGCTAGCATAATTTTGGTATCATCATATCCACGCGTCAAAGAAATCGATTTTCTTGAATCGGTGTGCGATATTGAGCAAGCTCTTTCAATTGCGTTCCAAAGAATGGGGAAGGATGCAAGAATAATTGCCACTCCCTATTCAACAAGGCTTTTTGTGAGTGACAGAGATAGAAACGATGAAGAGCGCATTGGCTCTTGAGGAAATTAGCCATGGTTATAAAGAATACAGATGAACTGACATCGCACGGATTCAAAGCGGGAAGGAAAGCAGCCCTCGAAATCTGCGAATATGCCATTCGATCTACAAATGCATTAGATTCGACAAAAAAAATGTTTAATTTAAAGGGCCATATGCTGGAGATCGATGGGCTTCATTTGGATCTTGCTAAGCTAAACAATGTCTATGTCATTGGCGGCGGAAAAGCCACCTACTCGATAGGAAAGGCTGTTGAGGAAATACTGGGAGAAAATCTTACCGGTGGGATCATAACCGTAAAAAATGGGGAAAAGAGACGACTGAGAAAGATCAAAGTTGTGGAAGCGGGCCATCCCGTGCCGGATGAAAACGGATACAATGCGACAAAAGAAATCGTCAATATCGCCCGAAAAGCAGGCCAAGATGATTTAATTATCTGTGCGATTACAGGCGGAGCATCCGCCCTGATGCCCCAACCTGAAGATGGGATAGACATGACCGATCTGAAAAACATCAACCAGCTTTTATTAGACTGTGGAGCGCCGATAGAAGACATCAATACGGTGAGAAACCATGTCTCAAAAATAAAGGGAGGAAGATTGGCAAGGATGGTTCAACCTGCAACTCTT
>DFBI01000135.1:561-4773 GCA_002367335.1 Syntrophaceae bacterium UBA3084 | reverse complement strand
GTGGAAACACATCTTGCGAATGTTGAATGAGCGTCCCGATGTTTGCGTGGTCATTGCCACAGACCATTATGCCGAGGCAACCGGTTGTATTCTTGAATTCCTCGGTGAACTGGGTATTCAGACGGTGACGGTGAAAAATGCATTGAAACCGGTTGAATTTGTTGTTGCCAATTCCGCCGACCTTGGTGTTCATAAGGCCGATCGCAGGTTTTGGGAAATATTAAAAGTCAACCTTCGGCTTGATGCCGTTCGGCAAATCCTGCTCATTGATGACTTTGGATTCAACGAAATGGAGGGGGACAGCTATGGGGGGCTGGAAAAGGTTGAGAAAAGAAAGGAAAAGACCGTTGGCCTTTTAGAAAAAGTCTTTCCTGTTAATGTGCAGACCGTTCCATTTGTGATCAAATATAAACAACACTATCCCGTTGGAAATACAAAAACAAATTACAGGGCTCTTATTGCAGAAACATCCGTGATTATTAAGGGATTTCTGTAGCCGGCTTTTCCGTGGAATGATTTCTTTACCGCGAACAGTTTGCGATAAACTTCCTATCCTTTTCCAGGCCATGATAATATTTCATGACTTGTTTGACGAAATTTTCTGTTTCTTTTATACGTGGAATGCCTCTTGCGTTGCTGACATTGACCGGACCGGCGTTATAAGCCGCGAGTGCAAGCTCAGTATTCCCGTTGAATTGATTTAAGAGTTGTGTAAAATATCGTGCGCCTCCCAGAATATTTTCCCGGGGATTAAAAGGATTTCTTATCCTGAGGAACTCAAAATTCCCGGGCATTATCTGCATAAGTCCCTTTGCCCCTTTTTTAGAAACAGCCCGGGGGTCAAAATCCGATTCGACTTTCATTATAGCTTTTAACAGCGAAAAGGCAACCCCGTGCCTTCTTGATGCTTCTTCAATGTATTTATCATACTTGTTCGTTGAATGTGATTTTAAAGGCTTTGGTCGTTTTTCCCTTATGAAAAGTCTGTATTCTGACGATTTAGGAGTATCGGTGAAATAATAGTTGCCTTCTTTATCAATATACAGATAAATATCGGCATAACCGGGTAAAACAGATAAGAATGTTATGAGTATTGTGCAAAAGATTACGATATAACGATATTTGAAATTGTCGGAGACCATTCTTGGCAACCATGTTATCAGAGTTTTAAAAATATAGTTTTTCATGTTCAAATATTATGCTGTCTTTCGTCTCTTGTGATCTATAACATAAATCGGCGAACGTCCAGTTCTCTTTGAGGCAAATCGGATTTTTTCTTATTTTTGTCATTGATTGCTTTACAAATCCGACCAAAACAATAGAGATTAGATTATCTTGAGCACTAATCACTTGACATATAATCTTTTTTTCTCTAACTTCCATTTTATATTGTGTTTTGTCTTTTCTATCGCAGCAAGTTGCGGGTGAATAGACCCTACAGATTTTGTATCGCCCTTCAAATGCTCAGAGTAATCCGTGTAATCTGCGAAATCTGTGGATTTAAAATCTATTGTAACATTACGTTATTACAGGAGACGGCATGGTTGACGGAGACCAGTCAGAATTTAATGTTGGCCTTTCAGATGAAGAAAGGGACGATCTTGAAAAGTTAATAAACATATTCAAGGGGGACGGATCTACTCTTCTGCCGGATGCGTCTTTCGAAGATGTCCAGGATCAAATCAGATTTATAACTGAACAACTCGCCGTGCTTTCTGAAATGCTATTGAAGTTTGATACAAGAATGAAGTCATTTTACGAAATAATACGCCTTTCCCATCAAAAAAGTGAGAACATGAACGAACAAATACATACTATTATACAATTTATTAAAAAGGAAAAGAACCTGCAATCGGGGAGTTAGTGTTGAACGAACATATTGAAAAACAAGATGATATTATTACCGGCATTATTGCTGGTTCAATGAAAATCGATTCAATCGAAGAGTTTAAAAAAATACTTGAAATCTCCCCCGATAATCCCGCGCTCCTGAAAATATATGCCGATCTATTGGTGCAAAAGAACATCTTTGATGAAGCCGCCGGTAACTATAAAAAGGCCTCCACTCTTTTTACAGAATCGGGCATGATGTTAAAGGCCATGGTATCCAGGATTCAGGAATGGAATATCATTAAATCTTCCGGTCGGGAATGCCGATCCATCTATTTTGCCCTTCGTGAAATCAAATCTGAAGAAATACCTGTATATGATTTTTTTGCCAGGATGACATATCCTGAGCTTGTTGTCGTTATGGAAGAGTCAGAGATTATTCATTTGCCGGCAGGGGCAACAGTAATAGAATCGGGAGATGAGGAAAATAACATTTATTTCGTTGTGTCCGGGACTCTGACTGAAAAGCCCGATTATCTCTCAGAAAGATCGGAATCTGGAGACGATAAATCAATTGAAAAGCTGGTCGAAAATCAATTCTTCGGCAATATTTACCCTTATGAGGAGGAGAGATTATCTCATTCAGCCATAGAAACACTTACCGGGGTTGACCTGATTAAAATTGCAAAGTCGGATCTGGTACGGGTTTGCAGAAAATATCCTAATATTGAATTTTTGATAATGGAACTGTGTGACACTCGTTCGGAGTCAGGGGGGAAGAGATCCTCACAAATGATCAGAGCGACAGCGAGATATCAACTTCAGACAAAGGTAACCTTGAAGATTTTTCCGGACGAGGACGATCAGAATCTCCTGATTCTCAATGGATTCACCGACGATATCTCATTGGGTGGAGCTTGTATTCGTTTGGGTGAAAAGTATTGGGCAGGTTCCTCTACTGATATGGTCGGGAAGAATGTCAAGATCCTGATCAATATACCAAAAGTATCGGCAGATCTCAATGTTCTGGGAAAGATTGTCTGGAGAAGCGAGATGTCTTACGAAGGGAGAAAAACCGTATTAATAGGTGTCGAATTTAGAGAACTGACCGGGGAAGATTTGGAATTCTTGAAGAAGCATTCTTATATAGGTGAAGGCGAAGAGGAGATGATCTATAGCTTATGGGAATCGTTTGTAAAAAAGTAATTCTGCCTGGACTTACATTTGAGTTACTATATGAGGATCATCTTCAAAAGAGTGGGTAGGATGATAAGGGGTTGAGGATTCAAGGGGTTGAGTTAAATGCTAAAGGCGCTGATAAAGTCTTTAGAAAACAAATTCTTGAACACTCTTCTCCAACTAAATTGGAGAAGAACCTTATATAAAAGAAAAACAGGTGATTAAATTGGTGGAAGTTGTTCCGCAGATATGGGCTGTAGGTGGAGGAAAAGGTGGGGTAGGTAAAAGTACTATCAGCACCCTTCTTGCTTTCTGGCTGGCCCGGATGGGGAAAAAGACAATTCTTATAGATGTTGATCTGGGTGGAGCAAATCTGCACACATTCATGGGGATCAAGAGCCCCCCCCGGACTTTAAATGATTACATTACAAAGAGATATGACTCATTAGAAGATATCTGCATTACGACAGAAGTTGAAAACCTTCGCCTTATCTGTGGAGCTAGCGAAGTTTTGTCTTTAGCTAATCCACATATTGCTCAGAAAGCACGAATTATAAAGAATGTTGTTAAGCTTAATACCGAATACGTTGTTCTTGATCTTGGGGGTGGAACATCTTTCAATGTACTGGATTTTTTTCTTATTGCCCATAAAAAAATTGTTGTTGTGATGCCGCAACCAATTTCAATTCAGAATGCGTATGCGTTTATTCGAAATGCTGTTTATCGAAGGTTAAGCCGTCTTTCAAGCCAACAGCCCTACCTCCAATCGCTTATTAAAACTGCCATGGATACCAATAATGAGCTCAGGGTAAAAACTATCAGAGGGCTTTTCCAGATTATTGAGGAGTCCAGGGGAAAAGATACGGCGGACAGGTTGCGGGAAGAAATTGGAAAAATACGGCCTGAAGTTATTACAAACATGATCGGTAATCCAAAGGACAAAAATGCGGGCCAGGTCATACAGCTTGTTGCTGAAAAATATTTGATGATACATCCCAATAATGCGGGTGGTGTGGTTTACGATAAACAAATAAATAGAATGATTTCCGAAATGATTCCCTTGACTAAGCTTGTTCAATCGAGTGACGCTTTTGCCAATGGTTATGATGTCACAATGAAACTGCTGCGGGACCAATAATGCAGTGCTGATATTGGGGAATTATACAAGTGTATAAAATATCGAGACCTTTGCAGAATGTTCAA
>DFBI01000135.1:0-492 GCA_002367335.1 Syntrophaceae bacterium UBA3084 | reverse complement strand
TTTCGAGGATTAAAATTTGAGCCTGATGCAGAAATTGGGCAAAAGGGGATGTTATACAAGGGTCTCATATCAAACATTTGGCTACTTCTTGCTTTTTTTGTTGTAGTATTACTGGTACCTGGTTGTTCCTCCCGGCATGTTTCTCCCGATCACCATTATACTCCCATTAAAGAAAAAACTTTGGCTCGAATGGGTTATACCATTCAGGCTGGTGCCTTTTCAAAGGTTGAAAATGCGGCGCGTCTAACCGGTTATTTGAACCGGCAGAATTTAGATGCTTATTATTTTGCTTATCGAAAAGGACTCTATAAAGTACGCTTTGGCAATTTTCTGTCTAAAGAATATGCTTACAGAGAAGCGGAAATTCTCAAAGCTATGGGAGCCATAAATTCTTTTTATATTGTCAGCCCCTCCGAATATTCTGCAGCAAAAGAGCGGAAATATGGTAAGAAATATTTGCGTGGTGAACTGGTAAAGACGGCGAAAACATTT
>DFBI01000200.1 GCA_002367335.1 Syntrophaceae bacterium UBA3084 | reverse complement strand
GAAAATGCTGGACATGTTGTCACATTAAGCGAGGAGCGTGAACTTGCCTTTCAAGCTATAGCTGGTTTCATCCGCAACACTTCGGAGAAGTTAGACAAATGACAAACAAACCCAATGGCAATTCTTTCGCCGATATTTCAATTAACGTGATATTGACAACTTATTTTCAGTGTTTTTATTGGAAAATAATGAGACACATCACTAAATTGATTAAAGACATTCCAGCCTGTGTCTCGAAATGTTGGTGTAACATTCTTTCGATAAAGACAAGAAAGTGATAGATTGGGCATCCATCTAGGTGGCTAAGACTGAAAGGAGAAAAACAGGACCCGCCAAGCAAATTGTATTTTACCTAAGGATATAGTGGGACATATCGCCGCAAATGGTTCAGATACGATCCCTTAAATAATCAAGATTTGAACATGAAAAAGGGCGACCAGGGCGGATGAACCTTCTCCAAAGCCACACGAATGCAAAAATGGCTATCGAGAAGGTTGCCTTAGGTTAACCCCAAGATGATCAAATCTCGCACGGCCGAGTATCGGTTCAGAGTGCAGCAGGTGCGCTGGAGAGCGGAATGCGGAGTGAAAGAACACTAATGCGGGCTCTGGTGGAGATGCGTATGAAGGGCGCTTCCGTCCGGCAATTGGGGGAGATAACTTTGCAATTATGCGGTGCGCAGCCAGCAGCATGCAGATGAGCAGGACCTTGAGAAATTGGATGAATCGCTGGAAGCCTGGCGCAAATTTCCGTTGGGAGGAATTGTCTGTCCGTATTTGAACACCTGATATGCGAAAGTACGTATGGATGGTCAACTCTGGGACGTCGCCGGATTGATTCATTTAGGTTTGGGAAGAAGTGGGAAACAGTGTGTTTTAGGAGCTTCGGTCTTGCTGAGCAAGGCAGAGCGGCACCGGAGATTGTTTCTAGAGAAGCTGAGTTCCAGTGGACTGGTAGGGGGGAGTTGATTCTCAAAAGTGAGAATAAGCAAACTAATAATTTATAGAATTTCATCGAAATAGTGATTAAAAAAATTTACTCAATAAACCAATACCTGTCTTTATGCGATAGGCCTCTAGGTATGGGCTGGGAACAAATCTGGTATATAAAGCTCTAAATCTCAATAATCGAAAGACGATTCCGATGCTTTGGAAAGGAATATAGATTTGATCTCTTTTTAATGTATAATCAATTCATTGAGAGTGGCTAATAGCAATTACAAATCTAATGGTTTACGGGTTTAAGGATAAGGAGAGGGTAGACGATCTATGACATTAAATCAATGGATAAAAGTAAACGATTTTATCAGCGGCCCAGTCCGCGTCCACGTTGTTAAACATGCATTGGATAAGCTTCAGGAAAGATCAGGAGACCTGATCCTATTTGCAAAACAAGTCTTTGAGTCTAATATTCATATTGACGGCTTCAGGGGCTTTTTTCGCGCTCCCCGTCCCCTCCAAATGCATCATGCAGATTACGCATTTCAAAAGAATGGTGCGGTTTGTGATGTAATTGTCGGCTTGTGGGCAGTTTCAAAAGACCCCATTTTTCAAAGCTTTGAAGAAAATCTTCGGAAAAGCAAGCTCTATATTCCAGATTCCTGGACTCCTAAAGAAGGTCTTAAGGGCTTTTTTGAACCAGGGTCCAACCGGGACTTAAGTGGTTTAACGAAAGAACTTTCCGAAGGAAAAGATACGCTTGAGAGAGGATTATTTCTGTTATCTGAATTTTGGTTCAGCGGTGGAGTGGTTGGGCAGCAAGAAAAGGTGGCAGACGAAATCTATCAGGAGGAGGATTTATCGATGGATGAAAAGTTTTTAACCATGAGCATACCCGGGCTTAAAGCCGAGTTGCACAAAGTCCAATCTGAGGTGTATCGGCTGCAAGAAGCGGTGGATGTAACGCTTGACAACTTGAAAAATTCTTTAAAGGATCAATACACTGCATTATTTGAAGAGGTTTTCTTAAAATTGAGCGACCAGAAAGAAGACTGGATATATGCGATTTTGCATGAGGTGGATTTCTTTGAACTTTTAAGCCGCCGATTGCTCGATGAAGTAATGGAACGATCAGATATGCCCTGGTACGGTCAGAAAGATGAAATCTTTCCCATAGAAGCTATTCCAGAAGGCTATGAGCTTGCAGAAAAGCTGCTGGCTGATATTGAGGAATATGACAAAAAACGCAAAGAGGTGATTCAAGTCTTCAGAAAGAAACAGACAGAATTGGCCGATTTGATCAAGGCGATCAGTGTCTGGGAGAGGCAGGAGGAAAGAAAAGATCACTCCTATTGGGTTGACGATGAAAACATCTCAGAAATGTCCATCAAGGGAGTCCAGACCAGTGTTGATCGTCTTGGAAAGAGCATTGAGGATGTAGCAATCGCGTTGAAGACCTATCGAAGCCGGGCAGTGAGAAATGTTCTGTCCCGAGTTGAGGAGATTTCTGAGCTTTCAACCAATCCTGGGGTTGTTGTCATCGATTGTTTGGCTTTGCCAGAGATCACTGAAGCCTATCTATCCAAGCTTGTCGATCCCGATTTGATAAAACTGACAAATGCAGTGGAAGATGTCCACACGGAAATGCTCAGCAATGCACGTTCTGATGCGGCTGTGACCGCGGCAAATCTATTAATTGAGGACGATTGGGACGCGGCTGTTTATCTGGATCTTGTTACAGGACTTACTAATGAAAAGCGCAGTGGCGAGCTTCTGATCCTGCAGCTTGCTGCCAGCAAGCTGAGGTATCTAAATGAAGCAGCATTCGATTATAATGCCAGGATCGTTGATGTCTTATTCGCCGGGCTTGATTATTTTGCTGGTGTCCAGAGTTCACCCTTTGGCTTTGTGGCCAGCTTGTTACCTGCCTTTTTGAATGGCTGGCGACCGGCAGAGCCTGAAAAGCTGGCGGAGGTTTGTATTCTCACTACAATTGCAAACTGCCAGTCAGATTGCCAGCTACCAAGTGGTTTCTTCTGGACCATTGCGGAATCCTGGCCTTTACCTGAAGAAATGCCGACCTGGGGAAGTGTTTGGACAGGTCTGCTGCATGATAATCCCAAGATCATTTATACAGATGAGGGGGAGCGGAAAGCGAAAGAAGCACTTGACCGAGCAAAGCGTTCACTTGACCTGGCTTTCAATATGGATGGTGGACATTATACACGACTTTCCAGCTTATCCAGTAATCGCCATCGAATGTTGATCGTTAACCATTTCATGGATGATTTTGAGGTGGCGAAAAGGACCTTATTGGATTATATTGAAAAGTTGAGTGCGTCAAATCCAAACCGATTAACTTCCAAAGTCGAGGCACTGAAAAATTATTTAACAAATTTAGAATCTGAGGACTTTAGCGAAGACGAGCTTGAACGAAAATATAACGCAAGTGTTTACGAAGAAAATATCAATGATCAAAAGCCATTCCACAAGCGAGTAGCGATACAGAATATCCACAATTGTGCTGAAGAGTTACTCAATTTTGGGAAATCGTTATTGAATTACTGGCGCTTAGTGGAGTCACGGAAAGAAGGTATTAAGTTTCAGGATCTTTTTGACGAATTGAATACCCTGGATATTAAGAGCGTATTATTAACTGGGATCACCGAGCAATCCATCAAAGTATGTGATGTTGATGATCTGCCAAAATGGGAAGAATCAACTTCAGACGCCAACACTAAAGACGGAGTACTGAGAAAGCTGATTAAGGAACGTGCTTATGCGATGCGTATGCCATACCTGATTGCTTTTTTAGTCAACAATGAGTTTTCCTGGAAAAAGATCTATGAAAACATTCTACGGGATATCGCTAATCCCATGACTCCTGAAGATGCAGCTGAATATCTTGTTCAACAGGAGGCGATGATTCAAGCCTCACTGCTGGAGGAGTTCGTTAAGAAAGAATCGCATTCATTACTGGTCAAGAAGCAAAATTTAAGCCAGATTCGAGAATTACAACGAGAGCTTCAGACTTTGGATATAAGCTCTAAATTTATGACTCCTGAGTTCAACAATGAAATTAAGAGAGATATTGAGCTGGGACGCTGGGGTCGATTGAGGAGAACGCTTGAAGCAAGTGTAGAACTCCTTCGCTCACAGCACGAAGAGAAAGAAAATCAACTGAATCAAGAAATTTCTGATCTGAGAGAAGCCATAAACAATCTGGACAAGCAGCTATTCACCCAGCGAGATGATATCCTCCAAGAGGCCTTTTACCTGGTGATCCAAGCTTTGGGTCAGGCAAAAATAGAATTGGTCTCAGTTGATATCCGACTGATCCCGATTGTAAAAGATTACCTGAAATTAATTGAATATCGTTTGGAGCGTCATTCGTGGCCCATAAATGAGGTTCGCGAAATCACAGAAGATTTTCTTCAGCGGTTGTCGTTGCGAGACCCCGAAGAGGGTGAGAAGCTTTCAATTGAGGAACTATCTCAGGCTTTAGCTGAGGGCCACTATGAGGAGTTAGGATTGAGCCGCTCACAATTTGAAGGTTCTAGAGTCCAAACACGATTGGAAATTTTAGACTACTGGATTCGTCTCAAGAACGAAAATGGCATTTTTGATGGGGAATACAGTACAAAAGTGCCTGATCTTGTCAGGACATTGCATAGATTCTTTGCACAAATGATCCAGATGAAAAGAGTGCCCGGAAAAGATGGCCGGCTATTAAAAAATGAGAAGCCGCTGGTCTATGAATACTGGCAATTAATGTATCCGAAAACTGTCGAATTGAATAGCTATTGCATTTTGATGACCTTGCCAGGAGGTTCAATATCCGGCCCGGATATCCGCAAATTGAATGAATTCCTTGTTAGTAAGGATTTTGAGTCAGCCTTTTTTGTGTTTGTGTTTGCCCCGGGCTGTCCCCAAAACCTTACAAAAAAGATCTTTGGAAGCAAAGGCGGCGATCGTCTGATCGTGATCGATGATAGCCTTATGAATAAGTTGGTCATGGCTGAAGCACAGGGTAAAAACCCGGTAGATGTGATACGGCCTTTGATGATGCAGTCCATGCAAGATAGCGCCACTGTATTCATCTTTAATCAAGCGACGAATGAATATACAGGTATCTTTGTGGGTCGGGAAAAACTTATTAGAGAGTTGGCCTCCGGCTCAGAAAATTACGCCGTGTATGGTGGGAGGCGCATTGGTAAGAGCTCCCTTCTAAATGCCGTAAAGAGCCAAATTGAGAGCAACAACCGGGCCAGAGTGATTTACCGCTCTCTGGAAGGGGAAACGGATTTTAATAATCTGCATATTTCCGGAATGTTTGCGAAGGATATAGGCATCTTCGAGGACATGAGCGAGAGTGGAGACTTTAAAGATGCTCTGAGTAAATATCTTGTGGAGCATCCAGAGGAATCCCTTGTCATCATGATTGATGAAATTGATCGCTACATTGACGAGAATAATGAGCGGCATTTAATGATTGAGGCGCTGCGGGCCTGTTCTGACCAATTTGGCTCTCGGCTGCGCATTGTTGTCTCTGGCTTCATGGAATTGTATAAATGCCTGAAAGGGCAAGGCCCATACTCAGCAAACAGCGACCCCTGGAGCCGGATGTTCCAGGATATGAGCCCGCTCGGGAATCTTGAAGTCCACGAGGCAGAAAGCATTGTGAAAGAAGGTTTTGTCTCAATCCTGGGATGGAAATTTGAAAATCGGACAATCCCCCAGATGATTGTGGAACGAACAGGCGGCCACCCAGCTTTTGTCCAGCGGTTTTGCGCAAAGCTTTTGGACTATGTCCGCACTTGCGGGCGTCACCTGATCAAGGCATCAGATGTTGATGCTGTCTATGAGGATAACAACCCAAACAACTCATTTATGGCTTACGTACTGGCCACTTTGCAAGCCAATCTGGACCTGAAAGCTCGATTTTTACTGTTGTGGATGGCCCAAAACTCCAGTGATGCTTCAGGATTTACTTTGTCTGAGATCAAAGATCTGGCCACAGTTGTTCCTGTTCCTATTCCAGATGAAGAATTAGACCAGATGCTTGAAACAATGACCGTGACCAGTGTGGTTGAAAAGCGAAGTGCAAACGTGTTTGATTTTACAGTGAAAGATTATCCAAACATTTTGGCTCAATTGTCCTCAGGGGATGTCCTCAATGAGTTAGAGCGCCAGATCAAAGAGGAATCCAAACCACAAGAGGCAAACGCATGATCATTTCTTATGAGTTTGTTTCACAAGAGATGCAGAGGCTGTTACGAACCAAAAAAGCCAGTTCCTATTTTCTTAATGGGACAGCTGGCGTCGGCAAAACTTTTCTCCTCAACCGTGTTGCCGACCAATTTCCCCGGGATGTGACTGGAAGTACGGTGTTCGGTCCATACTTGGCCAGTGATTTGGAGAATTTTCGCAAACAGTTTCTTGAAGATCTTATTGAAGATTTTTATATTGACGTATCAAGTACTCAGGCAGCACCGGAAGATTTCTTCTCTTTCTGGAGCTGGTTGAAAGGCCATCTTGATGTTCCCCACACTTCAAAGTGGGTATTGATCTTTGATGCGGCTTACGAAAATATCCCATCCATGGAAGCCTGGCGTCCAATTCTATCTGGTGTCCGGGTTCTGGAATCTAACTGGGAAGATGGTCCTATGGGGCTTAATTTTATCGTCAGTGGATATTGGGATCCCCAAGCTCTTTTTGATTATTATCGCGACATTCACACGTCATTTCCCTATACCGATGGGGAGAATTATACCGCCTTTACTGCAATTTCAGACAAGGCAATTCGTGACATGCTGGTTCAATATGATGTGCCCAACGTAACAATAGATCAATCCCTGGGTTTATTCAAAGAGTTCACTGGTGGGCATCCTGGTGTGATGAGAGATGTGCTGACTTATTTGAACCACCGTCCCTTGACCATGGAAAACCTGATGACGGCTACTCAAGAAGCTGCTAGCAGTGGTCCGGTTTCAAAGCAGTTATTATCTCTATGGAAAGTACTCCCAAAAGCATCGCAAAAAATCATTTCTGCTTTGTTAAAATGTCAGCAATATCCCTATACGCATGAGTTATGTGAGAACTTAATTGTTTCAGGAGTTGGAAGAATTGTGGATGTCTGGGGGGATATGTATGTTCAAATCAAGTCGCATTATGTCCAACTACTCCTACGTCAAAATCTCGGTCTTTTTAGGGTTGATGCTGCCATTCTGGGGAAAGATGATTACTGCACTTTTTTGATACCGGCACTTTCCCATAATAACATCCTGGCTTATCAAATCATATATAACATTGAAAATATGATCCGAAATATCCTATCTCGGGAATTGATGCTGTTGAATGAAAATGAAGAACATTTTTTGTCTGGGCGTGCTTTTAAAAATGACCGAGATGGACGAGAGGTACAAGATGCCTATGAACGTGCTTACGAGTGGCGGGACAGATCATTAGATACTGTTGAAGTTCCCCTTATTGCTTATCTCTCAACACGAGATCTGGCCATTCTCTTAGCTGAGTTATCTCGTGAAACCAAGAAGTCGCAGTGGAGCGATATGGGGAAAAAGGTGATGGACCTGGCAGACATTCGTGATGCCGTCATGCATAATCAAATGATTGGTGGAAAAGTTTTGCAAGATTTGGTGTCATTGCAAAAATCAGTTTATCATCTGGCCACCAAAAAATGAGAAATGAATCACTATAAATTCCACTAACAACCACAGCTATTTTTAGACAAAGTGACCATATTGTTATGAGTTAAAGGATGCCTGGCTATATCAAGCATTTGAGATTTCCAAGATCATTGAGTGGTGATTAATGCAGCTTGGACTTCAGAACGAATCAGAATAATATCCGGCGAACTTTTGGATAGATAATCCCCCATTTTGACCACATTATCCGGCTTAAATGAGCATTTTTCGCCGTACAATCATTATTATGCGGCGAAAATATGGGTATCTCTTGATAATAAAATCATACTGTTCATCGATCTATAACCACTGGTAAGTAGATATCTGTCGTATGTTCAAATCCGCAAATTTTAATTTCTCTACTGGCGTGAGGAAAATTTTCAGGCCCATAACCACCTTAGTCTGTTATATCAAGCTTCAGATATTGAGTACTATTTGGAGTGGGCAATTGGAACCAGTGCGTTTTAGGGTCAAGATCAGTCACTTAAAGGATTGATATCCATGCCTTGTAAGCGTTTTGTGCAAAAACAGTCATGTCCTTTGCCCAATTTATACTATCTGGATAGACAACGATCTCTGTAACCAAAAAAGGCTCTCTAAGATCGAGATGTAGATCCCAGTTTTCTGTCATTGATTGAGCATATGTATCAAAGAAGTGCCTGTTGATTTATATACCGTATATATCGTGTTAAGTAGAAGTAATATCCCTGTATATGGGGGTTATTTTTGTATAATGAGGTTAATTCGTATAAGAATTATAGCTGGGTTGCAGTAAGGTTGCAGTAAAAATATTTATTACATCTACAGTAACCAAAGGGTGTTGAATAATTACGAAAAT
>DFBI01000092.1:2474-4470 GCA_002367335.1 Syntrophaceae bacterium UBA3084 | reverse complement strand
TAAAAAGGCGATTGACCCATTAAAAACATTATGACAATATATGTACGGAAAAATTAAATTAGAAGAGGAGGGCCTATCCAAGGCATAGCTGAAAAGGGAGTAGGATGAACGGGGATTCCTCTCTCGGCCCTCCTCCCTTTACTATTTAAATCCACAGGGAAAAATAATTATTTAAAACCCTTTTCCTCACCTCTGTAATTCACAGATTACTACCATATATTGTTAGTCTTTTTCAAAAGATACAATATGTTGTTAAGAATGTCAAGTTTTTTATTAAATTTTTTCACTTATGAGAGAATTGTTAAATTTGACCTAAAATCCCCCATATGATATAAGAAAATAACCCTGGTTTTAAATGTCTTTAAGAATCCATGCCATCACATCCGAAGTCGTACTAAATGCTTTTCAATCTATCACCGAAGAAATGAGCGTGGCTTTAGTCCGTTCTGCATATTCGACAAATATAAAAGAGCGGAAAGATTGCTCCTGTGCCATTTTTGATTCTAAAGGAAACTTAATTACACTGGCCGAAAACATACCAATCCATCTTGGTTCCATGCAGGGATTGATGAATAAAATCGGCTGCAATCTTAAGAAATGGAATTTTCATCGCGGGGATATTCTTATTGCTAATGACCCGTACCTCGGAGGAGGATCTCACCTTCCAGATGTCACTCTAACCAGGCCTGTTTATTATCATAATAAACTTGTGGCATTTGTTACAAACGTCGCTCACTGGACGGATATAGGAGGGCGTTCTCCCGGAGTAGGAACCGCCGGCGATTCTACCGAAATATTCCAGGAAGGATTCCGAATCCCACCTACGAAGATTATGCATAAAAACATCCTTCAAAAAGACGTGCTGGAATTTATAATGTCGAATGTGAGAGGAAGGCAAGAAAGAGAGGGAGATTTGCGTGCCCAAATAGCATCCCTGTTTTTGGGAGAGCGCCGATTGCATGAACTTCACAAGGAGTACAAACCGGAAACAATCACCAAAATCGAGGCAGAAATATTTGATTACAGTGAAGACTGGCTTCAGAAAGCATTAACTACAATACCTGAGGGAAGCTATCATTTTTCTGATGTTATGGATGATGATGGTATTTCAAATAAACACTTGCCAATCAAAGTGACTGTTATCATTACTCACAAACACCGCCCCTCCATAACGTTCGATTTCACCGGGACTACAGCCCAGGCAGAGGGTGGGATTAACATGGTTCGCCAAGCATTGCTGGCAACCGTTTTTTACGCTGTTAAAGCCATTATTGCTCCTAATATACCTATCAATGCCGGGTTCCAACGTCCTATCAAAATCAAGGCACCCCCAAACAGTCTTGTAAACGCCTCAGAACCTGCAGCTGTGGGCGGAAGAACAGATACTTGCCAGAGGGTCGTTGACGTCATTATGGGTGCACTGGCACAAGCCGTGCCGGAGAGAGTCCTGGCCGCATCCAACGGAGCTACAACTGCTATTATCTTTGGTGGAACTAAGCAACTTTCAGGTTCAGATTTCATTTATGTAGAAGCTTTAGGGGGTGGGATGGGTGCCCGTTTCACAAAGGATGGAATGGATGGTATCCAAGTACATATTACAAATACCTCAAATTTACCCATTGAAGCTATGGAAATGGAATACCCTCTTCGTGTTTTAAAGTATGAATTAATACGAGATTCAGGTGGAGCAGGACAATTTCGAGGCGGATTAGCAATCCACAAGGAAATTCAGGCTTTGGTACCGGTACTTTTCTCCGCACATTCGGACAGGCATCTTGTTTCACCTTGGGGCCTGAAAGGCGGTCTGCATGGAAAACCCGGGCAATTTCTTTTAAATCCTGGCCAGCCCGGTTCAAATCGTATTAAATCCAAAGTCTCAGGAGTTTTAATTCGTAAAGGCGATATCTTGTGTGTAGAAACAGCAGGCGGAGGCGGATACGGTTCTCCCCTAAAAAGAAAGCCTGAACATGTTCTAAATGATTTTATTCAGGAAAAA
>DFBI01000092.1:0-2466 GCA_002367335.1 Syntrophaceae bacterium UBA3084 | reverse complement strand
GGCACGTAAAAGTTATGGCGTTGTATTTTCTAGAACCAAGAAGATAGATCGCCTTGCCACAACATCATTGAGAAAGAAAATGATGAAACGGAAGATAAGTGAATCATGAGCGTTGCAATCGATATTGGCGGAACCTTCACAGATATTATTTTTTACGAAAAGAACCGCGGCGTTTTTTGGTCTGCCAAGATTCCTTCCAATCCAAACAATCCCGAAATACCCTTTATAGATGGATTGACCAGGGTACTGCAGCTAGCCAGGAAAGACATTTCCGAAATAGATGTGCTTATACATGGAACAACTATTGTTACAAATGCTCTGCTTGAAGGTAATCTTGCAAGAGTTGGACTGCTGGTATCCCAGGGATTCAGAGACTTGCTGGAGATCGGGCGGCAGCAGCGCCCCAATCTTTACGATTTGACAAAAGACCGAATGCCTCCCTTGATACATCGTGACTGTGTTAGAGAAATCAAGGAAAGGATTTCTTCCAATAAAAAAATTATTCTCCCGTTGGACAAAGAACAGGCAGTAACACAAATCAAGGCACTTAAAAAACAAAATTTAGATGTATTGGCAATTGCTTTGCTTTTCTCATTTTATAACCCCAAGCACGAAAAAATATTGAAAAAATTGGCACATAAGTTATTTGATAAAAGATTTATTTTTCTTTCAAGCCAGGTATCTCCCGAATTCCGGGAGTTTGAGCGTACAAGCACAACAGTGATTGCGGCTGCTGTTGCTCCCAGAGTCGAAAACTATCTCCATGCAATTCAAACAAATTTAAAATACCAAAAAAGGAAACAGGTCAATTTGAGAATTATGCATTCAGGTGGGGGTACTTTAAGTCTCTGGGAAGCAGAGAAACGGCCTCATACCTTGATCGAATCAGGCCCGGCAGCAGGACTTATAGGAGCGGCTCATCTTGCCAAAAACCTTAACCTGAGCAGCGCTCTTGCCTTTGATATGGGAGGAACAACAGCAAAGGCCGGAATGATTTTAAATGGACAACTTCAATATTCACAAGAATATGAAGTCGGAGGCGAATTCCACCATGGCGGACGTCAGAAAGGAAGCGGGTATCCTGTCCGTACTCCTATGATCGACATAGTCGAATGCGGAGCGGGCGCAGGAAGTATTGCCTGGATTGACAGCGGAGGACACCTCAAAGTAGGGCCCCAAAGCGCAGGTGCTGTTCCAGGACCTGTCTGTTATGGCAAAGGTGGTAAAAATCCGACAGTTACAGACGCACATTTGATTCTTGGCCGACTATCCGCAGATAATTTTCTGGGAGGAGAGATGCCTCTTTATCCCAAAATTTCAGAGAGGGCCATAAAACGAACCATCTGCATTCCCTTAGATATGCATTTAGAAGAAGCCGCTGCCGGGATTCTGGCCATCGTTAATGCGAACATGACTCGTATACTCCGTCTCATTTCCGTAGCACGAGGCTATGACCCACGTAATTTCACTTTAATAGCCTACGGAGGGGCTGGACCGCTGCATTCTACGGAATTAGCTGAGTCAATGTCAATCAGTAATGTTGTTATCCCTCTAATGCCGGGACTTTTTTCAACTCTAGGCTTACTTTACGCAGATGAAAATATAGACTTTGTAAAAACTGTTATGACACCTCTAACACGAATATCTTCTCTCAATAAAATTCTAATCCGCCTCAATAAACAGGCTGAAACCTGGTTTGAAAATAATAATGTCACATCTAAGAAAAGAAAAATTAGTGTTTCTGCTGATCTGCGTTATTATCATCAAAATTATGAATTAGGTCTTCCTTTTCCCGGATCAATTCTCTCTAAAAACGACATTCAGCAGATTCAGACAGCATTTCATGAAATGCATACTAAAATATATGGCTATAGTGCTTCCGGTGAGAATATTCAAGTTGTTAACTTACGTTTACGAGCCACAAAACTCCAGTCTAAACCTCAAATGACAAAATTGAATTTTACAGGAAACTCACTGGATGGGAATCGAATCAGAACCAGGCAAGTTTGGTTCAAAAACGAGGAATTCAAATGCCGCGTTTACGAGCGTTCAATGCTGCCGGCCGGATTCACCTTTAATGGACCTGCTGTCGTTCAGGAAAAAGAATCCACTACGCTAGTCGAGCCGAATTGGAATCTTCAAGTTGATCAATTAGGAAATCTGCGCATGTCGTATTGCAAATGAAATACTAATTTGAAATCCGTGGTACTGCGACATTAATGCATGGAGGCTACAACCTTTGTTCTTCCCATCCAAGAAAGGTCTTCTAATTCTCCAAAATACTCTTCAAAAATGCGGTAATACATTAATTCTTCTTTAGAATTAATTACCCAGCCATTTCTCAACTTGCGCTCAAACTTAAAATCACTATCTGTAATGGTTTGATTAGCGTAATCTGATATCATCTCTCCAAGGCCTGTTCCCTTCCAGAACTTGACTTTTTTTCGATTCAATATTGCTTCTGGA
>DFBI01000139.1:4486-4722 GCA_002367335.1 Syntrophaceae bacterium UBA3084 | reverse complement strand
CAGTGACTGCCTGTCGGCAGCTATTTTCCCCTGGTCAATTAAACATCCGTCAATGGCCTTCACACAATATGCTATTATCTTCTTGTGAATGTCTAATCCAATGTAGTAGTATCGTTTCATGGAAACCTCCTTGTGGTTTATTTCCGGGCGAGTTCATCTCGACCCGGCAGCTTACATTTAAGCATTGTGAACCGCCTTGAGGTTCCTTCAACCTTTATTGATGAACTCGTAAAAAG
>DFBI01000139.1:0-4430 GCA_002367335.1 Syntrophaceae bacterium UBA3084 | reverse complement strand
ATGAACAAAATACTGGATTCCCGATCAAGTCGGGAATGACAAGTTACTTGGAAGTCGTCACTCCGGTGAAAACCGGAGTCCAGAGCCCTTGTAAGTAGTTGAATAGACTGGATTCCGGCTTTCGCCGGAATGACGAAAAATGGTACTTTTCGACTTTTTACGAGTTCATCTTTATTACTTATGCATTCAAACAGATTTATTTGTGACATTCTTGGTGACCAATGAAAAGGGTTTTCAGAATAAAAACAAATTTGTCCCATTTTCCGCCATCATTAATAAATAAATGTTGATGTTTCAGAAAGGGGGAAACGCATGGCAAGTATCGGCCTAAAAGAGGTAGACAGGGTTGAAATACTAACATTACAGGATAATTATATCGATATTACCGCAACTGATAATGGTGAGATAATTTCACGAGCCAGAAACCTTCTACGTGGAACAATAGGAAAGTCTGTGCGGGCGGAGCATGGGTTTTCGGCAATTGTTAAAACAACGAGGGATGGCAAAACAAAAACAATGTTGTTTGATTTTGGTATTTCTGAAGATGGTGCGGCCCATAATGCCAGGATGCTTGATGTAGATATGCGTGAGATTGAGGTTATGGCCCTGTCTCACGGCCATTATGATCATTTTGGTGGTCTTGAAAGCCTCGTTAAAATGATTGGGAAGAAGGAAATTAAACTGGTCGTTCACCCATATCTTTTTAAGTATCCCAGATATATCAAGATCAGTGATGATCTCAAGGCAGACATTCCAGAATTTACCAGAGAAAGGGTAGCGAGGGCCGGTGTTAAGCTCGTAGAAACGAAAAGGCCTTATAGTCTTTTGGATGGGAATGTGTTGTTTTTAGGTGAAATTGTGCGCAAAACAGCATTTGAAAAAGGAATGCCGAATGCTTATTTTATGGAGAATGGTATTGAAAAATGGGATCCTATAGAGGATGATACATCTATCGTGATGAATCTCAGGGGGAAAGGCCTTGTTGTCCTTTCCGGTTGCGCCCACTCGGGTATCGTCAATTCGGTTAATTACGCGAAATCAATTACGGAAATCAATAAGGTTCATGTTGTCATGGGTGGATTTCACCTGGGAGGTTCTCTTTTTGAGCCTATAATAGGTCAAACAGTGGAAGAATTGAAAAAAATCAATCCTGTGTATGTCATTCCGTGTCACTGCACGGGTAGAAAAGCATCTGTCTGCATAGAAAACCAAATGCCGGATCAGTTTATTCTCAATATGTCCGGCACAAGGTTGACTTTCGACGCATAAAGATTAAAGGCAAAAGGTCAAAGGCGAAAGAGTTCAAAATTCAAATTTCCGGATCAGGTGGATTAAAGGATGCCTGTCACAAAAACTTCGGGCGGGGATAAACCCCGCCCGAATGCTTAATCTTTTCGTGTTTTCGTGATTAGATTTTTATTTTTCAAAAAACGCAGTTGTTGGGATAAAGACTTTAAAGTCCTTCGACTCCCAGCATCTCAACGCGGCGATTCTGGGTTCGTCCTTCCTCTGACTCATTCGAGGCAATTGGGCTATTTTCACCGTAGCCCTTCATGATAATGCGTTTGAGAGCTATTCCGTGTCTTTCTGACAGGTATTTTTGGACGGCCTTTGCTCTCCTCAGGGAAAGATTCTTGTTGTACTTCTCCGTACCTGTACTGTCAGCGTAACCCGCCACAACGATTTTCGCTTTGGTGAGATTTTCTTTTAAGACCCTGCCAATCTCATCAAGTAAGGAATAATAGGGAGCTTTAATTTCAGCACGATTAAAATCAAAGTGAACCATAGACTCTTTTTTTGATGGTATGTAATTACTTAAATTAATGTATTTTATCTTTTCTTCTTTAAGTTTTGGATTAAGCCATTCCTGTGCTTTCTTATGTCCCAGACCGGCAGCCGTTTCCATATCTGCCTTTGCCTTTTCATTATCAATTTTATAGAGATACAATAGCCCACGTTCGTAATAGGCATCGGCATATCCAGGGGCAAGCTCTACGACTTTAGTATAATCTCTAATAGACTCCATACAATTGCTCGGATGCTGCGAAAAATACATTTTGCCCCTTCTAAAATATGCTTCTACGTATTTATCGTTGATCTCGATTGCATTTGTATACATTTTGATAGCTTCATCATAGACATTTTGTTTTTCATACTTTATGCCTCTCTCAAACCATTCTCCAGCCGATACACTTCCTTTTGCCAAAACAGTTTGACACGATAGAAAAAATACAAGAACACAAATAAAGCAAATTTGAATTTTTTTCATAAAACTCACCTCGACTGATATTTTAAGGATTACACAACTATTATCGGCAAAATAACACAAGACTATAACCCGGGCAAGAATTTTAATTCAATAGAAGAATAAAAGACACCATATAACAGCAAGTAACCTTTCTTGTTAAATTATCAAAACACTTTTCCCATTATTTCTCACCCAGACTCGTATGCTCCGTTTTCTGGAACCATGCAACAGGATCGGTAACTTTATCCAGCAATCTTGCATAATAGATTGCGCCTTCGGCTTCAAATTCTATGGCTGTTTGATGGGTTGCATTAGAACGATACTACTGTAACAGGCTTCCACCCCTTCGTTGGTCTGATCGGTATCTGATAAAATGACAATTCCTGTAAGCTTTGGGGGATCGCCTTTAAACATTTGACGAAAGTCTTCAATAAGATTTTGTTTTTCCCATATCCATCGATTTGCCCTGGTATTTCCCCTCTCCACAATTACTACTTTGTGATTCCTTGATCCAGGATAATCTATTATCTCGCCTTTGAGGGCATGATTTCCCCAGATGTAGTCAATTTTGAACCCGGATGGTTCCATACGCGGTACTTTAACACCAAGATATTTGATAATTTTCTTAATTTCCGGATTTTCTTTTACTGATTTAGTTTGCCCATTTCCAAAGATGACACGGACTCTGGCTGCACAGTCATTTCTATCTTTCCGGCTTTCAATGGCCATTCCGACAGTCCGGTTAACTTTCCAGCGCCATGCGAGAATGGGAAAACTTTCAGGATCAACATCAAGCCTCTTTAAGAGAGCTGATGCACTGTTCAGGCTTTTAACATGAAGTACTGTTCGCTTCCCTTCTTTAATTAATGATATATCATTTTTGGCTTTCCCAAGATAAGTAAGCGATTCCCATCCATCGGGAGCAGACTTCAGGTCTTTTCCCGTTGTAAAGCCGACGAGTATCGACTGTTCGTTTCCAGAAGTTGCCGACATACATGCGAGGAAGATTACTATTAAAAATGGATAGAAGTACACGGGAACAGGGTTGCATTTTAGCTCTTGTGTCTGCCTTTTCATTTTCAAAGCTCTAATCCTAAAGAGGCTAAGGGACGAAAAATGCTCACAATACTCATTCGAGAACATCGTCAGAAAATATTTGATACCCTCTTAGAAAATCATCGATGAGCATCCTTTTCCTGCCTTCAAGCTGTACTTCCTGAATGTAAACATGTCCGTCTTTTGCCGTTACCTGAAGGCCTGATTCCATCAATTTTCCCAGCTTCCCCGGTTCTTTTTCACCGGAAGTTTTCATTTTACCGGAGACAGCAAAAAAAATCTTCAATTTCTTTTCTCTCAGGAATGAATAGGCGCCGGGAGACGAAGAAAGCCCTCTGATCAGATTGATAATATCCTTTACACTGTTTTCCCAGTTAATATGTCTTGTTTCACGGGTCAGGCGGGGCGCAAATGTTATAAGAGATGAATCCTGAGGTGTTCGGGTAACCGTTCCACTGGTGACATCTTTCACAGCATTCAGAAGAAGACCTGCACCAATCTGTGATAATCTATTGTGGAGGTCATCAAATGTTTCGTCAGGATCAATATCAGTTCCTTCCTGAAGTATTATATCCCCTGAATCCACTCCCTCATCCATGAGCATTATTGTAACACCTGTTTTCTCTTCACCGTTTATTAAAGCCCGGTTGATCGGCGCAGCTCCCCTGTATTTCGGAAGTAATGAAGGGTGGACATTAAGGCAACCCATCGGTGGAAACTCAATAATCTCCCGGGGAAGTATCTGGCCAAAGGCGGTCAATATCACCATATCCGGGGATATTTCGCTGAATGTATCTAAAAATTCTTTGTCTCTGACACTTTCGGGCTGGAAAATTTTAAGATTATATTGTTCCGCAACTACCTTGACAGGAGAAGAAACAGACTTTTGCCCTCTTCCTTTGGGCCTGTCAGGCTGGGTAACAACCCCCAAAACAGGATAATCATTACTTATCAAGATTTTCAGGGATGGAATTGCGAATTCCGGAGTTCCCATAAACAGTATTTTTGGTTTCATGATTGTCGTTTCCTGCCTGTATTTAATTCTACCACAATAAATTTAAATATTAACAGTCACTGCCCCGTCGTGTCAAGTCCTATCGGGGTCCCAAATCCACCGCCTAAAAGA
>DFBI01000102.1 GCA_002367335.1 Syntrophaceae bacterium UBA3084 | reverse complement strand
TAAATTCAAAATTTATAATTCAGATTTTGGTAAGCCTGCAACGAGATCAGACTTCGACGAGATCAGACTTCGACGAGATCAGACTTCGACGAGCTCAGACTTCGACGAGTCGTCGATCCGTCGAACCGAATTTAAGATTGCTGCTTTGCCGCTTAAGCCTTGCGGCTTTTATAGCTTTCTTTTTCGTTTTCCTGTTTACCATCCAAGCCGCACATGCCGCAGAAATAACCCTGGCGTGGGACCGGAATCCCGAATCGAATATCGCCGGTTACAAAGTATACTATGGTTCCGAAAGCGGGGCGTATTCGAATGTTATCGATATTGGCAGTTATACAAGCTGCACTATTTCAGGTCTTGAAGCAGGAGAAACATATTTCATAGTTGCAACCGCTTATGATACTTCAGGGGATGAAAGCACCTATTCAGGCGAAATTGCCTACACCGTTCCGGCAAACAGCGCCGTGAATGATAGTAGCGGCAGTGATGGCGGTGGTGCAGGCTGTTTCATTGCAACTGCAGCTTATGGCAGCTATATAGAGCCTGATGTAATGGTGTTGAGGGAATTCCGGGATAAATATCTTCTCACAAATCCTGCTGGAAGGGCTTTTGTCAGGTTTTATTACGCTACATCCCCTCCCATTGCCCGCTACATCGCAAAACATGAAACGTTGCGGGTGATCACACGATGGGCGCTTACACCTCTGGTTTATGGTGTAAAAAAAGGAGCAAGGTTCAAGGAACAAGGTAAAAGGACAAAGGTTCAAGGTTAAAGGTTCAAGGTGAAAGGATATAAAAGCAATTTTGAATTGAGTGCTACCCGGCATTTGTAGGGGCCGATGCCCTCATCGGCCCGCCGTTCGACAGGCTCACGGTGAAGCCGTTCGAAGGGTACATCCTGAGCCCGTCGAAGGGTACATCCTGAGCCCGTCGAAGGAATCACGGTGATATCAGCCCGTTCGGGGAACGGGCCCTACTTTTTTTTGGATCTCCAGAACAAGAAAATTCCCAATCCTGCAATAGCAGCGCCAAGGAGCAGAAGCGTGCTCGGTTCGGGCACAGCGATGCTGTCATTGGCAATCGCCGAAGATAGTGGAAGTGTCAGGATTATTGTTACTATTGAAAGGATCTTTTTCATTGTTTTTCGTCACCAGAAGAATAAAGGATCAAGGAACAAGGTTCAAGGTTAAAGGAACAAGATAAAAAACAAAAGGAGCAAAGACAAGCCAATTTTGACAAGTTCGTAAAAAGTCGGATTTCCCCTCCCCTGGTGGGAGGGGATAAAGGGGAGGGGGACGTAAGTGATTGAAATATTGTTATATTCACCCTCACCCCAACCCTCTCCCATCAAGGGAGAGGGGGCATTTTGGACTTTTTACGAACTTCTCAATTTTGAATTAACAGTAAAGGCTAATGTTAAATTAAAACGCCCACCGGAATTGTCCAGCAGGCGTTTTTCATAAACTCAATTAACCCAATCTTGAGTGTAATCCGTGTAATTTTGTGAAATCTGTGGATTAACTCTTTCTCCTTGCAAGGCCAAGACCCAGCAGACCGAAGCCGAGAAGGAGCATGGTCATCGGTTCCGGTGTGGTGATGATTACATCATTGGCACACCAAGGAGTATATCCGACAACGTATTTCTCGCCTAAAAAGACAAAGGTATCATCGAACGAGTATGTCAACACACCAACATCATCAAAAGTTCCTTCACCGCCGGGATTCGTGATGCTCCATATAGCTGACTCTAATCCGGTATCCAATAGGGTTAACCCTTCGGTAATTTGTACGGGGTGGCCTGGTCGATGAACCTCATCATATACATATGTATATGCATCAGCAACGCTGTAAAAGTTTGCTCCAGTGTCAGCGCGGCTAACATCCTTAACATAATAATCCCAAGCTTCGTAATTCTCGCAAAGCCCCATATTGGCATTGATATATAGCGAGTCATATACCTGCCGTCCCACCATGTCAATCGAAATTGACTGTAAGTAACCCTCTTCAATTGTTAATGTCATACCACTTATTTTTGGCGTTCCATACTCATCACCAACAAGAGTTTCATATCCTGGCCAATCATTAGTAGTATCGGGATAATAGATAATGTCAGCCATAGCCAAACCTGCCGCCATAAAAACAAAAACAATTGAAACTGCTAAAATCTTTGATAACTTTTTCATTTTAATTCTCCTTTCTTCAGCTAAATTTACTTGTGTTTAATTCTGTCTGTTTTGTCTTAATACCAGCAACTGTCATGCCAAGTCTGCTTTATCTTTTAACTTTTACATAGAATCACTTGTAAGTGGCTAATATATATAATGTTATTTTTTTACGGGTGATAGCAAAGGGTCTTATTGATGTTTGTCTTTTGTGTCGAAATTGTAAAGGAGACCGACGATATTTGAGGGATAATTGGTGTTAAATGCTCGTGTAAGGATGAATAGTCAATAGTAACAATAGGATAGCGGATTATTTGGATTTGTAAAAGATGTCGACAGAAGGACGAAGGAACAAGGAGAAAGGAACAAGGTTCAAGGTAAAAGGTGGAAGGTGGGTGGCATGGACAAACTTGTTTGTCCGTGGATGTTTAATTTTGAATTAAGGACGAAGGAACAAGGAGCTACAGAGACTTCACTCTACATGTAATTACTGGATTCCCGTTTGCACGGGAATGGCTATTTAGATTATTTGTGGCAAAATTCAAAGGTCTCGATGAAAAAGATAAACCTCTCATTTCGATACCCCGTGGTTTAGGCTTGCTACGGGGTAATCCATTGCGGTCGCGAGTCTCAGTAAATCTCATCATGCCTTTCAATGTCCACCAGAACAATCAATTTTCTTTCGTTATCCGGTTCTTCTTCAAAGGTAAATACAATTCGACAATCATACTCGACTTGGCAGGCCCAAAGCCCAATCAGTTTTCCATGCAGCGTGTGGGTTTTTTTAAGAGATCCTTCTTCAAATCTTCGACAGTTCCGAATTTTGCCCGCTTTTCCCGAACTGCCTGCAACGTTTCCCGTGCATTGACTGCAATCTCGTCACGCCTGTACTCGGCCATACGTAATCTCAGTATCTCGAGAAGTTCCTCACGGTCATCAACAGGGAGAGACTCTACTGCGTCAATAGCCTTTTGAAAGGATGCGTCTTGGTGAGTTATCATTTTATCCTCTGTAATCCTCTTTCAGTAAATGCTTATTATCGAAAAGCTACCTTAATAAATTTTATATTATCTCATACTACCCTATTTGTCAATATTTGGAACCTTTGCCATATTGTGTAGAGGTTCAAGGAAAAAGACAATTTTGAATTTGTAATTTTGAATTAAAAACAAAGGACCAGGGATCAAGGTGCAAGGTTAAAGATTGTAGGGGCCGATGCCCTCATCGGCCCGCAGTCCGGCCCGTTCGGGGAACGGGCCCTACAGTATACTCAGGGCTTTGGCTCACCAGAATGACAAAGGAGTGTTTTTCCGACTTGTTGCTAAAGCATCAATGTTTAATTTTGAATTTTTCCATCAGGTCGTAGAGGGTGGGGCGGCTTATTTTGAGTTCTTTGGCTGCTTTGGTTATGTTGCGCTGATTCCGGAACAATGCTTTTTTGACTAGCTCTTTTTCCAGGGTATCGCGGGCTTCTTTGATGTCCATGTCGTCGTATTTCGGTTTGGGGGTCCCCATTTCAAGGTCTGTGGGATTGAGCTTCTTGCCCTCGGCCATGATGACTGCGCGCTTGATGCGATTCTCGAGCTCGCGCACATTGCCGGTCCATTCATATCTTTCAATCGCGGCAACGGCCTCTTTGGTGAATCCCGTCAGCTTTTTCTTGTTTTCTTCCGCGAAACGGTTCAGAAAGGCCTTTGCCAGTAGCATAATGTCGCCTTCTCGCTCACGGAGGGGAGGGAGGGATATGAAGATAACACCGAGACGAAAGTAGAGATCCTCCCGAAAACTTCCATCCTTTATGGCTTCTTTAAGGTTCTTATTTGTGGCGGCAATGACACGGACATCAACTTCGATTCCTTTCCTCCCGCCTATCCGTTCAATGACCTGGTCCTCCAGAAAGCGGAGCAGCTTTACCTGAAGC
>DFBI01000161.1 GCA_002367335.1 Syntrophaceae bacterium UBA3084 | reverse complement strand
CAGATAAAGTCAGCTAAGGATTTGTGAGTATATCAGAAAGCCTATGCGCTTGCGATGGAGATTTTTCGGCTTTCAAGGAATTTTCCTAAAGAAGAACGGTATGCGCTGATGGATCAAATACGGCGCTCGTCAAGATCGGTATGTGCAAATTTGAGAAAGGCATGGGCAAAACGGAGGTATGAAGCACATTTTATTTAGACAGGGGGGCATGGAAAACAGACTGAGAGGTTTAGATGAAAATTCAGGAGATTCTCAAACAACCTGAAAGCAAGACGCTGGAATTTAAGAAAGAGATTCCAAAAAACAGGCAGAATTTATTGAAAACAGTGGTTGCCTTTGCAAATGGCGCTGGAGGTAATATTTATGTTGGTGTGAATGATGACCGTACTGTAACAGGCGTAAAAGAAGAGCCTTTTGACCTGGAAGAGAAACTGGCAAGCATTATATATGATTCAATTTCACCCATCCCCAACGTCTTTTTCCAAACAGCCGCTTTTGAAAATAAGGTAATTTTTATCATCAGAGTTTTGTCAGGGGCTAACAAGCCCTATTATTTGAAAAAACTCGGCCCTGAAGACGGGATTTTTGCAAGGGTCGGCTCGACGAACAGGAAGGCGGATTCCCAGATTGCGGCTGAGCTGAGGAGACAGGCCAGAAATATCAGTCTTGACCAGGAAATTGATCAGTCCCTTGATTGTGATATTTTAGACATACGGTTGCTTGAAAAGTTTATTGAATTACGCGGGTTAAAAACAAAACCAGGTCTTGACTATTTTGTAAAAATTAAGGCTGCGCAGCGTTATGATCATACGTGTCATCCAACTATTGGCGGAGTACTTTTGTTTTGTTCCGCCCTGCCGGATGAATATTCCTATGCAAGGTTCAGGGTCTCCCG
The DNA here is from genome assembly GCA_002367335.1 of Syntrophaceae bacterium UBA3084. Classification (GTDB taxonomy): domain Bacteria; phylum Desulfobacterota; class Syntrophia; order Syntrophales; family UBA6807; genus UBA3084. Next base: position 1,786 of record DFBI01000161.1, on the reverse strand, counting down.
CTTCAAGGCTGAAAATAGGGCTGATCTGATAAATTCAACCACTATTAATGATGGTTTGTTGGCGATGCCGGAAAAAGTCATGGATTTTGTTCGTCTTTACATGGAAAGAAAGATAGAGATATCTGCCTTGCGAAGAAAAGAGGACTATGACATTCCTCTGACTGCTATTAGGGAGGGAATTTTAAACGCAATTTGCCATAGAGATTACTCCATCACCGGGGCTGATAATAAGCTGGATATTTTTTCAGACAGAATTGAAATTACCAGTCCCGGCATGCTTCCATCAGGGATAACTCTTCAGGATTTGGGGGAGGGGATATCCGAAGTTAGAAACAGGCTTATCGTAAAGATATTCCGTGAGGCAGGATATGTTGAGCAGTTAGGGACAGGCATAATGAGGATAAAGGAGGCATGCAGAACAAATGCCCTACCGGAACCAAAATTCGAAGAAACCGGCAATTTTTTCAAAACAATTATCTTTAGGGCCCGCTTGACCATATCGCCTGATCTTGAAGATGTTTTTGAGCTAATCAAACAGGGGATCTCTTTAGGGAGCAAGGAGATAGCAGCGAATTTGAATATCCATCAGAATACAGCCCTGAAAAGACTAAGACAGCTTGAAGAAAAAGGGTTAATTCATAAACAGGGAAGCGGTCCGCGTGTGAGATATTCTGTTTGATGTGGGATTGTGTGAGAATGTGAGATAGATGTGAGCAAGTTTCCTTGACGGTTGTGGAACCATTGTCGTGCGGTACTCCGGTTGTTGCTTTTGATATCGGTTGGATGCCTGACATGATAGAACACAAATTAAACAGTTACCTTGCAAAACCCTTTGATACCTCCGACCTTGCTGCCGGAATTGACCGGGTATTGTCTGATGAAAACCGCCATAAAGATATGTGCATAAAGGCCAGAGAAAAGGCGGTGGCCTGTTTTGACATCGAAAAGATAGCAGGGCAGTATGCTGAATTGTATGGGGAAGTCCTTGGATGAAAGCTGAAAGCTCAAAGGTGGAAGCATATAAGCTCAAAGCTGAAAGCTGAAAGCTGAAAGGATAAAAAAACAGAAGACAGAGGGAAAAAGACAGAGGTCAGAGGTCGGATGTCGGAGGTCAGAGGTCGGAGGGTGGAAATAGCTGGGATGATTAGCCCTGCTGGATTTCCCCGGGGGAACCCTATTCAACTGGGTAAAGATGATTAGTATCGGTTCCTTGGCGGGAACGTATGGATGATAAAGCCTGGATGATTGGATAAATGTCAGAGTTTGAGGAGGATAAGACAATGGCAAAAGCAACTGTTGAAATTCCCGATGAACGTCTTGTTGAATTAGATGGATACAAGGACAGATTGGGTGAATTACTGTTGCTGGGTTTAGCCCAGATAAAGGTTCATGAAGCCTTATATCTTTACAAACGTGGCTTGGTATCGTTTGGGCGTGCATCAGAAATTGCCGGTCTATCTCAGCAGGAACTGATGCGTCAGGCTAAAGCAGACGGCATTCAGCCTCGTTGGTCAGAAAAAATGGTTAAGGAAGAGCTGGAATGATCGTAGTTACTAACGCAGGTCCGTAAGGGGATATTGTCCCTTGATGAAGTTCGAATAATATTTGACAGTATTATCGAGAGAAATAATATTTGGATAGCAGAGGGGTTGTGTCGGAGCGTGTTTGATGGTTTGAAGAATCGTAGCTGAATGATTTGATATTAAAAGATAGTTGAATGTCAAAGAATAGCAAAGAGAATAGCAGAAAATAAGGGAATTAAGGGCATCCTTCATTTATCACTTTA
>DFBI01000126.1 GCA_002367335.1 Syntrophaceae bacterium UBA3084 | reverse complement strand
TTGACAATGGGGAGTACCTTAATCTCCTTTGCAAAATCTATATTCTTTTCCCTCTCGGATTTGAATTCAACCCGTCCGGTTTCACCATTTTCGATTATTTCTCTTATTTCTTCAGTTGAAAGCACAAAAACTCCCTATTTCAGCCTTGCTATTTATTCGTTTTTAGCCTCATACATATTACAATGCCTTCATCAAACCTCCAATCCTCCGGCATCTGAATTCCGACCTCTATCCTCTATCTTTTGCGCCTTTGGGCCTTTGCGTGAGCCAGTGCGCTATACAACCCGAGCAGCTTCTTCTCTTCCATGCCCCAGTTGTATTTTTCCTCCACTGCCCTGCGGCCGTTTTTGCCCATCTGCTCTGCTTCTGCCGGATGATCAATGATGAATTGAATTGCTCCGGCAATATCTTCCGGATTAAGAGGATCAACGCAAATGCCGCACTTAGCCCCTTCGATAATCTCCTTCCAAAGCGGAAAGTTGGAAGCAATAACCGGGATTCCGGCAGACATGTATTCAAACATCTTATTCGGCTGCGCATTAATATGATTAGGTTCAGGGTGAAAAAGTACCAGCCCAGCTATTGAGCGGGCAGCCGTAGCCCGAACGCCTTCTCTGTTAACGAATCCCAGCGCTTCAACCTGCCGCCAGCCGGGTATCTGTTGCAGGACATTCTCAATGTCAGTCTCGATATTCCCTGCCAGCAACAATCTGTATTTTGTCTTTCCGATGGCCTCCACCATTTCAAAAGCGCCACGAATCCGACCGATGCCCCCGACATAACACACGATCTTTTCTTTATTTTTCCACTGGTTTTCCGCGGCATACAACTCAGAGACAAGAGGATAATTATTCACATTTATGGCATTTGCGCCCAGCTCCAGGAATCTCCTGTTAATAAAAGGAGTGGCCGTAACAACGCCGTCAAACCGCCTTGCGGAAAATGCCTCCAATGCGCCAATCATCAGCGATATTGGTTTGCGAAAAGCAACAGGGAGATAAGGCTTTGACAGGTTCTGCCTCGGCACATCCTCATGCACATCATAAATCACCCGCTTACCATGGCGTTTCAACAGCAACCCCACCGGCATCAATTCAGGATCGTGAAAATGATAAACATCCGCATTTATTTTAAGTGCCTTTCGATAGGTTAACCAGACAGTTTTTGTCATCCTCTCCAATCTGTTTTTCGGCTTTAAAAGCGGGGAAATCCTTATCCCGTCAATAATCTCCTCTTTATCATGCTGCGCAATAAGCGTAACATCATACCCCGCCCTTGCTAGGGACTTTGCTTCCTTGTGGAATATCCTGGTGTCAAAGGGGGGGTGGACGGATGTCAGGATACAAACTTTAATCATCGAATTACTTTACTCCTGTTACGTTTAAGATGTTGAAGCCAATCGGCAACGATGAACTATTCGTTTAAAAAAACTTGCTGATCTTTTATGCGGCACTGATTTGCTATGCTCTGTTAACCGACAAGCCCAAGTTAAAAACACAGCTAACAAAAGTCCATGCGTTAACATTGCCGTTGGCAGATCTGTAGATAAAAAAAGAGCGAAAAGAGGAGTAAATAATATTGCGACTGAAATTCCAATCTCTCTTTTTTTACAAAGCATATCAACCAATCCTAATAATAATCCAATTATTACAGCATAAATAAGCATACCAGCAACACCGAAATGCATATATCCTGAGCCTAACCAGCCAGTATTGGCGCCACATTGATCATTATTATAATAGTGATAGCCGATTAGATGTGAAGAATTAAGTTCATAAGGATACTCTATCAGGCCGAATGTTAATTTACTCTCAGCCAGCATCGTATGCGGATGAGTAGAAAAAAAATCATAATATACAAAATTGAGGTGAGCGGGCACAAAACATCCCCGGCGTAAAAGCAATGAACCGGCAATTATATCAGATAAAGATGATTCCGTGGTCTTATGATTGTTAATTAAAAAAGGTGTCAACGATACAAAAATAACCATAATATATCCTATAAGCAGCAGTTGTATTACCCATCGTCGTCGGGAATTCATGATCCAATAGACACCAAGCACCAAAAACGGATAAAATAAAGGCCCTTTATGATTTGTCAGGGCAAACATCATCACGCTTCCGACCAGTGCCAAGCCAGCAATAAACCACTTCCGACGATATACAGCAAGCAGCAATATAAATGGCAATAGAACCTTGGAGACCATCGGGGAAAAATACCCATATATTCTCGGCAAGTCCTGCGAAGCAAGATTGCGAAATTCATATACTTTCAATAGATTAAAATTTAAATATCGAAGACCTCCCTGTAAAATGATGCTTAAAATATAAATTCCGGAAATAATCAAAAGCCCCCACATCATTGTTTGTATGGAAATTAGATTCTTTTTGATCTTGGGCAATTTGAATTTGCGGACAAAACATACAACAGCGAAAGCCAGCAGCACAAAGCACATATATGCTCTCGGAAGATCCGAAGCGCTATACAGAACAAGCATTGGAACAACAGGCAGCAAAAAATGCACATGAATAAAAAGATCTGAGGGTCGTTTAACCCTTGAAGGAAGACTCAATGCAAAGAGAACGAGCGCCACTATTGATTCAAACACCTTTACCATGTTCGGCGCCCATTCAAAGCCTGAATAGCCATAGATCGGGACGATAAACGTGGCATACCCGAACCACAACAAGGCATACGCAATCACATACAAAAACAGTATCTTCAATTTGGTTTTAGTTAGATAAATATGCATGAAAACACAGTACCCAATAAGTTATCGACAAACTTCATTTATGATAAATTTATACTTATTTTCTATCAACAGGTTGTATGGTTTTACTCTTTTGAAATTGATTTTTATTTGTCCTACATGCTCAAAGAACGATTTTTTAATAAAATCTTCGTCCTTATTGTTTAAAAGAGATTCGTTTACATACTTTACATCGATTTCATCGGATTTTTTTTGCATAATTTGATAATTTTCTAAATCTACTTTACCCATCAATACAGTTAAAACAGGGCTGCCAATAACCTTGTTATTTAACTTCAAATAATCAGTTGTTCTACCATAAATCTGCTTTAATAAAGGTCTCGCATTCCCACAAACGCAGGGAGATGTATCAATGAGTCCCAAATCACCGGTATCATATCTGATAAATGGCATAGCAAAATTATAAAGGCTTGTTGCAATTATTTTCCCTTTTTCTCCTTCAACCACTTTCCCATCATCATTTACTGTTTGTAGAATAGATCTTTCATAATCGATATGCATTCCATTGTGCTCATCACATTCATATGCGGATACACCACCATCGTTCAATCCATAATTATCAAAAACTTTAACACGAAAAACCCTTTCTATCAGCTTTCTTTGACTAATAGATAAAACTTCCGCAGTAGAAAAAATGCCTTTTAAATGAAAATTCAATTTTATACTATTTTCCTCTACATGCTTAGCTAACAAATATAACGAACTGGCATAGCCTCTTAAAAAAGAAGGCTTACATTGATTCATGTGCAACAAATACCTGTCAAGAATTTCTGAATCCATGCCATAGGAAGAATAATGCCTAAAGTTCAAAACAAAGTCCTGGGCTTTCTTCTTAAATGTTTCTTTATTCGACACAAGAGATGCACCAGCTATTACAGCAAGCTTGTCACCTGGCCTATATCCTGCAAACCACCAACCTCTATACAAAAGAGCGACACTTCTACAATAACATTCCTGGGACATTCTATACTTCAAAGGCACACCAGTCGATCCGCCTGTTGATCCATTAATGAAATTTGTTTTTACATTTACAGGAATAAAACTTTCAGGCTCATTTTTTATCTGATCTTTTGTAAGGATAGGAAGCTGTTCTAAATGATTTATTGAATTAAAATCAACTTTTGTAAGGTGTAGAGATTTAAACAACCTCTGATAATAAGGAATATGATCAAAACAAAAATCTATCAAACGCTTTAACCCCTTATTTTGTTGTAACTCCAACTCCTCAATTGGTTTTGAGTTATTCCGCATAAATTCATTATAGTAATTTAAAACCATAGGCCTTTTTAAGACATATCCTAACCTGAAAACTATTTTTCTCAATATATTCCTCACTTTATTTTAATGAGCTTAAACTAAATTCGTCTCCAAACGCTTCTCGATAGTTCCTCTCCTATTCAATACTTAAAATTTCCTTTGATAGACCAATTTTTTAAAGAAAGCCATTAATTGCATCCTCACATACAAGTCTCTGTAAATAATCAAAGTATAATATAAAATGGTACAAACAAAGCAAACTCCCAAAGTAACTAAGAAATGGAACTCCATTACATAATATGACCATGAGATTATTAATAATCCCGGGAATGAGATGAGCAAACTCCGGCATAGAATTGCCAAAGCTTTTTTGGGTGCAACCCCAGCTTTCGAAAAAAACCAAAAAACCATACAAAAGAGGATGATTGTTCCAACAAAAGAGAATAATTCTACCACAATCCTTGGATTACCCACAAACCCGCCAATGGATAGCACAATGCAACGGGAAGAAAATAAAACAACATCAATGTATAGTGCTTCTTTTTGAGCTTCCAATACAATAAAAAGAAATGTTAATGGTGAATATATAAACGCAAAGAATATCCAAGGACTTAGAATCTGAGCATAAACTCCGGCCTCGGACCACTGAGGGCCAAAAACAAATAAAAATAAATCCTTACCCAACAACATGAGTACCAAAAAAGGAAACATCCCAAGTGAAACTAACCTTCGAAAAACTTCTTCGACGACTACACCTAATTGTCCCTGATGTCTTGCTTCTGAAGCTTTCTGAAAAAAAACCTGGCCGATAGCCTGGCCAATTAGGCTCGCTGGCAAAAACAGTACCTGCCGCCCTAAAGCAAAAAAACCTACTATCTTGGGAGAAAAAAAATAGGCTAAAAATAAGATCGGCAAGAACTGTGAAGTTGTGTTTAATAACGCTGACCAGGTATTATAGATAGGAAACTTTTTATAACGCTTCAATCCTGCAATTATTTTCTTCCATCGGATGTTCTTGTTGAACAACCTGTGGTTACCGCGCCATGTTTGAGTGCTAAGCACAGCCGTAGAAACTAATTGGCCCAAAACTCTCGCCGCAATTAATACACCACCACTGACGAAACCACTAAAACCTGCACCTAAATTCCCCGCCTGTGTGACAACAGAAGAAACCACACGCGCAACGGAAAGACGGCCAAAGTGTTTGGTTCGGGAGTTCCAGTAATTAAGCGCCAGGAATGTGCCGTTGACGAATACTGCCAATGGGATCAGCCAGAGATATTTTTTCAGCTCTGAAGATTTGAACAGACCTACAATTACATCCCCGGCGAAAAAGATGATCAGGGAGCTTATGGCAGTGGTGATTAAGACAAAAAAGAGGCTAAGGCCAAGGAGATTTGCCGCCTCTTCATCTGTCTTCGGGAGCATGATGGAAAGTTCATACCGCTGACAGGCAACAACTCCTATAATACCGGCAATGGATGCAAAAAGAGCGGCAACACCAAAGGCCTCCGGAGCAAAGAGCCTTGCGACGATCGGCGCGGCAAGCACACCAAGTCCTTGGGCAAAGACACTGCCAGTGACGAGTTTTAGGATATTTCCTGCAAAAGTTGACATTTGCTTTTATGCCCGCACTATGTGATCAGCAGGTTCCCTGTACACCCCGCGTGTATCAACAATCAGGTTTGCATGAGCCTTGATCATCTCATAATCAAAATCATCATGATTAGTGGCTATCAACACACAATCCGCCTGTTGCAGGACTTCGGGAGTTAATTCAACCGAATCAAGGTCAAAGCTGTACTTGCGCATCCTGGGGAATTGCGGCACATAAGGGTCTGAATATGTCACTATCGCCCCCTTGTTTTTCAAAATACTCATAAGTTCCACTGAAGGGGACTCACGCGTATCGTCCACATTTTTCTTATACGCAATACCGAGCACCAATACTCTGGAGCCCTGAAGCGGTTTGCCTGCATTATTCAATGAATTCATTACCTTGCTGACAACCCATTCCGGCATGGCCGTATTAACTTCACCGGAAAGCTCAATAAAGCGGGTATGCAGGCCATATTCACGGGCCTTCCAGGTCAGGTAAAATGGGTCGATGGGGATGCAGTGGCCGCCAAGGCCGGGGCCGGGATAGAAAGAGGTGAAGCCAAACGGCTTGGTGGCCGCAGCGTTTATTACTTCCCATATATCAATGCCCATTCTATCGGCAACTATTTTCAGCTCATTGACCAGACCTATATTCACCGCCCTGTAGATATTCTCTAACAGCTTTGTCATCTCGGCGGCACGGGTGGAGGAAACCGGAACAACTTTCTCAATGACCTGGCCGTAAAGAGCCATTCCCACGTTCAAACAGTTTTTGGTTACCCCGCCGCACACCTTGGGTATCTTTTCTGTATAAAACTTTGGATTCCCCGGATCTTCCCTTTCAGGTGAATACACAAGAAAAATATCCTTGCCGACAATCAGACCGCTTCGTTCTATTATGGGCTTGATTTCCTCATCGGTGGTTCCGGGATAGGTGGTGCTCTCCAGGCTGACCACCTGACCTTCACGCAAATGAGGCGCCAGCGATTCCGTGGTTTTTAGAACAAACGAGAGATCCGGTTCACGGTGCTTATTCAGAGGCGTAGGAACACAGATAATCAGGACATCGGCTTCTTTGGCCCGGACAAAATCGGTGGTAACCGCCAGGGTTTTTTCTGTTACAGCGCTCTCAATACGCTCTGACGGGATATGTTTGATATAACTTCGGCCTACCTCTAAAGCTTTTATCTTGTCTGAATCAATGTCAAAACCGATCACGTTAAAACCTGTCTCCGCAAAACGCAGAGCCAGGGGAAGCCCCACATATCCAAGGCCGACTATGCCGATGATGGCTGATTTATCCTGTATCTTTTTGATAAGTTTTTGCTCAATCATTTTATTTCCTTAATTTAGCTTTTTAAAAAAAGAATCTGACATGATTTTGTTTCGAAATACTCATAAGTTCTACTGAAGGGTCGCTTCAGCCTTTTGGTTTATTTTCCAATTTCTCGCTGATCCTGTTCAACACATCACCAACAGATGTTTCTATTGATTCAAATACATTACTTCCAGTGTGTTTATGGTGCGGAGAAGTCGAAATATCCGGCCAATGATTTGCATTGTCCCAACGACAGATTAGATTTCCAGAGGTATCTATCCAATGATAGGCATACTTTCTCTCTTTGTTTTCAAAAACATATTCTTTTATGAATAGCTTCGAGTCGTTCATGAACGTTAATTGCGCCTTAAACCGAAGCATCTCTCCTTCCTGCTCATACAGGAAAACATGGAAAGATTTAATAAAAGGTTCGTACCTGGCGATTAGATCAAGCATGTTCTAATTCTCGTTTTTGTCTCACAAGTCTACCCATCGCCTCTTTTGCAAAGCGCCAGTCTAAGTAATCGTCATCTTCTGTAAATACCTCTTTATTTTGCAGCCCTTCAACTTTTGCCTGAAACGCCTTAAAGGACATATGATATTTGGCCTCGAAAAGTTTATTCTCAGCCTCATATTTCTCGATTCTGGCCATAAGCATAAGCAAAGCCTGGTTTTTGACAAAGGATTTCAAATCCTTGAAGCCAAACTGAGTAACGATTGACTCTGACTTTTCTGTAAATTTTATATCTAAAGAAGTATCCATTCTATCTCCTCCCCAAAATGTTTCATAACCTTCTTTTTTTGACAGGATCACAGGATTGACAGGATTTTTCCGCAACAAAATCGCCTACAATTTGATTTTCATAATAAACAGTAATTGCCTGTTGGGATTCTGCCTTAAGACCTGCCTTACGCAAATCAATCAACAGGCATTTTTCATAAACCGATTCTAAAAAACCATAGCCCATTTTATTATATACATTGTAAGCACTACCGATAATCTTTTCAGTTATTTCTTTGTGTTGCACAATAACATTTATCCTCTCTATCCTGTTATCCTGTCAAAAAAAAATCAAAAGATTACCTCTGCAAGAAATATTCTTTTATTCCGGAATCACATTCCCGATAAGATTTGCCACAGGACATACAGATTAAAAGAGGGTAAGTTCTTAAGCTGTTAAGCTTTTCAACCCCCCTCCATTTTTCTGATATTTTTTCCCGCAGGCAGGACATTTTAAGTCTGCATTCAGACTTTCACCGCATTCACACACCCAGCCAATTTGTCTGGCAGGGTTACCCACAACAAGGGCGTGGTCGGGAATGTCTTTTGTTATCACCGCGCCAGCTCCGATGAAGGAGTACCTACCCAGTGTTACTCCGCATACAATGGTGGCGTTGGCTCCGATTGTTGCTCCTTTTTTTACCAGTGTGGGGCGCACCTCATCCATTTTTCGGATTTCGGCCCGGGGATTATAGACGTTTGTAAAAACCATGGATGGACCGCAGAATACACCATCCTCCAGAGTCACATCTTTATAGACTGAAACATTGTTCTGTATCTTGCAGCCCCTGCCAATGGTTACATCCGGGCCTATTACCACGTTCTGACCTATGTTGCAGCTTTCGCCGATTTTGGAGCCTGAAAGAATGTGGGAGAAGTGCCAGATCTTTGTGCCACTGCCTATTTCGACATTATTATCAACAACGGCGCTCTCATGACCAAAATATAATTTCTCAATTTCATCTTTTCCCTTTAATCCATTATCCCTTAATCCTGAATCCTGCAAGAGACTTTCAGATGCCTTTTCGAGGATTTCGAGCACTTCCGCTCCGTTCCGGGCGTCTGCTGTTTTAACCGGATCTCCGTTTGTGTGAGCCGCAAAGTATTTCAGCTCTTCTGTCAGGGGCATCTTTTTCTCATAAGGGATAATTTCTGTGGGTCCGTCACGTTTGATGGGTTCCCCTTGTATCCAGTCTATTCCCTTTTCATAGAAAAGTATGTTTTTATCATCGGATGAGTCCTCGTAGGAAAACATGCCCTTTGAACCTATCATCACCATGCGGTGTTCCTTGAAGGGGTGTAGCCAGCTTACGAATATGTGGCCTACTATATTGTCAGGATAGGTTAGAATTGTCATTGAGGAGTCGTGGTTGTGCGGCTGCAGGAAAACCCCGCCACGTGATACTATCTCGGTCGGAAGACTGCAGATAAAGTATTGAAAAACGGAGATATCGTGGGGCGCAAAGCTCCAGAGGATATTCTCTTCAGTTCTTACAGTCCCCAAATTCAGCCGGTTGCTGTAGATATATTCAAGTTTGCCTATCTTCCCATCTTCAATTAATTCCTTTATCTTTCGGATAGCGGGATGGAAAAGGAGAAGGTGACCTACCATCAGGTTTACGTTGTTTTCTTCGGCAAGTTCTTTGAGACGCCTTGCCTCTGATGCTTTGAGCGTGAGAGGTTTTTCGACAAGAACGTGTTTTTTGTGGGTTATAATAAACTCCGCTATTTTAAAATGGGTCTCGGCAGGGGTTGCCACGGTGAACCCGTCAAAGCCTTCCTTTATAGCGTCCCTGACAGATGCGAATGTCTTTACGCCCGGATATTTCTCCTTGAACATATTGCGCGTATCTGAATCAGCTTCAACAATACCGCCCAGAAAACCGAGGTCGTGCAAGGTTTTTATGTGGTTTTTACCCCAGCGTCCTGCTCCGACAACGCAGATGGAACGTGAAGTATCAGACACATGGGAGAAAGAGTTGGGTTTGGTCATTTTTTGGTCCTCCGTTATATTAGCTCGTAAGCTGTTGAGCTTACGAACTTATCAGCTCAGGAATCATTGGGGTCAGAGGAATCATTGGGGTCAGCCCTTGATATAGGACATAACCCCGGCAATCTTCTTCCTTAACGCCTTATCTTTCTTTAACTTCTATTGTCTGGGGACACGATCCCGATTTGATAAAACTAAATCGGGTCATGTCCCCAAGAGATCCCGATTTGATGGATTCTCCAACCCCGGAATAAGTGCCAATATCCTTCAGTTTTTCGTCGGTATATCTCTGACAGCGAAACATTTTTACATTTCGGCCCAAAGCCGCTTCTTTTCCGAAAACAGATTCAACTTCATCAAATATATCTTTCACAGATACTTTATCAATCAATTCTTTTAAAGCCGGAAGATTTTTATCAGGTCTTTTGTCCGAAGGGCGTTTTGTTCTTAGCCGCAGACAAACGCAGATGCACGCGGATAAAGCAAAAAAAACGTTTTTAAAAAGAAAACCTATTTGCGTTCATCTGTGTGAATCTGTGGCTGAATAGCTACATTAATTTTTACATTTAATCCGTTAAAAAGCTCTTTAATATATTATTTGCTTCCTTGTTTTGGTGTTTGAATTGCTGTTCTTATGATGAGGAGTTGTGCAAAGGTCTCACTCTTGAGAGGGGCGCGCTACTTGTAAATCTGAAATTCAAATGATCAAATGTCTAAAGATTATCACGAAAGGACGAAGGCACGAAAACACGAAAAAAATTAAAAGACATAGGGGGCAGGTCTTCATTCTTCACGCTTTTATCTTTTTTTCTTCTTTATCAATACCCATGTTTCCGAGCATTTATTTTAAAATCCCGCCCAAAATGGGGTCAAGTTTACGTTTGACCCTTAGTCTTCCTATACCAAGTAGCCTGTTACCTTTTCATTAATCTCATCTTATGCTTTTTCAATTTCATCAAGGAATTCTCTTGCGTTTCTTACTTTAATCTCAGATTTAACTTTATCTGTAAAGAAATGCGAATCACCTGTAAGCAAATAATCTGCATTTGAATAAAGTGCCGCAGCCAATATGGGTATATCTTTTTTATGTGCTATCAGAGCTTCAGCTTCTAAAAATTTTTTAAGATATTTTTCTCTTGGCAAAATATTTATGTCGCTTAATGCTGTGTCTACCTCCACCAATGCAATCTCAAGATTACGTTGATCAAGATACTTAAGTTTCTTTTTCGTAACACTCTTTAGTTCATAAACCACATCCTCACAGGTTATCAGCTCAACTTCCAGCATATCTAATATCTTCGACTCATTACCCTCAAAAAAGATGCCTGAGATCAAAATGTTAGTATCGAGAAATATTCTGTATCTCATCGTTTGATATTCTCAAGCTCTTTCAACATGGAAGCCTCGGTAATGCCCTCTCTCTTAATAAGCCATCTCAGGTATGTTCTGCTCTTTTTAGCGTATGATTTCTTAAGAGCTATATTTATAGCTTCCGAGAAATCAGAAAACATACCAAGCTTTACTTCCTCTTCTATCTTTTTATACAAATCATTCGGTATTGTTGCAGCAACCCTTGGCATATCTCATACCTCCTTGCGATCCGCCGCCACGACGGGCTATCTCACGACATCCACTTGCACGTAGCTTTTTGGTGAACTCTCTGTAATTCATCCTTCAGCCATAACCAAAGACTCAAACCATACAGGAGCCTCAGCGTTATCGGCTCGTAAATTCGCAGGGAATTGTTTTCCCATATCTTGGTATAATTCGATGACAGCGGCAAGTGCATCGTGAACACATGAATTCAGATCATCGAGTTCATCGATCTCTGTCACCAATTCAGGAACCAAAGGACTGGTTATTGTCCAACCGCCTTCCTTTTGTGGTTCAAGGACTAAGGGAATTTTCATCATTGTTTTCATAAAGCGTATCCTCGCGTAATGTGGCATAGGGCCAATCATAGGGAACGCTGGTTACTTGTTAACTCAAGTTTCGCACCCCTGAAACGGCGTAAAACCAGTTGGTAACGTTCAAAAGTTGGGGCAAAAAGTAAATTACAAAAAACACGATCTCTCTTTAGGGTTAGTTTTGAGAAACAAGAACCTTGAAGGAGGGACCGTGATGAAAAGATGCGTCAGTATAACATGTGATTTTGATCTGGCAATAGGAAAAGTGAATTTGAATGAGATTGTGTATCGATTGAAGGAGATTAGGAATTCTCTGATGCTTCAGATACTGAAACAGATTCTCATGGGGAATTTTCGGGGACACGCCGGATTCTCCAACCCCGAAAAAACCGCCAATATTCCTCAGTTTTTCATCGGTATATCCCCGGCAAAGAAACATTTTTACATTTCGGCCCAAAACCGCTTCTTTTCCGAAAACAGATTCAACTTCATCGAATATATCTTTCAGAGATACTTTATCAATCAATTCTTAATTTGGAGACGGAGGGAGGGGACGTTGTTGAAAGTTAACACTTTAACTGCTCTTTCTGTGCCCTTTCGTTCATCCCCACCAATGGTGAATTAGGGGGGTCATCCTTAAGTTTTTAAGTTTTCTGGTAATCAGCTCATTAGCTGTAACCCAGCTAAATACTAATTTGGCAAAGCCGTAATCAGAAGTCAGAATAAATTTTTTTGCGGCTCATGAGTTCTACGGAAGGGGGACTTCAGCTTTTTGGTTTACCTTCCAATTTTTCGCTGATCCTATTCAACACATCACCAACAGATGTTTCTGTTGATTCAAATATTTTATTTCCAGTGTGTTTGTGGTGTGGAAAAGTCGAGGTATCTGTCCAATGATAGGCATACGTTCTCTCTTTGTTTTCAAAAACATATTCTTTTATGAAGAGCTTCGAGTCGTTCGTGAACGTTAATTGCGCCTTAAACCGAAGCATCTCTCCTTCTTGCTCATACAGGGAAACCTGGAAAGATTTAATTAAACGTTCGTACCTGGCGATTAGATCAAGCATATTCCAATTCTCGTTTTTGTCTCACAAGTCTATCAATCGCCTCTTTTGCAAAGCGCCAGTCCAAGTAATCGTCATCTTCTGTAAACACCTCTTCATTTTGCAACCCTTCAACTTTTGCCTGAAACGACTTAAAGGACATATGATATTTGGCCTTGAAACGTTTATTCTCAGGCTCATATTTCTCAATTCTAGCTATAAAGCATAAGCGAAGCCTGATTTTTGACAAAGGATTTCAAATCCTTAAAGCCAAGCTGAGTAACGATTGACTCTGACTTTTCTGTAAATTTTATATCTAAAATAGTCATGGGTAGCCATGGTCAGATGACAGAAGGCAGAAAACATCTTCTTGTTACTCGTAATGGAATCTACAGGAAATTACGAACAACTCTTAATCCTCATATTTGTATACAAGTCTGTTCACATCGTCGATTCGCCTTGACCAGAATCCCGCCAAATTCCTTTTCAAAGGCTCAGGTTTGCCGAGCCCCCGGAAAGGGCTTCTGACGCAGTCTTTGATAAGAATGTTAATCTTTCTGAGTGTGGCCTTATCCGCCTTTTGCCAATACAGATATTGTTCCCATGCTTCTTTAGTGAAGTGAATCATGCTTCAAGCTCGTGTCCATGCCTGGTGACAAATTCACCTTTTTTGAACTGTTCAAGAGACCTGTACAGCGACTCTCGATTAGATGCGGTGGAAAATAGATATTCTGTTTCATCCAACTCGTCGAATACATTAATTTCAATGATGTTGTCCTTATTAAAGACGCTTTTAAGCTTCTTAATTAGATCCGCATCAAGCTCATTGAGTCTTATTGTGAAATTTGCTCTTATCATTTTGCTGCCCTCCTCATAATATGGTGCTTGGATAATTTTATTACTTAATAGTGATGGACTCGTAAAAAGTCGTCACTCCGGTGAAAACCGGAGTCCAGAGCCCTCGTAAGTAGCTGAATAGACTGGATTCCGTGTCGTGCTTCGCGTGCACGGAATGACAAAAAGGCATGTTTTATAAGGTTCTGCAAAGCTCTCTGTATGATGGCGTCAAGCTCTGTTTGATGGAAAAGATTATCACGAAAGGACGAAGGTACGAAAACACGAAAAAAAATTATAAGAACTTTATCAAGAAATCTCAAGGGTCAAGTTCAGACCCCTCTTCAGCGTTGGGTTGATTTGGTGTCAAGCCATTGAATCAAATATTTGCCGCCGAGGTTCTTGAATTCAGGGTCACCGGTAACTATTACTGCATTTAGTCTATGTGAAAGGGCTGCAGCGAAACAGTCGGCATAAGCTATCTTGTATCTACCTTTCAATTTGGCTGCTTCGTAAGTCAACTTTTGGTCAGCATCTACTAATTCAATAGGATATTGTTTGAGTTGCCCAAT
>DFBI01000182.1 GCA_002367335.1 Syntrophaceae bacterium UBA3084 | reverse complement strand
CGAGGCAAAAAACTTCCGGTAGAAACTATGAGTGATGGCACGTGTGATCAGTTGTATCTTGCGTTGCGTTTGGCAAGCCTTGAACAGCATTTTAAAAACAGAGAACCCATACCCTTTATTCTGGACGATGTCCTTGTGAATTTCGATGACACCCGTGCCCGGGAAACTTTGAAAATGCTTGGTGAATTGTCTTATNNTGACGCAGATAATTTTATTTACTCATCATAAACATATTCGGGAAATTGCGGAGAAAAGTCTCGGCGCTGACATATTATATGTTTCAGAATTATAATGTTTGCCTCCCATGCGGGGACAGCTGACCGCCGATAGAATGTTTATGCGGGAAATATTACAAAAGATAGGAAGACGGCTTGAATTGCGCGGTCCTGGGCGGCCAGAAAAAAAGAACGTAGCCGTTCACGGCTTGAAACTTGAAATTGGAAAGTAGAAATTGGGGAGAGATGAAACGAGTTTGCGAGCTGGATGTCTACAAACTGGCAGAAGAGCTATCAGATATGGTCTGCACGACCTTAATGAGTGGAACAAGATTGAATACAATCATCAACAGTACAAAAGCATGAAGGCCAAATTTCCAATTTCTAATTTCAACGTTCAGTGAACGGTTACAAAAAAACAATGTCACAATTATGAGGTAAAAACAGTGATAACTATTAAAAATCAGGAAGAAATAGAAAAGATGCGAAAAGCAGGAAAGTTAGCTGCTCAATTACTCAATTATATCGAACCTTTTGTGAAAGAGGGTGTTTCAACATTATATCTTAATGATCTTTGTGAAGAATTTACCCAAAAGCATGGTGGTATTTCTGCCCCCTTGAATTATAACGGATTCCCAAAAAGTATTTGCACATCAATCAATAATGTTGTGTGTCATGGAATTCCTTCAGAAAAAGATATTCTGAAAGATGGTGATATTGTAAATGTCGATGTTACTGTGATTTTAGATGGTTATCATGGAGATACATCCCGCACTTTTATGATCGGTAATGTTGATGAAAAAACAAAAAATCTGGTGAATCGAACAAAGAATGCTTTGTATAGAGGAATTGATGCAGTTAAGCCGGGAAAATATTTGTATGAAGTAGGAAAAACAATTGAAAAATATATCAGTAAATTCGGATATTCTATTGTTCGAGATTACGGAGGTCATGGAATTGGGAAGAGTTTTCACGAAGATCCACACGTCTTTCATCATTTTACCAAGGATAATAAAATACGTCTTCGAGAAGGAATGATTTTCACGATCGAGCCAATGATCAATATGGGAAAATCTTATGCTGTGGAAACGTCGTTAACAGACGGATGGACAGTTACTACTGTTGACGGAAGTATAAGCGCTCAGTTTGAACATACAATCCTGGTTACTTCTAAAGGAACTGAAATTCTTACAAAGCTGCCAAATTCTAAACTTTGAAATTAAAGCGTTTTTGCCATTCCTGAGGCGGAAGAGCCACAAAGTTAAAGACTGAGGGTTTTTCCTTGATCCTTATTCCTTTGTCCTTGTGCCTTGTTTTCCCCTGCCTGTGCCATCATCTGCGCAAAAATAAACCATATATACTCACCCCTCCCACCAAGCCATCTCCCCTTGGGGGTGAAGGTCGGTAGTGTTATACCTTTATTCTACCAGCAGGTAGGCATATACTATCTATCCCACAAATATGTAGTGTTCTTAGCTTCAAATCAATTTGCCCATCGCATATTACTATAGAAATATATCCTGTTATGTCAACCTATTAGTTTAAGTATATCTACCGTGGTGAATTCTGGCATCGATGTTGCTTTAACACAGAATTGTAGGAACAATGTGGAATCATATAAGTGTTGATTCGTTCTTATCATCTTTATGGCGTAATGTTTTTACGAAAATATATCGAGGGGAGGTGCAGTGGAAATGAAGAAAATCCAAAGTTTATTCCGTGGTTCGTGATTTGGTTGCCTTGTACAGGTGATGTTTCCGCGGAAAAGAAGGTAGCTTGAACGGGTTTTATGGCTTCGGCGATATTAAACCATGTTTTTATAACAGTTTTTCTCAGCAATATAAAATGTAACTACTCAGGTAGGCACAAAGCGGTAAAGGTACAGAGGCACAAAGAGTAAAAAAAAGTAACAATCGGCACCTCCTGTGGTCTTCGGCGAGCCTTCGGCGTGAGACTTCGGCATGAGCTCAGCCTTCGGCAAGTTCAGTCGAACCGTCGAACGCTCAGTCGAACGGCAAAAGAATTGTAGCTACTCGGGCTATAGGGTTCACGGTTGGCCGCCTTTTCCCATTCAACATTCGATGCTGAACGTTCGATGTTCGATGTTCATCTTGGGTCCGGCTTGGGACAATAGAATACAAATATGTATGTATTATGAGTTGCTTTCTGCAGTATGGTAGGATAGCATATATATTTATATAGTTTTTCTAACTGAGATACGCTCGTAATGTGTTGTTTTTAAATATAATTTATATTTATTTGATAGATGGCACAGCATTTGCGTTAAGGTATTCTTGATAAGCTGTGAGGAGCTAACAAGAATAAAATACAGGAGGTAATAATATGGCAAAGAAAGACAAAGAGTATGTATTAAAACAGGTAAAAGACCAGAATGTAAAGTTTATACGTCTCTGGTTTACGGACGTGCTTGGTTTTTTGAAGAGTTTTTCGATTACACCGGCGGAACTGGAAACTGGTCTTGACGAGGGAATGGGCTTTGACGGGTCCTCCATTGAAGGCTTTGCCCGAATTGAAGAGAGTGATATGCTGGCAAAACCCGATCTGGAAACTTTTGTTATTCTTCCCTGGCGAGCCAGCGAAGGTATGAACGTTGCCCGGATGTTCTGTGATGTTACAACTCCCGATGGCAATCCCTATGAAGGTGATCCGCGCTGGGTTCTAAGGAGAAATTTGAAAAAGGCTGCTGACAAAGGATATAAATTGTATGTAGGGCCTGAGCTTGAATTCTTCTATTTCAAGAGTGATTCAGGGAACCCGGAGTTCCTTGACCGTGGTGGTTATTTCGATTTGACTCCCCTGGATATGGCCAGTGATCTAAGACGTGACACGATTCTGACCCTCGAGAATATAGGTATCCAGGTGGAATACAGTCATCACGAAGTGGCTCCCAGCCAGCACGAAATTGACTTGCGATATATGGAAGCACTTTCAATGGCGGATGCGGCCATGACGTATCGACTTACGGTTAAAGAAATAGCAATGAAACATGGGGTATACGCCACATTCATGCCAAAACCTGTATTTGGTGAGAATGGAAGTGGAATGCATGTGCACCAGTCCCTTTTCAAAGGATCGGATAATGTCTTCTTTAATGAAAAAGATGAGTATTATTTGTCTGATATAGGTAAGAACTATATTGCAGGGCTACTGACTCATTCCCGGGAAATATCTCTCGTCGTTGCTCAATGGGTGAACTCATACAAGAGGCTCGTGCCAGGCTATGAGGCGCCGGTTTATATATCATGGGCGAGGAGAAATCGGTCAGCACTTATTCGTGTTCCCATGTACAAGCCTGGAAAGGCAAATGCCACAAGAATGGAGTTTCGTTGTCCCGATCCTGCCTGCAATCCATATCTTGCCTTTGCGGTTATGCTGGCGGCAGGTCTGAAAGGTGTTGAGGAAGGATATGAGCTT